>CAZAWQ010000271.1:0-4031 GCA_964488585.1 uncultured Roseivirgaceae bacterium
TCCTCCAACCATCCCGCTGCTTCTGACAGCGCTTGTGGAATTGAATACTGTGGTAGCATCAGTTCTTTTCTGGCTTTATCGCAATTAAATACCAAATTGGCACCTGCTAGCCGCACACCTTCCACAGAGGCCTGTGGGATCCGCTTGCTAAACCGTGCGGCTAACTCCATCACATGAGCTGTTAAATTTGCCACTGCATAGGGTATCCTTCGTTTAGGCATTTTTTTACCCGATTGTTGTTCTATCATCAGCAGCAATTCACTCATTTTCATATTCTCTTGTCCAAGTATATAGCGCTCACCAACTCCTCCTTTCTCTGCAGCCAATATATGTCCTTCCGCCACCGCTTTTACCGGAATCAGATTTAAGTTACATTCCAGATAGGCCAGCGTCTTCCCGTTCAGAAAGTCCTTAATCATACGGGTAGGTGGGGTAAGATTTACATCACCGGCTCCGATGGGAATGGTGGGATAGACGGTTATGGCAGGCACTCCGTCCAGCACTGCCCCCTGCACGGCTTTTTCCGCAAGCAGCTTAGACCGGCTATAAGGTCCTGGCAGTTCTTCCGGTAGGGGCAATGGCTGTGTCTCATCAATTGGCTCAGTGCTTTTATGCCGCCATCCACGTAATACAGTCTCGCTGGAGGTATAGACGAACCTGTTAATGGGGAATTTCTTTGCCTCGTTCAAAAGGATCTCGGTGCCCTTAAAATTGACCTCGAAAAAATCGTTGGTGTTTAGCGACCAAAGGTATGGTATAGCGGCTAAATGATATACCTCAATAACTCCTTCCAGCGCCTGCTCTATTATATCTTGATCAAGAATCGACCCCTTCCAAATATCCACCTCACCATGAAACTGTTTGGTGTTTGGGTTGATATCCAATACCCTGACCTGCTTACCTCTTTTGATTAAAGCCTCTACCAGATGTCGACCTATAAACCCTAGTCCTCCGGTTACCAGTGACCAGCCTTGTGCACTCATGGTAATTACGATTCCTTTAAGAAAGCAGTTGTGGCTAAGGGACACTTCCTTTACCATTAATAGAAATATACTGGGATTTTTAGAAGGGACGGACATAAACCATATATTCCTTGATAATTTCCTGTTAATTTATAGAAGTGACATCCCAGTTTAACTGAGTGAACCCAGGCACAACATCCAAGCGACCCTTCTCCCATCCCCTGTTTGGTAGCAGTTTATCCAACCTAATTCAGCTGATATGGGCTAACGGCGGGGTATCCTGGAAGTATTCGCCACAATTGCTGGCAGCTTTGTTCTCTGCAACTGCCCGGCTACCGCTGTCACTGATAGAAAAGATTGCATACCACAACAAACTTGTGCACCTGGACATGAAGCCTCCCATCTTCATCGTGGGACACTGGCGGAGCGGCACCACCCATATTTGCAATTTACTAAGTCAATCTACTGAGTTTGGTTTTGTTACCCCTGTTGCCACCGGGATTCATCATGACCTGTTGTTACTTGGAAGATTGTTGAAACCCTGGTTAGAAAGATCCATTCCCCCAGACAGATTAGTGGACAGGGTAGCAGTAAATGCCGATTCCCCACAGGAAGACGAATTTGGAATGGCCAATATGGTGCCAATTTCCTTTTTACACGGGCTGTATTTTCCCAAACAATTTACTGAGATTTTTTTGAAGGGAGTCTTTTTTGATCAATGTTCTAAAAAGGACATTGAGCAGTGGAAAAAGGCCTCTAATCAATACCTTAGAAAGGTGTACATGGATCAGGGACAACGTCAACTTCTGATCAGGAATCCAGTTTATACCGCACGTATCCCTTTGCTTCGAAGCATGTGGCCCGGAGCTAAGTTCATTCACATTTACCGCAATCCCTACCGGGTGTTCCCATCCATGAGAAATTACTTTAAAAAATTATTCCCGGCACTTGCGCTTCAGGATTACCAGCATGTAGATGTGGATGCCATTATATTCTCCACATACAAAAGAATGATGGAAACGCTGATCGCAGACCTGGCGCAATTGCCAGCAGACGAATTCATTGAAATCAAATATGAAGAACTGGAGGGAAGACCGCTAGCAGAGTTAAGTAAAGTGTACCAACAATTAGGTCTTTCCGGTTATCAAAAGGCTGAACCTTTTTTTGAGAGCTATCTTCATGGTATCAGGGGTTACACCAAAAACCAGTACCCGCAAGATCCTACTGGAGTGGAATTAATCAGACACCACTGGCAGGGAATTATTGATCACTATAACTATTGACCATATTGGTAAGCAGCCTGCCTAAACCGCGGGCAGGCAAATGACAAGCTCCAATTAACACGCAACAAAATATACATGGATCTTACCGCTCTGGGTTTATTGCCGGTGCCCTTGGAGGTAGTTCTGTAATTGCCAATTACATGGCGGGGATAGTCATTACGTATATGAATTCTTTCCGATTAGGAGCTTGGGTGCAAATCGACAATACCACTGGGGAGATAACTGAAATTTCCGCCTTTGCAATAAAATTACGAACAGCGAGTCTTGATTTATCCACACCACCTTTCGTAAGACAGCACAAACTTGATGACTTTTATGTAGTATATGAACTGAACGCATATTCCAAGGAACCAAGTAAAATGTCTCGCATATATTCAGAAATGCATAAACACATTTTAGAGGAGTTCAATGCGGCTGGAGTTGAAATTTTATCGCCTCATTATCGAGTAGATAGAGGATGGGGGAGAAAGTAATAATTCATGGAAATCTTGAGTATCTTATTTGATTAACAATCTGCCATTTCTGCTTTTCAGCACAAGGCAAAACCATTAGACAATAATGAAACAGTATTGGAATCAACGTTTGGACATCAACTTGTACCCAA
Organism: uncultured Roseivirgaceae bacterium; assembly: GCA_964488585.1. Classification (GTDB taxonomy): domain Bacteria; phylum Bacteroidota; class Bacteroidia; order Cytophagales; family Cyclobacteriaceae; genus SZUA-3. The sequence continues at coordinate 2,850 of CAZAWQ010000271.1, forward strand.
GTGCATTTTCCCTTTGCTCAATTTAAATATACCGCGGTTATCAAAATCCAGGTCTGTCATATATACTCCACTAGCCAATCTTATACTCAGGTAAATCCTAGCACTGTTGTATCCAAAGGACCCTGAAAAGCGGAAATGATAAAATAACGGATTGGAAGGCTTGTATTTAAAGGTCTCAGTATTAACTACTTTGTAATTAAGACCTATTCCAGGTGCAATAGTAATGGAAGCGAAAAGGTTGGATGGAAGTGCAAACTGGACTGAATATCCTCCTCTTATCCCGGCTCCTAAGGTAAACAGATCCCTTATTCCGGCTTGCTCATTAAACGATGCCAGGTCATTCCCTGCAACAATGGAGCTATCTGCTTTCAGTTTATTGGAAATAAAAAACCCTCCTAATCCAAAAGAGGTGGCAGTTTCTTTTGTTTGGAGAGTCCTGATAGGATTGCCGTAATCGAATACTTCTGAGTATTAAAATAATACATGTAATTAATTCCTGTTGCTGAGAATCTGAGATCATCTCGGAAAAACTCCGGGACACCGGAATCATTACTTATATTAAATCCTCGGTAGGTTTGGAAAAAGAACTCAACAAGGCTGTTTTTCACCATAAACTTACCTTGAAAGTCAAATCTTTTTGTTGGCTCCCGGTTTTTACTTTTTATGTTGAAGCCAATATCCAATATTATCTTACGGGTGGCTATTCCGAAACCAACTCCTGATGTGTTGTTGGGCTGGAATTTCATGAATTGATTATCATCCAATAACTTTAATATCTGATCTTTGTAATTAGTAAAAAGTCTCAGCGACCAGTTGTTAATGTCCCTGTCAATGAACAGAGTATCTATTAAGTCCGCGGCCTTGACAGTGTCCAGATGTTGCAAATTCTGACTAAAAACAGGAATTTGGAGTAGGAGAAAAATGATGATCAGTCTGTTTCGGATGCTCATTGACCCAGAAATTACCTTAGTATCGTAAATTATAAGAATATCAGGGCTTTCTATATCTCCTTTGATCTCTAATCTCCTTTTAGAATGCCCCAAGGCTTGGTTCATATCTCAACAAAAGGATTATTGGTAGAAGTAATCAAATTAACAGCAGAAGGCAATACTCTGGCTTCAAATCCCGTCATTTCACCAATTATCTCACCATCCAATTGTAAGGTTTTAGGTGAATCAAATT
>CAZAWQ010000272.1:0-13816 GCA_964488585.1 uncultured Roseivirgaceae bacterium
CAGAGATTTTACTGGATTCAGGGTATCAGGTATCCCATCTGGGCAGACAAAGAACTTCCAAAAAACAGGTTAAATCCTACATTTGGAATATTCCCCATGGATTTATCGAGAAAGGAGCATTGGAAAATACTAATATTGTGGTACATCTGGCAGGGGCTGGAGTGGCTGATAAAAGGTGGACTAAAAAACGAAAAGAAGAGATTTTACAAAGCCGGGTGCAATCGACGAAACTACTATTTCGAAAATTATCAGCTACAACAAGTGTCTGTGAGGCGTTTATATCGGCTTCAGCTATCGGTTATTATGGATTGAATACAGGGGACACCTGGCTCAATGAAGAGGACCCATCAGGAGACGGGTTTTTGTCAGAAGTAACCAAAAAATGGGAGTATGAGATAATGAGGCTTAAAGAACTAAAATTGAGGGTGGCAGCGTTAAGAACAGGGATAGTATTGAGTAATGGAGGCGGAGCTCTTCCTAAAATTGCAGCGACCGTGCGCGTGAATTTGGGAGCTGTCCTGGGATCAGGCAAACAATTCATGAGTTGGATACACATCGATGATCTTTGCCAGATTATTATTGAAGTTATGAACAACCCAGGCTTGGAAGGGATATTCAATGCTGTTGCTCCAGTGCCTGTAACCAATAAAGACTTTACCCGGACCCTGGCTAGGGTTATGGGGAAACCGTTGTGGTTGCCTGCAGTTCCTGGTTGGGTACTAACCATCATGCTAGGAGAAATGGCTCAATTGGTGTTAGGTGGAAACCGGGTTTCAGCCAATAAAATCCGATCGTCAACCTACGATTTCAAGTTTGCTGAGTTACAGCCGGCGTTAGAGGAAGTGCTGTTGGGGAAAGATCAAGGGATATAAAGGGTGAAAAATGGGACAAAGAAGATTAAAGACCGAAGCGGATAAAGCAAAAGAAGATTTTCAATTAATTGAAAATGAGAGCCGGATCAGAAAGGCATTTAAGGACCGGGATTGGAATGAAATTAAGAGCTCTGATGCCTGGGTGATATTCAAAGTGATGGCCGAGTTCGTGGAGGGGTTTGAGAAATTATCTAAGATTGGTCCTTGTGTTTCAGTCTTCGGTTCAGCCAGAACCAAACCTCACGAGACATACTATCAAATGGCCGAAGAGATAGCCGCAAAGCTGGTCAGGCACGGATATGGGGTAATCTCAGGGGGAGGACCTGGAATAATGGAAGCGGCAAACAAAGGAGCAAAAAGCGAAAATGGGAAATCCGTAGGGTTGAATATTGATCTGCCTTTCGAGCAGGGAGGAAATATCTACATTGACTCCGATAAAATGATCAGCTTCGATTACTTTTTCGTCCGCAAGGTGATGTTCGTGAAATACTCCCAAGGCTTCGTAGTGATGCCCGGTGGTTTTGGTACTCTGGATGAATTATTTGAGGCCATAACCTTGATCCAGACTAAAAAGATCGGACAATTTCCTATTGTATTGGTGGGTAAACAGTATTGGCAGGGCTTACTGGAGTGGATTAAGGAAACATTGTTGGAGCGAGAGCAAACCATTAGCTCTGGTGACCTGGACTTGTTCCACTTAGTAGAAACCCCAACAGAAGCGGTTGAGATAATTGACAACTTCTATTCTAAATATTTGCTTACTCCTAACTTCTAATGTATAAACAAGCCCCATTAATATTGTCCCTTACTGCGCTCATCCTGGTGTTGGTGTTGTTCTATCTAAGAAACCAGCCAGGTGAAGAAGATCCAATATGTCAAATAAGCACGGAGTTTCAGGTGCCTGCTGAGTTGGTAGTCCGGAGTAAAACCGTGACTGTGGAAATCCCCGACAGTCTCACTTTTGCCGGAGAGTCCATTCCAATGGATATTTTGGATGTAAGGGAACGCCTGGACCGCGAGTTACACATCAATACATACTGGCATAACAACTCTATTTTTATTTATAAAAGATCCAATCGCTGGTTACCTCAGATTGAAGCTATTCTACAGGAGGAGGGAGTCCCTGACGACTTTAAATATTTAGCGGTTATTGAAAGCGGCTTGCTGAATGTCACTTCACCAGCCAAAGCAGTAGGGTTTTGGCAATTTCTGAAGCCAACGGCCCGGGAGCTGGGGCTTGAAGTAACCAAAGAAGTTGATGAGCGTTACCACCCTTTGAAATCCACCAGGGCGGCGTGTAAGTATTTGAAGAAAGCTTATACCAGTTTTGGCCGCTGGACTTTGGTGGCGGCATCCTATAATATGGGTATCAGAGGATTAAATAATCGATTAGAGGAACAAAAAGTAAACTCCTACTTCGACCTGTTGCTGAATGAAGAAACCTCCCGCTATGTGTTCAGGGCTTTGGCAGCCAAAGAATTAATCACCAATCCGGAGAAATACGGATTCGAGATTCCTGAAGATCATCTATATAAGCAGGAAACTTTAAGAGAAATTGAAATTACCCAATCTATAGACGACCTGGTGCTGTTCGCTCAAGATCACGGAATAAACTACAAAATCTTGAAAAAGCACAATCCCTGGCTTCGTCGGAAATCACTGACTGTGAAAAAGGGAGAAATTTATACTATTTCCATTCCAGTCAATACCGCTACAGGTTTGAAGACAGAATTGTAGAATTATAAGCTATAAGTTGTTAATTTAATTATGCGCGGGGAGCCATGGCCGTTTAATGATGGATTGAAGGATTGGCTTGTGAGTTGTTAACTTTTAACTTAGTTGCCGACAAATCCTAAATCGTTAATCAATCGTTCCCCATGTCGTTCATCGATTATATCGTATCTTTGTGGCTTGGTTTAGCCCCTTGTCAGCTAAGAAGCAACAGCATATTGACCCGCCTCCAACCAATGGTTATGACGCCACCGGGTATGAAAACATTGAAATATTTGGTGCAAGAGAGCATAATTTAAAAAACATTGACGTAACGCTGCCTAGGAATCAATTGGTGGTGATTACCGGTATAAGCGGTAGCGGAAAGTCCTCATTAGCTTTTGACACTATTTATGCTGAGGGGCAAAGGCGTTACATGGAAAGTTTTTCAGCCTATGCTCGTTCGTTCATCGGTAATATGGAGCGGCCTGATGTGGACAAGATCAATGGCCTGAGCCCTGTTATCTCAATTGAGCAAAAGACTACTTCCCGGAATCCAAGATCAACCGTTGGCACCACTACCGAGGTATACGATTTTTTAAGACTACTATTTGCCCGGGCAGGGATTGCTTATTCATATTTAAGCGGCAAAAAAATGATCAAGCAAACAGAGGCCCAGATCGTGGACCATGTGGCTAAGGAATTTGCGGATTCTCGTTTGATTTTACTGGCTCCGGTAGTAAAGGGAAGAAAGGGACACTACCGGGAGCTGTTTGTACAAATCCGGAAAATGGGATTCACCAAAGTGCGTCTTGATGGGGAAATTGTAGAGTTGGTTCCTAAAATGCAGGTTGATCGTTACAAAATACATGACATTGAAATATTAGTTGATCGTCTGCAAGTAACTTCGAAGGACATTTCAAGACTAAATGATTCCATAAAGACTGCTTTGTATCATGGAAAAGGAGTGATTTTAGCCATTGATGAACAAAGGATAAGTCATCATTTTTCCAAGTTCCTTATGGACCCAGTCTCTGGTTTGGCATATGACGAGCCTGCACCTAATTCCTTCTCGTTTAACTCGCCATATGGAGCATGTCCAACCTGCAAGGGTCTGGGAACGTTTGCTAAAATCACTAAGGAGTCTGTAATACCCGATCCCGGGCTGAGTATTAGCAGAGGTGGTATTGCACCTTTAGGGGAGTACCGGGACATTTGGATTTTTAAAAAGCTCAATTCATTACTTAAACGATATGGTGCCAATATAACCACGCCAATTAAGGATTTACCTAATGATGTATTGGAGATTATTTTGCACGGGGATGAAATCCCGGTGGCAGTAGATTCTGTAAAGTACCCCGGACAACAATGGCACACTAAATTTGAAGGGATTGTAAACTTCCTCGAAAAACAAAAAGATACAGGTTCGGAAAAGATCCGGAATTGGGTAAGTGAATTTACTCATGTAATCAGTTGCCCCGAATGCAATGGGGCTCGTTTGAGAAAGGAATCACTTCATTTCAAAATAGATGGGAAGAACATTGCTGAGCTGGCAGAAATGGACATCCTGCAACTGAGCAGATGGCTGGATGGGCTGGAAACCCGTTTGAATTCCAAACAGAAATTGATTGCGGTAGAGATATTGAAGGAGTTGCGCAAACGTCTCAAGTTTCTTGTGAATGTGGGGTTGAGTTACCTGCATTTGAATAGGCCTCTACGTACATTATCTGGAGGAGAGTCCCAGCGGATCCGTCTGGCCACTCAAATTGGCACTCAGCTGGTAGGTGTGCTGTATATTCTGGACGAGCCCAGTATTGGTCTGCATCAAAGGGACAACAAACGACTGATTCAAGCCTTAAAAGACCTAAGGGACTTGGGGAATTCGATATTGGTGGTTGAACACGACAAAGAGATGATGCTCAATGCCGATCATATTGTAGATATTGGACCTGGTGCTGGTCGACATGGGGGGATTATTGTAGCTCAGGGTGACCCCGCGCAGTTTTTACAACAGGGAAGTCCAACTGCTATGTACCTGACTGGTAAAAAACAAATACCTGTCCCGAATACCCGGCGTTTGGGAAATGGAGAAGTACTGAAATTGTATGGAGCTTCAGGTCACAACTTACGCAACCTGGATCTGGATCTGCCATTGGGTAAGATGGTCTGTATTACCGGAGTTTCAGGTAGTGGAAAATCGTCACTGATACACGACACTTTAATTCCAATTCTAAAAAACAGGTTTTACAAATCAAAGAAGGAACCCCTCCCTTATAGCACTATAAAAGGAGTGGAGTACCTCGATAAAGTCATAGAGGTAGACCAAAGTCCTATTGGAAGGACACCTCGTTCCAATCCTGCTACCTATACCGGGGTCTTTACTGACATCCGAGCTTTATACACCAATTTACCTGAAGCTAAGATCCGAGGGTACAAAGCAGGACGATTTTCATTTAATGTAAAAGGGGGTAGATGCGAAACTTGTCGGGGTGGAGGAATGAAATTAATCGAAATGGATTTTTTGCCTGATGTGCTGGTACTGTGTGAGACCTGTAAAGGAAAAAGATATAATCGTGAAACCCTGGAAGTGCGATTTAAAGGAAAGTCTATTTCGGACGTATTGGACATGACGGTAGAAGAGGCGGTAAGTTTCTTTGAACATCAACCAAAAATTCTGAAAAGGATAAAAACACTAAATGATGTGGGTCTAGGCTACATTAGTCTAGGACAACATGCTACTACTTTATCTGGAGGAGAAGCACAAAGGGTCAAACTTTCATCTGAGCTGTCAAAGCGCGATACAGGACGCACGCTTTATGTTTTAGATGAACCGACCACGGGCCTACATTTTCAAGATGTTAAAAATCTATTGCAGCTGCTGGATAAACTGGTGAGCAAAGGAAATACTGTATTGATCATTGAGCACAATATGGATGTAATTAAAGTCGTGGATCACATTATAGATCTGGGGCCCGAAGGTGGAATGGAAGGGGGGCAAATTGTTTGCGCAGGCAGCCCTGAAAAAGTAGCAACAAATAAGGAGAGCTATACCGCAGAATTCTTATTAGAAGAATTAAAAAGGGCATAAAGAAACCCCGCCGGTATCCGGCGGGGTAAACCAAAACATTAAAATCTATCAACTATGAACATCTCGTTCCCTTTATTAATCACAATTCCGGGTAAAGAGTTCCCCAGGTGTAAAAACAGGTTCAGCTTCAGATGCATTTGCAAAACTTGGACACACGCTCAACGCCAATACTCACACTCAATACTCACACTCAAACTCAATATGGATTTAATTCATTAAAATCCTAACTTAAGGGATGGCAAGGGTATGAACAAAACCAAAATATATTGGATTTGTCAGATTGGTGGGTGGACTCTATATGCCCTATTCAATCTATTTCTATTCGCTTTGGCGGATGGAAGATTGGCAACAGCCCAAATAGTCGGACAACTCTTGCTCACAGTTTTTTTTATATTTTCAACCCATATGTACAGAAACTTAATTGTACGGTGGGGTTGGTTGCGTATTCTGAGTCCCAGATTGATCCCAAAGATAATACTTGCCATCGTAATACTTAGCATCAGCTGTTTCTTGTTCGAACTTCTTTTGAACACATCGCTTGGTATCACGGTAAAGCCTGAAGACTTACTAGGATGGATCGTTTCACAGTTTTTTGGTAGTCTTTTCCTTTATTTTATATGGTCACTGGTTTATTTTGTTTATCACTATTTTGACAACTATAAATCCGCACTACAATACCAGGCAAGCATAAATGAAATCCAGTTAAATATGCTGAAATCACAGCTCAATCCACACTTTATATTCAATGGGTTGAACAGTATCAGAGCGTTAATTGATGAAAATCCCAAAAAAGCTAAAATGGCGGTAACCCAGCTATCGAACATTCTCAGAAATACTCTGGGAATGAACGAAAAAAAGCTCATTAGTTTTGTTGAAGAATTACGAACTGTCCGGGATTATTTGGATTTGGAAAATGTTCGATATGAAGAACGCCTTCAGACTATTCTGGACATTCATCCAGAATCGTATCGCTTTGCGGTTCCTCCGCTCATGGTGCAGACCTTGGTTGAAAATGGCATAAAACATGGAATCGCCACCCTGGTGGACGGAGGAGTGTTGCAGTTGACTACCAGTGTAAGTAACGGAGAGATGAAGATCAAAATCAGAAACAGTGGACAATATAACAATGAACGCCAGGGTAAGCAAACAGGATACGGTATTGCAAACACCGTACAAAGACTAAAATTGCTATATGGCGATAAGGCTAAATTCAATATTTTCAATCAGGACAACGATTTTGTAGTAACGGAAGTGATAATTCCAGAACAGGTATCATTATGAAAGCACTTATCATTGATGACGAGCGCCTGGCTCGAAAAGAACTCAATTCATTACTTGAAGATATAAAGGAAATTACCGTGGTCGGTGAAGCTGTCAACGTGGATGACGCATACCAAAGAATAATTGAGTTAAAGCCAGATTTAATTTTTTTGGACATTCAAATGCCGGGAAAAACGGGGTTTGATCTTTTAGAGATGCTGGATTCTGTTCCGAGTGTCATTTTTACCACCGCCTATGATGAGTATGCCTTGCAGGCCTTTGAGGTTAACGCTCTTGATTATTTATTAAAGCCTATTCAAAAAGAACGCCTGCAGGAAAGCATCAAAAAATTAATAAGTAATACTCCTGAGCCCCAACAAAGTAACACCGAGAACCTGGAAGCCCAGAAATTACAAGCAGGAGACCAGGTATTTGTTAAGGACGGTGACAGATGTTGGTTTGTAAGATTGTCTGAAGTAAGACTTTTTGAATCCGAGGGCAATTACATAAAGGTCTATTTCGACGGCAATCGTCCCATGATCCATAAATCCCTCAATGCTCTGGACGAAAAACTGGACGATCGTTCATTTTTCCGTGCCAGTAGAAAACACATTATTAATCTAAGTTGGGTTGAAAAGATAGAACCCTGGTTCAATGGAGGGCTAATGGTTCAGTTGAAAGGAGGGCAAAATGTGGAAGTTAGCCGAAGGCAAGCCGCCAGATTTAAGGAAATGATGAGTTTGTGACCAGCTAGCTACGTACCATAGAAATCAATTCGGACTCAATGCCCCAATCTTTCGCCAATTTCAACATGGCGGTAGCTTCCATTTCCGTAATATAGCCTTTTTGATAATTTGCTTTCCATACCTGGTCGAGGTATGACAATCTTTTATCTTTTTTTAGCTGACCCAGAGTGTCTTTCAGGTAAGTTCTGACACGGTCAAAAGCGGTTCCATAGTCCTTCGCAATAAACTCATTGGCCCATTTTAATTCTTTGACGGCGTCAAGTTTTTTAGCTGCAAGTTCCAGTATTTGAACTTCATCTTCGTCCAATCCGTGGTAGTGAAAAATCATGGACTTTAGCAGCAGGAATGACTTTTTTTCTTCACTAGACATGTGGAAGCGATGGGTGCTTTACAAATATAAAATAATTTGACCTATTTCATTATTTTTTTGGGATTTCTGGGTATCGCCTGAATTGGCCTCACTCATTCACTCATTCACCCATTCACTCATTCACTCAATCAATCCCTAACAAACAGATCTGCGGCGATATGGTCGGCAATAAACTTTCCTTTATCAGTTAGTAATAGTTTCTTTTTTTCAATATGGACAAATCCATTGTTCATTTGCTCTTCCAGATATTTGCTGTTTTGTGCCGTAAGGTCCCATTCAAAGTCATTGATCAACTGCTGCAGGTCAACACCTTTGCTAGTGCGCAGTCCCAGCATTATCAATTCGTTGATCTGCTGTTCAGGAGTTAGTTCCTCCAAAACAGATGGGACCACCCCATCTTTAATCTTCTGAATGTAGCGACCATTGCTGGAAACATTGTACTGTCTGCTTTTACCGTTGTAAGAATGAGCGCTGGGTCCAACGCCCAGGTATAGTTTCCCCTCCCAGTACCCTGTATTGTGGCCCGATTCCTTTCCCGGAAGTGAGAAATTTGATATTTCATAATGTAGATATCCATTGGCTCTCAGGATGTTCATGGTAAGCTGGAAACATTCTGCTTCTACTTCTTCGGTAACTTTTTGAAACACACCTTTTTTTAACTGATGTCCAAACACTGTTCCTGATTCTATGGTCAGATTGTAAGCAGAAATATGATCAGGCTCTAGTGCTACCGCTTTCCTTAAGTCAGATTCATAATTGTGTTCAGGTAGAGGTATTCCGTAGATCAGATCAATACTTATATTCGCAAATCCTGCCAATCTCGAGTTTTCCAAACTTCTTACTGCTTGCTCACTGTCATGAGCTCGATTCATCCAATGCAATACATTTTGCTGGAAAGACTGAATTCCGATGCTCAATCTATTGACACCAATGGTGAAAAGTCCCTCCAGGTAATCAAGTGTAAGATCGTCAGGATTCGCCTCCAAAGTAATTTCCACTGGTCTGGTTACCCGGTATAGTTCCTTTATGGATGAGAGGATTCCCTCAATCTCTCCCGGAGTAAGCAAACTGGGGGTTCCTCCTCCCAGGTATATAGTCGATATGGGCTCATCCGACAGATAATGTTGACGCATGATCAGTTCTCTCATTAGAGCCTTCAACAGGGGTTCTTTAAGCTTTTGAGCAGTACTGAAGTGGAAGTCACAATAGTGACAAGCCTGTTTACAAAAGGGTACATGGATGTAAATCCCTGCCAAAAGAATTGTTAGATTTGTTACTGGGTAAAGTTAACTTTTCATCTATCAGTTTTCAAAGTATTATAGGTTCATTGTCCTTGGTAATATTGCCATGGTCCTTGTTTTCTCAGGACTTTTCTCTGGAGTTTGAAGGTAGTGCCATTGATCTCAGGGAGGTCGAAAAATATAATATTGAAAAACGGTCAAACGATAGCCTGATTCTTATTAATCAGTTGATTGATCTACACCAGAGTCTTCTGCAACAGGGATTTTTAAGTGCAGATATAGCCCCATACTGGAAGGACAGTAATCATCTACTTGCGACCTTACATCTAGGCAATCGTTTTCAATGGGTGAATCTTGCACAAGGGAATGTGGATGCGGTAATGCTGCAAAAGATCGGTTACAAAGAAAAACTGTACAAGGACAAGCCGTTTCATTATCGTGAGATAGGCCAGCTCATGGAAAAATTGATTCGATTTTCCGGAGATTCAGGTTATCCGTTTGCATCAGTGCGTTTGGATAGCGTCCAGATAGTTAACGCCGAAGTATCTGCTTGTTTGGCCTATGATTCTGGCCCCTACATTACTTTTGATTCGGTGGTATTAACTGAACAAGTTAAGATCAATACACGGTTTTTACAGGCTTACTTAAAAATTCAACCAGGCACATCATTTTCTGAAACGGTAATTGAAGAATTGCCGAACCGCATAAAAAAGTTGCCGTATCTCCAGTTAACTGCAGAGCCAAAATTGACCTTTCAAAATGACCAGGCTATTACCTATTTGTCTTTGGAGTCGACTAATGCCAATCAAATTGAAGGAGTAATCGGATTTTTGCCGAATGCTAAAGACCAAGGAGGGCTTTTGTTAACTGGTCAATTCAATATATTGCTTCAAAACATGTTTGGATCCGGCAGGAGCCTGGGTTTGCAATGGGAAAGATTTAAACCAGAGTCTCAACTTTTAAATATCAATTTCTATCAACCAAATCTGTTTAAATCTCCAATAAATTTGGATTTCGAATTTATGTTATTTAGGGAAGACTCCGCATTTGTAAACCGATCAATAAATATGGATTTAGACTATTCCTACCGGAGTCATTTAGTGGGTATTTACACGCATCTGAAAACCTCCAGGTTACCGGCCTCTACTTTATTGGAGGACATTACTTCATTTCCTGATTTGGCCGATTTTAACTTGAATCAATTTGGCGGCACCTACCAATGGGATAATCTGGACAATTATTTGTCCCCATCAACTGGGTTTCACGTTCGCATGCAAGCATCAACCGGTACTAAGAAAATAAAGAAGAACAGCGCTATAAGCGACAGTCTTTATCAGGACCTGGATCTTGAAAGCAATCAATTTTCGTGGGAGGCAGAGTTGCAGGGGTTCATTCCTCTATTCAAGTATTGGGTAATTGTGGGTAAGTGGAGAGGAGGAGGTGTATATAATGATAGACTTTTCTTTAATGACCTATTCCGATTAGGAGGTCTCAAATCACTAAGAGGTTTTTCTGAAAACACATTTTTTGCTGATAATTTTTCCTATTCTACCATCGAAGCAAGATTTTTTTTTGAGACTAGTTCTTATTTATTTGTCTTTTATGACCAAGCTTGGTGGTTGAGGTACTCCCTGGAACACAACAGTTTTAAAGACAAGCCTTCAGGTTTTGGGGCCGGGATAAGTTTAACTACCAAAGCCGGTATTTTTAATTTTGTGTGGGCAGTGGGGAGCTCGAAAATTCAAGAACTCGGTTTCGATCAGTCCAAGATTCATTTTGGTTATATTTCCAGATTTTGAATGTCCAGGTGTTCATTGTAAATACCCTGAAAATGATCTAAATTGCAACTGATGCCTATCATATGTGGAACCTGACACTTACTTTTTTGTGGGCTTTTCTAATTGCACTTTTCGCGGTGCCATCAATTATTCAAGTAGCATTTTACAAGAACTTACTTGACGAGCCAAATCACCGTACTATACATAACTCATCAACTCCCAGATTAGGTGGCCTGGCAATCTTTACAGGCTTTATGTCCTCGTTGATGATCTTTGGAGACCTGAATCTAGGCATACAGCAGTTGATGGCAGGAACCCTATTATTATTTTTCATTGGTGTAAAAGATGACATTGCCACTGTATCGGCATTTAAAAAGTTTTTTATTCAAGTATTAGCTACGGGAATCGTTATGTTCTTGGCCGATATCAGGATCACCAGTTTCCAGGGATTCCTGGGGATTTATGAGTTGGATGCGGGGTTTAGTTATGTCTTTACTTTCCTGGTAATTGTGGGAGTGACCAACGCTATAAACCTGATTGATGGGATGGACGGATTGGCAGGATCCATAGTTCTGTTGATTTCACTGATATTCGGCGGCTATTTTTTCTATTTCGATTCTCCTTATGCGTTTGTAGCGCTTGCACTAGCCGGAGGAGTGCTGGGCTTTTTAAGATACAATATTTATAAAGCAAAAGTTTTTATGGGAGATACTGGTTCACTGGTTTCAGGATTCATCCTAGCTGTTCTGGCTATTCAGATATTGGAAATGCGTCAAATTTATTCGGCACCTGCTATAGTTGTAAGTATTATGATATTGCCAATTTTTGATACCTTAAGAGTATTCGCCCTACGGATTTTCAATGGTAAATCTCCTTTTTACCCAGATAAAAACCACTTGCATCATCAACTATTGACTTTGGGTCTTTCACAATCAAAGGTCCTGGGCATTTTGCTTATTTTCAATCTAATGATGTTCGGGTTTAATTACATATATGCCGAGATGGGGAACAACCTATTGATTGCAATTACTGCGGTGTCAATTATTTTCCTGATGATTATGATACAAATGATGTTGAAGGCCAAAAAACTCAATGCATAAAGTTCTATTGATCTATGCCATAGTACTGATGACGCTTGGCCTATATGCTCAAAATCATGATCAGTTGGTTCCCATTAGGGACCTGAAAAATCAGTGGTTGACTGTAGATCGGGATGGGGTGCACTACGTGCCCTACATAAGGGGAACTTCTCTGACCTATCCTGTGATTGGAATGATTTTAAATGCCGGGGACTATGCTGGTCTGAAACTTAGTGTTTGTATTCCGGAAGGAACCGCAATATTCGTGAACAATAAAATCGTCGACCGAACCGCCGTGAATGGATGTCGTTTCTATGATTTTGACAGCCTATTGTCTATTCATAACCAGAAACCATTTTTCATAAGCTTTTTTAAGGAAAATCTTAATCCTGATGAGGTTTCCACCGCAATAATGGCTAAGCAGTCAGTTGGTGATCTTCAAGCCCAAGGCAGCCCAACCTCTCAAATTATAAAGCGGTCCATTGATCATTTTGCGGATTTCTTCGTGATAGCCATTTTGTTGGTAGCTGCTTTCTATGCATTCTTAATAAACCGGTATCCAAAAGGATATAAGGATTTTTTTAATTTTTCAAAGGCATTTTCCTTGACCATAAGAGAGGAGAAGGTGCTTACTCAACGAAATATGAATAGTGCAAATGTTATGTTCTTGTGGATGTATAGTATGATAATATCATTGGTTATTATACTATTCTGGAAGATTTTTGGAGGGACTCCTGATCTGTTCAAATTTGTAGCCCTGGAAACGGTATTTTCTTGTTTGAAGAGTTGGCTGATATTGTCATCTATTGCCTATGCTGTAGTAGGACTGAAGTACCTTTTAATAAAAGTTTTGTGCTCAATGCTGAATATTGATCGAATTGCCAAAATTCATTTTTTTGACTTCATTCGGATCAGCCTGATCTTTACAACAGCTACCTTGATAGTCTCATCAACCATATTCCTGACTGTATCGGATCAAATTGTGCCCTTCAATATTGTACTTTACTTGTTTATGATCCTCTTAGGAGTTAGAGTTGTTATTCTACTCTTTAAACTAATAGGGGACACTTCATTTAGAAAAATTCATTTAATTTCATACCTTTGCACCACTGAAATTATACCCCTATTAATAGGTATTAGGATTTTCTTTTAAAGGTCCCGCAAAGGAAGAAATGAAATCTTCGAACTTAGGAAATACACGGATAGCAGAGATGACCAAAAATGTAAACGAAGTTAAAAGTATCTTGGTTTCACAACCAAAACCACAAGGCCAGAAGTCGCCTTATTTTGCGTTATCGGAAAAATATCATTTGAAAATAGATTTTCGACCATTTATCCAGGTCGAGCCAGTAACTCTAAAAGAATTTAGGCAACAGAAGATAAACATACTGGACCATACCGCGGTTATTTTTACCAGCCGCAACGCAGTAGATCATTTTTTTGATATCTGCAAACAGTTAAAAATGGAAATGCCGGCAGATATGAAATACTTTTGTATTTCTGAACAGACTGCAAATTACCTTCAGAAGTACATAGTGATACGTAAAAGAAAGATCTTCACGGGATCGCGTACCGCTACGGATCTGATCGAAGTCTTAAAGAAACACAAAAACGAAAAGTATATTTTTCCTTGTTCCAACATTAGGAAAAACGACATTCCTAACTTTCTGGA
>CAZAWQ010000273.1:0-3555 GCA_964488585.1 uncultured Roseivirgaceae bacterium
AAAGTTACAGGCAACCACCACACTCACCTATTGCGTCATGTGGGAGAAGCTTGAGGCGGACGGATTCCAGCCCTATGAAGAAAATTCTTTACTCACATTTTATTTTAATAGCATTCCTATTCATCGGTTTTACATCGTGTATTCAACTAGGTGATGAAGATAGACCCGGAATGAGGGTTAATGCTGATTTAATACTTACTAAGGTTTGGAAAGTGACCCATTTTGAGGATGACGGGCAAGATAGAACCACATTGTTCCAAAATGTATTTCTGGAGTTTCGTGCCAATTCCATATTTAAGATTACCAGCGAATGTGAGATCGTTGAAGGTGAGTGGATCTTATCCAGTGACAGCACTCTGTTGGTTATACGAATTCCTGGTATCTCCGAGCCACTGAGTCAACTCGAAGATGAGTGGGTAATCACCTGGCTTACAGACTCAGAGATGCATATTATTGAACAAGACGATAAAGGCGATGAGGAATTCCATTTTCAAGTGGCCCCCCTTCAATCTCTCAGCTGCCAATCCTGTGACAATTTTACCAATGTCCTTATTGATAGTGTTTGGTCAATCACTAAGTTAACCGGTGGCGCCAATGATGTAACCGGTGAAACCAGGGGATCGTATCTGGATTTCAAGGATAATGGCATAGTAGTACTTCATGTTGATGATGAGGAACTATTTGGTTTGTGGGCCATTACGGATAACTGCCAAACACTGGTCATCCAGTGGGACAGTGAACTAATGCTTTCAGATCAATATCGTCGGCTGGAAAACAACTGGTTCATTCAGCAAACTGGTCACAAGTTTATTGCCTTTGAAAATGAGACCGGAGATGCAAGCTTACAGATTACAAAAGGACGCATTCCTCAATGTGCTGAAATACAATCAAGTCTGTTGAATACTTCCTGGTTTATCGATTTCATGGCAATAAATAATGATGATGTGAGTGACAACTTCATTGGTACAGGACTTACCTTCCTGGAGAACAATCAATTAGCAACCGAGGTGTTGGTTGGCCCTGCAGTGCTCGGTGAATGGGTGCCCAATGGAGACTGTGACCATCTGATACTCAACATACCAGTTGGGCAGTTGAAGGAATTAAGCAGAGAATGGATCATAATAGATATCAAAGATGAAATAATCACTTTGGTTTATGAAGAGGGTACCCTTCGTATGGAACTGCACTTGAAAATGGGGAAACCAGAACTGACCACAAAGTGCATGGAGTTGATCGATTACCTTGTCCAGAGTGAATGGAAGGTTAATAATTATTCGGAAAATGGGCAAGTTGACGACCCCCGATTTGATGGATACTATTTTCAATTTGAGGAAGGCGGCAAACTAACCACCTGGAACTCAGATAACAAAATAACCGGGAGTTGGCATCCGACCAATGACTGCGAATACATAGTTATAGCAATAGATACCAATAGTGTAATGGGCCCCCTGGCTGAAAAATGGAAAATTGAAAACTACGCTGATAACAGCATATCATTGGTGTATGATAAGATGAGGAAGAAGAGGACGCTAGAGTTGATCCGCAACTGAGTAACCCAAGTCCTTGCCCGTCTATTTTTTTTAGTTTTGGTAGTAGCGGCTTTCAGAAATGGAAGCCGCTATTTTTATTGAGATCCGGGAACAGGGTCCTTAAGCATAAACCAATGATCAATAACCTCTTCTGACTTTTTACCATATGGAACAAAACGCCGATCCTCTTCAATATCATACTCCATGTTGGTCGGCCATTTCCACCATAGAATCCCATCGATTACAGGAGTTTTTGCCAACGCTTCAAAAACCGCGGTGTATGCTTTTGCCTGGTCTTCATCACTGAATTTCTTATCGCCAGCCTCTTCATGAGGATGTATCCAAGGTGCCTCAACACTGCGAAAACCAATCTCTGTGATCAACAATGGCTTATTGTACCTGGACTTGACCTTTTCTAGTCTATTCAGCACCTCGGCAAATCCTTGCTGCAATTCACTGTGGCTGGCCAGGCTATTATTTGAAAGAGGATAGTAACAGTTTAGTCCAATCAAATCCAACTGGTCCCAAAAAGTTACATTTTCAAATTCATCACCCCAATTTGCAGCATAGGTAAGGTTCCCGCTATATACATTTCGTAGTTTTTCAATCAGTTCCCTCCAATGGCCTTCCTGTTTCAATGTCGATTTAGAAAATTCTACACCAATGCATAAAATATCAACTTCATACATCTCGGCCATCAACGCATAATGGCTTATCCATTGATAATAGTTTTCAAAAAATAAATCCCAGTCCCGATCAGAGGCCATCTCTACTTCACCAGGCCAACTATTGGAAATCCAAACATGAGGTTTAAGCATGGTAAATAAGCCTTGTTTCTTAGCTGCAATAATACTGTGGATTACGCTCTCGTCATTTTCACTTCCAGCTCTTTGGCTGAATCGCAGCTTTGCAGGCACCTTCGGGTTTCGCATCCAACTGTAGGGTACTATGGCAACAGTATTGGATCCCAGTTCACGAACCCGTTCCAAAGATTTAGCAGCCATCTTCGAACCATAGCCATTGAATATCTGATACCCTTCATGGGTGAAATTAAAACCCTGGAGATACGGCAAGTCATTTTTTACAACAGGAGCATAAACAATATCCATAGCCATCAAAGTCGACCGCCAGGAATCCGTAATTTGTTGCATCTCCTGGTCGTCAGGTTGCCAATGTGTATACTTGTTTAAGAACTGGTCCCTTCCCCAATTATCTAAAAGGAATTGTACCAGACTACCGGAAAGCGCCGTTCTTATCAAGCGTGAAGAGTTAATAAAGTGTTCCCTATCCAGTAATTGTTCGACCGTCATAGAATTTCCTCCTTCAACCAGGTGTCTGGCCCAATATTGATACCCCTGCTTTTCCCAATGAGAACTAAAATAAGCCGACAAACCAGTTTCCAGTGCATCATGCTTCGCCTCACCCAACAAATGTCTAAGAATTAGTTGGATTTCTTTTCCATAATAGCGGTCGCTAAAATGCTCGTCGAAAGCAGTGTGAACTTCATTTTTGGTAAAATCAACGTGGCTTTGATCGGTGGATCCTGTCATCAGACCCTTGACTTCAGTACTTGGATACAGGTAGTAATTGACTGGCCCCGGGTAGTGATTGGTTGGAAACATTTTCATTATTCGAGCCAGTTCCTGGAGGCACTCTACTTGCAATGGCCGCATTGTTTCAGGTGTCAGGGCCTCATCAAAACTGTGAAATATAAAGGGTCCCGCTTCCCATTGGTGCGCCACTTCCTGGGGTAACGCTATTTGTTGACCATCATCAATTTCCCAACGACTGGAAGGCTTTTGTGATAAGTTCCCTAGCAAAACCCGGCGGTTTTCATTAAGTACCTCGTAGTTCCAGGAACCTCTAAGGAAGCTGGTAATCCTTTCACTTACCAGCTCCCAGATTAAAGATTCATTTTCAGAAGTAAACACCCCCATAGGCATCTTGACGTTTAACGGATTTGGGTAGTATGAAAGAACTACCGCATGACTACTAGCCTCAAAGGAATGATCTGCAAAGTAAATTT
>CAZAWQ010000274.1:0-5980 GCA_964488585.1 uncultured Roseivirgaceae bacterium
TAAACTGGCTGAAATACCTATGGTGATTGGTCATCTAAAACCTGTGGTACTGCTTCCAATTGGCATGATAACAGGGTTACCAACCAGCGAGATTGAAGCTATTCTGGCCCATGAGCTGGCACATATTAAAAGAATAGACTATTTGATAAATATAGCACAAACAGTAGTGGAGTCCTTATTGTTTTTTAATCCGGCAGTTTGGTGGATTTCTCAAACAATTCGCAAACAACGAGAGCATTGTTGTGATGATATTGCCGTTAAGTGCTGTGGAAATCAATTGGTTTATGCCAATGCCCTAAGTAACCTGGGAGCTTGGTCATTCAAAACACCCGCTATGGGAATGGGATTATTCAAAAACAAAAACGAATTACTTATGCGTATTAAAAGATTAGTTTACCCCCAGGTGGGCGTAAGGACCATAAAAGAAAAACTGGTTCCAGGTACGGTACTGATATTGACAGTTATCTGTCTTAGCTGGTATTCACACCGGGCACAAGCTCAGTGGATGCCGGTACAGCTCCCGGATGTTTCTTATGTAAGTTTAACCATTGCACCGGGACCATATCAGAAAGCCGATACCATCCCCGTCACTCCAATGTCAACACCAGATACGGTTCCCCCCATGCTTACCCCATTAGATTTTGAGGAAGAAGTTGAGGTGGACATTGACATTGAGCCAAAAGTTGATATAGATATAGCCGATTTTGATTTGTTCCTTCCAGATGAAGACTTTGACGTTGAACTATTCTTTCCAGAAAAAGATTTTGAAATATTCCTTCCGCAATTAGAGGAACTGACTGCTTTATCTCAGATAGTAATTCCCGATGTTTTTTTGGAAATGGATGAATTCATTGACATGGATCATGTCAAAATAATCTTCAAAGATCTACACTTGCAACTAGACGACACCACACGGGAACGCATCCGGAAAGCACTTGAGGAGCAACGCGAATTTTTGGAGCAAGCAAAAAATGTGCAGGCTGAGGCCCTCGAAAAAGCCCGTGAGCAGTTAAGAAAATCCCTTGAAGGAGATCGCCCGGATGATTTAACGGATGAAGAATGGGAAATGGCCAAAAACCAGATCAGACAGGCGGAGCGATCCGTGGAACGAGCTTTGAGGCATTCAGAAAGGGCACTTGACCAGGCGCTGAGGGGACACGAGTATGAATTGCATGAACAGCTGGATCGTGTAATGAAGGACATGGACAAGCGAATTGTCCATAAGCATATAGTAAAATTTGAACACGATCAGGCACGTATAAAGGGCCTGGCAAGAACCCGACATGGCAAAGCGCTTGTGCAACGAGACCTGGCAAAGTCATTCCATGGTAATGTTCACAGGTACCGGGATCTAGCGCGGGCGAAGACTCACGAGTTCAGGCGGGAGCGGAGGCATGATGGTAAAGAAGCCCAACTAAGACATTCATTAGTTGAGGATGGGATACTTGATAGCTATGATTCTGATATTAACCTTATATTTAAAAAAGACCTTGTCAAAGTAAACGATAATAAGTTGGAGGGCAGTCAAAAAGAGAAATACCGTAAATTGCTGGATCAGATGTATGGAGAAAATAGCAGTGGCAGTATTCAGTATAAAATGAACAAAAATTAAAAACTAAAAATTAAGAATTAAAAATTGAATCATTGGCCTGGAGATTTCTCAGGCGGCTTCCATTGGTCCCAGCCCGATATTAAATGAAGATCACGTTGAGGGTAGGGGATCTTAATATTGTTGTCATCGAATTTCTTGAATATGGCGTAATATATGTGGCTCCTAAGCACATTAGGTCTATCGGTATATTCATAGGTCCAGACCCTCAAATTGAATATCAGAGCACTGTCGGCGAAATCCTGGAAAAGTACATCTGGCGGTGGGTGCTTTAGCACTGCATTGTTTTCTTTGGCTACATCTAGTAGCAGCTTACGTATGATCCTGGGATTTTCATTGTAGGAAACTCCAACAGTATAATTAAATCTTATCCTTCGATCATTGTGACTCCAATTGATTACCCTGGAATTAATAAACTCAGAATTGGGGATTATAATGGAAATATTGTCATTGGTGATCACAGTAGTAGCACGTGCGGCAATGCGAACTACATCCCCCGAGATCTCACCGACGTCGATGCGGTCACCAACCTTTACCGGTCGTTCGAACAGGATGATAAGCCCTGAAATGAAATTGTTGGTAATCCCTTGAAGGCCGAATCCAATACCCACACTAAGGGCACCGGCGATGAAACCCAAGGCAGTAAGGTCAATGCCCGCTGTCTGAATGATCACAAACAGCCCAATGGTTATCGCAATGTATCGAAATATGGTCCCTATGGATTCACTGACCCCTAAATCGATTTTCGACTTCACCAGGATCCTGTGTACTACTTTCTTTTGAAACTTGTCGATAACGTAGAAGAGCAGTAGGATGGAAATCAAGAAGTAGAAAATTCCTTCTAAGGTGATTGGGGTTTTTTCTCCCAACGTAAATAGAGTGCGCGTGAGCAGTTCTCTTATCAGGGTAAATCCTGCAAACAGGGTATTTTTTAGTATTTCAAACCACTCCATATTCTATTATTGAAAATTAAGAAAATATAGCCTATATCCATAATTTTACCCAGCAATAGCGGGGAATAATAAGGATGTGTCTCCATAGCTTAAGAAACGGTAATTTTCTTTTAACGCTTCACGGTAAACGCGTCGCCAATCTTCACCGATAAAAGCTGCTACCAGCAAGATCAAGGTAGAAGCAGGAAGATGAAAATTGGTGATTAGTCCCACGCAACTTTTAATTTTGTAAGGGGGAAAAATAAAAATTTCCGTATACCCATCAAGCATTTCCAGGTGGTTGGTCTCCATATGGACATTCACCGCAGTAAGTGACTGGGAGAAATCCGGCAAAATTTCATATTGCTGATAGGGGGCCAATTTTTCGATTCTAAATTTATCGCCCAGCTTGTTGATCAAATTTACCCCATACCAATAAATGCTTTCAAGCGTACGAAGGGAAGTTGTGCCCACCGCTATTAGATTATTTGCGGCAATCAAATGGTCGATGTTTTTCTTGGTTATGGTAACCTGTTCTCCATGCATGGGATGATCAATAACAGATCCGGTTTTGATTGGCTGAAAAGTACCAGCACCGACGTGTAGTGTAAGGTATTCTTTGGTTACCCCCTGAGATTCAAGAGAATTTAGTATGGGATCTGTAAAGTGTAATCCAGCGGTAGGAGCTGCCACTGCTCCATGGGCCCTGGAATAGACGGTTTGGTAGCGCTTGCGATCTTCTAGTTGTGCTGTTCTTTTCATATAAGGTGGCAAGGGGACCTGACCTGCGGTTTTTATTAACTCAAGAAAAGGTAGCTCAGCTGGATCCCAGCAAAGTTGGACTTGATTGTTAGCGACCTGTGAAGCTGTTAGTAATATTTCTGCCCCCTCAACCAGAAGGGTCATTTGCAGCATTTGATTCTTTTTCCATCGTTTGAGGTTGCCAATCATACAGGACCAGGTGGTGCATCCGCAGGCCAGTATGGCTGTGTTGAGGTCCGATGTAGGCAGTACCGGATGTAATAGGAAAATTTCGATAGCAGCCCCGGTATCTTTATAAAACTGTATCCGGACCGGAATTACCCGGGTATCATTGAACACCAACATACTGTCTTTCGGCAAATAATTACCAATATCACTGAAGCACCCATGACTTATAGTCTTATCAGCATACACCAATAGTTTGCTGGCATCGCGCTTGGGCAAAGGGTATTGAGCGATACGTTCCTCTGCTAGATGGTAGTAATAATCTCGAAGATCAATTTCGGGCAGAGCCATATAATGTGATGCAAATATAACTTTCCTATCTTCTAATGATGCCTCAATAATTCGAAAATTACTAGAAGTTTGGCATAGACGTTTGGAGATATGGCTTCGTTGAACTTTACCATTGAACTTCCTGTTTTAGGGTTTGGTAGTACAAAGGGAGCGTAAGAAGTATGAGCAATTTAAAACTGGTGATATTTGATTTTGACGGCACCATTGCTGACACTATGGCACTGGGATTGGGAATAGCCAATCTTCTGGCGAAAAAATTCCTGTGGCTTCTGTTTGTTGGGGCTTTAATACCAAACAAGCTTTAAAGAAACATCATCCGGACTATCTGATTGAGTCACCGTCCAGATTGTTAGATTTCATAGCTCAGGAAGTACAGTAGTTGCCATCAAATAATAAATCCAGGATAACGAGTATTAGGCAATCCTCATAATTAAATCCGCTGCCCGGTTAGAATATCCAGCTTCATTGTCATACCATCCCACTACTTTTACCAGACTACCCATTGCCGAGGTTAGCCCTGAATCAAAGATACAACTATGGGGGTTACCCACGATGTCGATAGAAACAATGGGATCAGTGGTATATTCCAGAATACCGTTTAAAGGTCCATCAGCAGCGGCTTTCACTGCTTCATTTATTTGTTCAGCGGTCACTTCTTGTTTCAAAACAGCAACAAGATCAGTTACGGAACCATCGGGAATGGGTACCCTCATGGCAATACCATCCAGTTTGCCAGCTAGATGTGGCAACACCAGGCCCACTGCTTTAGCAGCACCTGTTGATGTGGGTACAATGGATACAGCTGCTGACCGGGCTCTTCGCAGATCACTGTGAGGCGCATCCTGAAGTCGTTGATCTGCCGTATAGGCATGAGTAGTGGTAATAAATCCTTTTTCCAGACCAAAACTATCATCTAAGATTTTGGCCATGGGCGCCAGGCAATTTGTGGTGCAGGAGGCATTTGACAGAATAGTATCATCTGGTGATAATACTTCATCATTCACTCCTAATACTATGGTCTTGATATCGCCTTTGGCGGGGGCAGAGATTACTACCTTCTTCGCTCCAGCTTGAAGGTGTTTTCCGGCTCCTTCCCTATCTCTGAAAATACCGGTAGACTCAAGAACCACATCAACACCTAGATCTCCCCAGGGTAGGTTGGCCGGATCCCTCTCTTCCAATACTTTAATATGTTCTCCGTTTACGGTGAATCCTTGGTCATCAGCGGTGACGGTCCCATTGAATCTCCCATGTACAGAATCGTATTTTAAAAGATGGGCCAGAGTTAGATTATCAGTAAGATCGTTGATGGCCACTATATCAACGTTTTCTTTTTCCAACAAAGATTTGAATGTCAGGCGACCGATGCGTCCAAATCCATTAATGGCAACTTTTATATTGGTCATATTTTTAATTATTTAAGGTTATTCTGGTTTGGGACACAAAAATACCACAAGTAAAATCTAAATACAATGAAATCATTTCAATAATACCCGGCTCGTTTTGTTACATTTTCAATGGTCGGTATCTATTGATTGAACCTTGATGACAATGTTAACATTAATCCGTATTTTTCGCTAGTTAGAGGTGAGGTAGGCCAGGGGGGTAGACTAAATAGTCACAAAGTTGAAAAAAAATAGTACCAGTTGGAAAAGAAGACACCCTTTTATAAAGGGGGTGGTTATCTTAATTTTGCTTATTCCGGCATTTACAATAGCATTAGAGTACTATCGTATACTGGGATTTAAGGAAACACTAGTCTCCCTGGTTAAAACCGAGACAGATGGAAAGTATAGGTTATCAATTGGGGCCACGGATGTTGATTTTTGGAAACTGTCATTTTCTTTAAATGACATATTAGTCACAAAAGTTGATCCAAGTGATTCCACTGGAATTTTAGAAGTTAAAAGTAAGCAATTAACCGTGGCTTTAGGATCGTTGTTTTCTGTTTACACCAGCGATCAATTCAAAATTCAAAAGCTTACTATTACCGAACCAATTGCCAAAGTAGGATTAAAAGATAAGGAACAACTGAAGCAAGAGAACCTCCGGGAACCTGTAAATTTGGCACACGAAATCGCACAGTTCTATCCGGCTGTTGAGTCCTTACTAAGTCAGTTCTCTTCAATGAGTCTTTTAGTATGAAAGTAAAGTCATTAAG
>CAZAWQ010000275.1:0-18796 GCA_964488585.1 uncultured Roseivirgaceae bacterium
GGCATTTATATTGGCCCTGGATTCTTCAGAAAGAGTGCTGTGCATACGGTTCACACAGGTTAGGCACATGGCGTATTCGAATATGGTTGAATAACTTTTGAGCCCCTGATAACTTTTAAAGGCCTTCTCGATCAAATAATCTGTTTCCTGGTTGAATAGTGGCCTGTCGCAACCGAGACAGCGGTCCAAGTAAGCGCCAGTGGCGTCGGAGTAAAAAATCTTGGGAATGTCTATACAGCCGGATTGTTGGTCTTCCACCACTTACTTATCTAAAAATCAATGAGCAAGTTACAGTTTTCCTTTGAATTCTATATCTTGTTAGTATCAAACAACTCTTTACATTATGGAACATCAAACAGAACCAGTACAAGATAAGGCTATCGGTATAATCGCTTACATTACTATAATCGGTCTTATTATCGCCTTTATTTTAAATATGGAAAAAAAGGATGCATTTGGCAGTTTTCATATCCGGCAGGCTCTGGGAATTGCGATAAGTGGGATAGCCATGTCCTTCATTGCCGTGGTCCCGGTTATTGGGTGGATCCTGGCGGTGGTGGGTTCGTTACTTGTTCTGGTTATGTGGGTTATTGGAATCGTTAATGCCATTAGTGGTAATATGAAACCGGTTCCGGTGTTGGGTGAAAAATTTAAGGAGTGGTTTCAGGGTGTAGGCTGACTAGTCGTATTGCATGGTCTCCAGGTTCAGGGTAACATTTACCAGGCTGTTTCCCGGGTTTACTCGCTGAACCAATTTTTTGCCGCGATAGATGAATACCAGCTCCCGCGTATTCTCGGGTACTTCTATAGTATATCCCCCGGTGGCATTTGAATTTTTGGCAACAGTAGTTCCCGGAACCATAATATTAACTCCGGCCAGGTGTTCACCTGACGAAGACAGTGTGATCTTACCGTAGATGCGTCGGGTAGGACCTGCCGGTTGTTCCTGTTTAACTGCCACTGGTTGTTCAGTGATAACTGCTGTTTCTTGGTTCGTTAATTCTGTTATCTTAATTGGTTCCTCGGTTATTTTGGATAATGGGGTTGGCAGTTCAATATCGCTGGTGACTTTAGCCGGCATCTCCTGTACTTTTTTAATAGGCTTTACATTAGAAGTTTCGGAAGGAGGCTGTGACATAACCCTGTTAATCACAGGTCCCTGAAACTCATAAATAAATATAAATAGTACCGTCGCCGCGGCTGCGGTTACCAGTCCTAGTTTTGCTAATACTTTCACTTTTAACTGTATTAATATTAAAAAATGCGATCAAAGTGGCTGTCGCGTATGCTAAAACAACAAAGTTAGCTGAAAATTATTGCCAAAGCAAAAGGAATGTTTCATTTGCTCTATTGTTCACATGTTCTCAACAGTCTCTTGTTCCCACAGGTTCCTGTATACAGAGACAATGCAACCCTCCCAATCCCCTTATTATCTCTCGTGAATCGATACCAACCACTCGATGGTTCTTAAATACTTTACTCAGCAAAGTTAATGCCAACGTATCATTTGGGTCAGCATATGTTGGCACTATAACGGCCCCATTACAAATGTAAAAATTTGCATAACTGGCTGGGAGGCGTTGTTGCTGATGGTATTTCGGTGTAGGCATAGGCAAGGTTAATACTTCTAATGGTTTACCACTTAAGAGTTTCATCAGTTTTAAGGCCTTAAGATTCTCCTGTAGAGGATGGAAATTGGCTTCAACCGGATCTTTTTCCACCACAGTAACCACCGTGTTGGGGTTTACAAAACGGGCCAGGGTATCGATGTGCCCATCAGTATCGTCGCCCTCAATTCCATGAGATAACCACAATACCTGATCTACACCCAGATTCTCCCTCAATTTCAGCTCCATCATCTCCTGAGACATTCCGGGATTCCGGTTAGGATTTAATAGACATGATGTGGTAGTGAGTACTGTTCCCTCACCGTTAAAATCCACCGAACCGCCTTCCAATACCATTCCGGCCTTTATCAGATCAAGTCCCAGGGCAGAGGCCACTTTGCCTGGGATTGCATTGTCCAATTCGTATGGGGGATACTTACCTCCCCAGGCATTGTAGTCCCAGTCAACAATGATTTTGCTTCCTTCAGGGTCAACCAGAAAACATGGCCCATGGTCTCTACACCAGGCATCATTGGTGGCATGGTAGTAAAATTTTACCATGGAAAGGTCGATCTGGTGGGTTTCTAACCTGCTTAGTACAGCCAACTCCATACTTTGGTCACATACATTAATACAGACCCTTTCCCACTTGGTTAATTCTTCGATAAGTCGCAAATAACCCTCGAAAATAGGCTCAATCCCTCCTGGCCAGGTATTTTTGTTATGAGGCCAGCTCAGCCAGGTGCACCGGTGCGTATGCCATTCAGGAGGAAAGAAATAGCCTGATCTACCCGGTGGGGGGTTTATTTCAATCAATGAAACGCTTGTTTATATCTTGATAGCTGTCCGTACGGCGATCCCGGAAAAATGGCCAATGATTCCGGTAATAATTGGTTTGTTCCAGGTCCATTTCTATCACCTGAATGGCTTCTTGCTGATTACCTTCCCAAAGTACTGCGCCGAAGGGGTTAATCACCATCGACCCTCCCCAAAACTTAATGTTTCCCTCTTGTCCCACTCGATTAACCGCCACCACATGAATTCCATTGGCGATAGCATGTGACCTTTGGATGGTTTGCCAGGCCTGATATTGTTCAGCATTGGCTTTCTTGTGCTGGCTGATATCCCATCCAATAGCTGTGGGATAAAACAGTATCTCTGCCCCCATCATAGCAGTTAATCGCGCTGCCTCAGGAAACCATTGATCCCAACAAATTAAGATGCCAATCCGGGCATAGCGGGTGTCGAAAACTTTATACCCCAAGTCACCTGGTGTAAAGTAGAATTTCTCGTAAAATCCAGGGTCATCAGGGATATGCATTTTTCGATACTTTCCCAAGTAACTTCCATCTGCATCCAATACTGCTACAGTATTATGATATAAGCCCCTGGCCCGTTTTTCAAACAATGAGGCAATGATCACTACCTGTAATTCCGCCGCCAACTTTTTTAAATGATCTGTGGTTGGACCTGGGATGGGTTGGGCCAAGTCAAAATATTTATGGTTTTCGGTTTGGCAAAAATATCGATGTTCAAAAAGCTCTGGCAGGCATATTATTTTGGCGCCACCAGAGGCTGCCTGCCGGATGGCCAATTCAACATTGGAAAGATTAATCTTCGAATCAATTTTGGTAATGTTCTGAATTATTCCGACAGCTACCATAAGTTGGTATTACTCACTTTCAATATTGGCGGGATTACTTTCGGGCTCTTTTCGGTCAGGATAAGCCATACTCTTAGTTTTTAAATGGATATCTAATCGCCTGGACTGAGGATCAAGACGCTTTACCAGCTGCCTTCCCTGATAAATAAATACCAGTGATCTGGTATTTCGCGGCACCTGAATATAATATTTGCCCCCTGCATCTGATATTCTGGCTTTTTTGCTACCTGGTACCATGATGGTCACTCCTGGCAACGGTTGTCCATCTCCTGTGATTTTACCGTAAATCCCCCTCAACTTAATAGTTGGTTGTTCCAGTTCTTTTTCGATATAATCATCAAACTGCTTACTTGCAGTCAAAGAGTCTGTAACGGCTGGTTCATCATTAATCTGGGATAATGTATCAATGGCTTCCAATATCGGCGCTACCAGCTCGCTACTTTCCGTTTCATTAGCTGCTAATATATCTTGGAGCCCGGAAGCAGATTCAACCACATTTGCCTCCGGGGCTTTTGATAATGAACCGAAGTATAAAAACGAAGCAGCTAATCCTATTAGGGCCACCACCAACAGCACTCCACCAATCATTATTGTATTATTTCGATTTTGGGAATGATCTTTTCTAATTTCAGAGGGTGAAGCAAGGCTCTCATGAATACTCTTGCACCGATAACATTCATCAATGTGCTTCTTTGCTTCACGTTTGCTCAAATCGGACAACTCGTGCAACACTAACCTTCGGATACTGTCAAAAGTCAGGTGTCTGTCACTGCCAATATTTTTGTATTCCAACGGCTGCATATCTCCTGCAAAGCATATATGTAATGGTAATCCATTCCCTTTAAAAATCAAAACCCATGAGGGATTTGTGGGTTTTCTAGAGGTTGACTTTATCAGTAATAAAATAAAATTGAAAAGGCTGAAACTGCAACAGATCCTTATGGTATTTTGGAGCCTGTTCAGTATACTTATCCACCACGCCCCTATTGATATCGAACCCGTATCTGGATAGAATATCACTTTTAAGAAACTGAACGGAAGGATGAAAGTTCGCCAAAACCAATGTTTGTCTACCTTGATCCGCTGCCTCAGCCACATGGTTCTGACTTCGAAGATAGGCAAGAATATGCTGGTTCTCACATATGGCAAGCTTGCAACTATTAAAATCAGCCCATTCCGGAGAATTTTTTCGAATTAGTATTAATTTTTGAAGGGCTGTGAATATACTGTGCTGAATTGTTCCCTGGTCACTCCTTTTCTTAGCAGATTTCCAGTCCATGGCTGGCCGGTGCATCCAGCGACTATCTTTGCTCCTGGCGGGATCATTTTTATAACCATAATCATTAAGCTGCCCTATTTCATCCCCACTATAAATTATGGGCAGGCCACCAAATGACATAATAATGGCGTGAGCCATTACAATTTTTCGTATTGAATTTTCGATTTGCTCAGACTTGTGCTGTTCCAAGGACTTTTCCAAACCTGCAAGAGATGCCAGTGTCCCGGAAATGCGTATGTCATTGTTGGTTGCATTTAGCATGGATTGAGCGCCACTGGCAAAACTTCCTCGAAACTTGCCAGTATAATACTCCAACAAGAATGCCCGATGCAACTTTGCATCAAAGCCAATCTGATATATATCCTCATCCTCAAAACCAAAGTCTATGTCATGGTGTCGCCGGACATAATTGATCCAGGTGGTTCCCATTGGCTTTACAGGTAGTTTACCTATCGATTTCTTGAACAATTCTACCTTAGTGGTGGCCAAGGACTCCCAAATCAGGGCCATGAGCGTATTTTGGTAAGCTACATCGCATTCATGATCTTTTTCATGGGCCCCTAAATATTTGACTACATCATCCGGGGCAACAATGGTCTCGACGATAAATTTTACTCCCGGAGCCACCACCTCTATACACCGCTTCATTAATTTCAAGATGGTATGTGCTTGTTGAAGATTCTGACAGTTCGTGCCCATTTTCTTCCAGAGAAATGCCGGGGCATCTATTCGGAGTATATCTACTCCCTGATTGGCTAGATACAAGAGAACACCTACCATTTCAATCAAGACCTTGGGATTACGGTAGTTCAGGTCCCACTGGTGCTTGTGAAATACCGTCATTACCCACTTATTAAGTTCCTTTTGGAAGGTGAAATTTCCTGGGGAACTGGCCGGAAGCATCTCCGGCATGTGCACCTCGTATTGATCCGGAATCAATCGATCATTAAACATGTAATAATAGTCTTGATACTTCTTATTCCCTTTTAGTGCCTTTTTAGCCCATTTATGGTGTTGAGTAGTCTGGTTTAATGCCAAATCCAAAGTTAGCAACATGTCTTTTTTTCGTAATTTCTTAGCGAGGGCATCCAAATCAGACATTTTCCCAAACTCAGGGCTGACAATTGGAGGAGACTCAGAGCCAGAGATTATGTGAACCAAGTTGATCCCCAACTCATCCAAGTAACCAAGGCGTTTCTGAAATCCTGAAAGGTCTTTGGCAAAATGTTCAAGGTACATACTCATACCCACCCACTGCTGATCCAACAGCCATTGATGGTCTCCTTCTTTGGCCCTGTCCTGTAGTCTAAGGCTTTTGGGTCGTCTGCGATATTTAGAATAAAGAGATACTATGAGTTGGCGGAAACGTTTTTCCCGGTCTTTCCGTTGATCATACAAAGACATGAACAGATCTCGAAGCACACTGAAATTTGTGCTTAGACGAGTAACGAAGTCTCTGGAGGCACGACCTGTTAATTTTCCATGTTTCTCCTCAATTTCATCAAGGATCTCTGATAGTAAACTATGTTCAGTATCGTTGTACATGTTTTTGACGCCAAAGCGAACTTACAATATACTGGTTGTTTCTCTGAAATGTTGGCTAATATTGCCGAAACATTGCATGCATTAATTTTGGAGTGAATCTGGACAATTTTAGTATCGTTTTTATGTTATTATGGCAAATAGAATTTAAATGAACATGAAATATATTGTACTGGCACTTTTCTTGTTAGGCTCCATTTCCTGGGGACAGGCTCAGTCCAAAAAGGAAAAAAAGAGACAGAAACAAGCAACGCACGCTCAACAGGATATGCCTTCTTCTCGTGAACCGGGCACCAGTGATAACCTATTCAGGGGTGAACGAAAAATGTCTAAGTCAAGCGGTAGTTTGGAAGCTAAGGCCATTCAGGAGTTTCAGCAGCGTATGAAAAAAAATGCCAGAAAGTACAAAAAAATTGAACGAATAAAAGATAGACCACAATATTCCGATCCCACCTATTTTGGTCACAAACGTAAGCCCAAGAAAAGACCCGTAGGTAAACGGAAATTTTGTAAGGAATGCGGAATTGTCCACTAAGAGTAGTTTTGTTCCAGCAGTTACTGCGATATGAAAAACTACCGTATCAGGGTATATGGCAAAGTACAAGGAATTTTTTTTAGGGCCAATACGCTAAAAGTGGCTACTGATCTTGGTATTACCGGATGGGTAAAAAATGAATCTGATGGGTCGGTCCAAATAGCAGCTGAAGGTCGGGAGGAACAATTGACGCAACTATTAAGCTGGTGTGAGAAAGGTCCAACATATGCAAATGTGAGCAAAGTAGAATATTGTGAAAATAAGTTGGAGAATTTTAAAACCTTTTGGATCGTACGTTAATTGAACCCTAATTTAACTTTTCGTCGAAATAGAGGGTTTAAAATAAACCTATCCAGCAATCCCAAAGCCAGCACTCCGTAAATTACCAGCATCGAATTGGTAATTATTCGCTTGCTTATCATGCCGTCTAAAAATGTCCACTTTGTAATCATATCTGTCTCAGTCAAGCTGGGGGCTAAAGTTTGAAGATCAAAATACCCGGCATTTACCATAGATAAAAACGCTATCACCGCGGTCAGAATTCCAGCTATTAAAAGGAAGTTGGTATTATTAAACAAACCCGATGGCCGGTAGTATTGACTTGATAATGTAGAAACCTCCGCCATAATCTGGTCCGAGAGCTTTTCCGGTGTGGCCTCAATTTGGTTTTCCAGAAAATATATATGCGCAGTCCGGAACTGTTCCACGGTTATTTTGAGCTCCGGATCATTTTGCATTTCCAGTTCCAATTCAGCGTTCTCTTCAGGGGTCAACGCCTGATCCAAATAGTTAAAAATATATTCTTCCGTAAATCGGCTCATAACAATGAAGTAACTTCCTGTTTTAAAATTCTATTCAATGCAACAGATAACCTTTTCCTTGCTCTATGCAATTTCACCTTCAAAGTATTAACGCCAATTCCGGTAATTTCTGACATTTCACCCAAAGATAATTCTTTAAAGTAAAATAAAGTGAGCACAGATACGTCATCGGGTAATAATGTGTTTAGCGCAAGTTGTAAAAATTTCTTTTGTTCCAATCGTTGAAAGTGGTGCATATTACTGATCTCGCCCTTATCAAATTGCTTATAATCCTCTATCGTTTCTACGGGCAATTTCTTTTTACGTTTGTAGGATATAGCGGTATTGGTGGCTATTCGATAGATCCATGTAGTGAATTTGGCCTGACCATGAAATGCGTTCAGCCCTTTAAAGGCCTTTATAAATGAATCCTGAGTTACTTCCTCTGCATCCTCTCGATTTCCCAGGATTCTGTAGGCAATTGTAAAAACATAATTGCTATAACGATCAACCAAAGTTCTAAAGGCGGATACCCGGCCAGCTTTCACCTGGTCAATAAGTTCACTATCCTTGATTTCATTACCCACTGCTGTCTTTGACGCTAGCTTCAATATAATGGTTACACTAGGTGCTTCACGAAAATCCACTGCTTGTGGCAATTCAAAATTCCAGATCCCTGCTTGACCGAATCAGCCCGAAACCCATGCAACTTGCATCATGGAACCTGCTTGCTACCTGTAACCTGCTACTATTTTAAAGCGTCATATGTTTCGAAATCAATTTACAAAAATTAAAATTTATCAATTATGAGCGTAGCATTGGCAGGAGTATTTGTCCCAATCTTAATTGCTTTAGGAGCATTTGCCATGATCGTATTTCTCAGAAAATATGAAAATGCGGAGAGATTAAAAATGATCGAACACGGAATGGACCCCCATTCCAAGAGCCCCAAAACCGGAAGTAGTGGGTTAAAATTTGCACTGGTAGCAATAGGTATCGGAATTGGGTTACTGGTAGGTAGTGTGCTGGATTCCAGCGGGATTGTCTATGAAGAAGTGGCCTACTTTTCTATGGGATTCATCTTTGGAGGTATCGGGCTGTTGATTGGGTATTTAATGGAGGCCAAGAAGATCAAAGTAGCGGAGCAGGAGGAACAATCTTAGTTTTTAGTTTTTAGTTTGACCATGCCTGCAGGAATTGAGCGCACTAGGGGGACTAAAAACTAAACACTTAAAACTTAAGACTCATTAAGCCCCGGGTACTTCATATTCAGCCCACGAAGTGTTTCCACTATCTTCTTTGCTATCACGAACTCCTTGTACCAGTTTTGGTCACAGGGGACGACAGTCCAGGGTATTTCAGGACTACAGTTCTTAAAAACTTCTTGATAATATTTCCGGTATAGAGGCCAGTCTGTAGCAGATTTCAGATCGTTGGGATTGAACTTCCAATGTTTTCTGGGATTGTTAAGACGATCCTGGAATCTTTCTTGCTGTTCCTTTTCAGATAAATGAAGATAAAATTTGATTACTTGGGTTCCTCGTTCTTGTAACAGATTTTCAAATTCGTTGATTATCCGAAATCTCCTCTTGGCGACCTCATCATCGGTAAGTCCCAATACACGGGTAACCAATACGTCCTCATAGTGAGAACGATTAAATATTTGAATTTTACCCTTAGCTGGTGTGTGCTGGTGTATCCTCCACAAAAAGTCATGAGCAAGTTCTTTTTCAGTAGGCGCTTTGAATGACTTCACTCTTATCCCTTGCGGATTAACAGAACTAAACACTTTTTTTACCGCCCCATCCTTCCCGCTGGCATCCATCCCCTGAAGAATAACCAGCAAGCTCCACTTGCTCTCCGCATAAAGCTTATTTTGTAGTTCATCCAACTCCTTGGTAAGATCGTTGGTTTGGGCTTTTATGTCTTGCTTACTAAGGTCTTGAGGAGCGCGGGTTGAAATCGCTGCCAGATCAATTTTTGGCATGTCCATGTTCATACTGGAAGATCAGTTGTTGTTCACTTGAAGAGAATTCTCAATCTCAAAAATCCTTCCGACTCTGATAATTTCTTGATTTTCCACATCAAACTCCAGAAAGTCGTTAATATGCAAAAGAACTTGTCTGGACTGGCCGGCTTGTAAAGTACTTAAAAAACCTGCATATGCCTTTTCCGGTCCCCCCATGTTTTCAAAGCCTCTTTGTTTTAGTGAATGTAAACGGTCAAAAATCTGATCGAATAACTCCGCAGAGATCGGTTGGCGCTTGAATACTTTCATATTTTCATCAGTGGAACGCCAAAAGTAATAGCAACCAGTTCTGTTCTTTACACCTAGAACAGTGGTTCGTCCCCCAGATGGAAATGTAGGATGGTCAATCAGGAATGTTTCCTGAGGTGCCTTCTCCAGTTCACCTTGAATAAAATTCACTATAGTGCGATGCTCCTGTTCCCGGTCTTTTAGCCAGGTAAATATGGTTCCCTGACGATGATCCCACTTGACGCCATTTAGATCAAGCAACGACTCATATGTAAGATCCCAGCCCTGTCCATGATTGCCATGTTGAGCTGTTGCAGACAGCGCAATAAAAGACAGGGATAGTATGATCAGAAATTGTTTCATTCAATTTTTATTGGTAATTGCTGAGACTAATCGCTTGAAATGAGGTGAATACTTCTTCAGGTAACGCTTCAAACACCATTATTTCAGCTAAATCCCGTTCGCCTCGTTCTTCAGACAACAAGATGTCACCGTACTGCTTGTAGTCACCCCAGGGTAAAACAAAATTAGCTGAATCCTGGCCAGATTCCCGGTAGAATGCCCATTGATTCACCAAATTGGTAGTGGTGTCCACATATATCCGATACCGGTTCTGAGGCGTGACACCAACGTCTTGAAAAGTTAACTCCAATACATGTGAAGGGGTTCCCTCCAATGTTTTGCGAGTCCCAAGGTGTTTCAGGGTTACACCGGAATCTTTGAGCTTAAAAGGCATTACCAACCAATAGGAGTCATTGATCCAAATACTTTTACCTATTTCCAACTCCTTTGCCAATGAATCCGGATCAATAACCTCTCTGCCTTGTTTGTAGACTTTTCCTGATCCATCGTGGATATTGACTAGATACACGGTGCCATCAGGAATGTCAACCCGAACATTGCCAGTAAATTTATCCCACACCAATTTACGAACACCCAAAAAGTCCCAAGCCAAATATCGGGTGACATCCCATGAAGCGCGTCCACCCATTGCCTCCATTACCAGGTCTGCGATCTCTATGGCTGTAGGATCCGAACTTTCCATGTTGAAACCATCTGCAGGTGGATTATTCTCCCCATGGCCGGTGGTATTTTCTGATTGTTCTTGAGCTGACTGACATCCAATCAGTGAAACAATCATCAACATAGAGAATATTGCCGTTAAAACAGGTGAGTTCATGGCCAAATTTTCCTTTAAAATTATATTTAAGTTAGTAATAATACAAAAAAATCAGCTTATTCTACTCCAATTTAAGCTGGATTTGTGTTGATTAGTTATTTGTCTTCGAATATTTACGTTTTCCGGATGGTTCAAATCAGGATCGGATTCCAGTATATTTGTCGCTTTTTCACGGGCAAGCAGCAGAAGTTTTCCATCTTTCCCCAGATCAGCGATTAGTAAATCTAATACACCACTTTGTTGGGTACCCATGAGGTCTCCGGGGCCTCTTAGTTTCAGGTCTACATCAGCAATTTCAAAACCATTGTTGGTGCGTACCATGGTTTGGATACGTGTTTTACCTTCTTTACTGATCTTTACATCGGTCATGAGTATGCAATAGCTTTGATCCGCCCCTCTGCCGACTCGTCCTCTAAGTTGATGAAGCTGCGCCAGTCCAAACCGTTCAGAATTTTCTATGACCATAACCGAGGCGTTAGCCACATCCACTCCCACCTCGATCACAGTAGTTGCTACCATGATCCTGGTCTCTCCTTTTACAAAGCGTTGCATTTCAAAGTCCTTGTCTTTTGACTTCATTTTCCCATGAACAATGCTAACTGGAACCTGAGGAAAAGCCCTACTGATACTCTCGTATCCATCTTGTAAATGTTTTAGGTCCATTTTTGCAGACTCCTCAATAAGAGGATAGACAAAGTATATTTGACGGCCTATAGCAATTTGCCGCTTTATGAACCCAAACACCTTCAACCTGTTTTGATCATATCGATGCACTGTTTCGATTGGCTTTCGACCTGGAGGCAGTTCATCTATCACAGAAACATCAAGATCGCCATATAAAGTCATGGCCAGGGTCCGGGGAATAGGAGTGGCCGTCATCACCAGAACGTGTGGGAAGAAGTTTTTGTTTTTACTCCATAGCTTTGCCCTTTGGGCCACTCCAAACCGGTGTTGCTCATCGATTACTGCCAGTCCCAGGCTTTTGAATTGTACCGGATCTTCTAAAAGAGCATGTGTCCCCACGAGAATTTGCAAAGAGCCATGTCGTAGTTTTTCATGCAATGTGTTTCGGGTACTTTTTTTGGTAGATCCTGTCAGAATAGAAATTTCCAATCCCAGCTTCCTTGCATAGGGTTCCAATCCTCTGTAATGCTGTTCTGCCAAAATCTCGGTGGGTGCCATTAACGCTGCCTGAGCGTTGGCTCCAATTACCATCAGGATACAAATAAAGGCCACTATGGTTTTTCCACTCCCCACATCTCCCTGCAGTAGCCGATTCATTTGTTTTCCCGATTTCAGATCAGAGTAAATCTCTTTGATCACTCTTTTTTGGGCGTTGGTAAGTTCGAACGGCAAATGATTATGATAGAATTCGTTTATCAGTCCGGTCTCTTTAAAAATTTTTCCCTTGAATTTTTCGGTGCGTGCAAGTTTCAATTTCAACAGCCTAAGCTGTATGTAAAACAACTCCTCAAATTTCAAACGCAAACGGGCTTCCTGCAGCTTCCTGGAGTCTTGTGGGAAATGTATATGCCTCAAGGCGTCGGCCTTTGAGGTTAATCTCAATTCTGTCGTCAGCCCTTTAGGAAGGGTTTCAGAGATTTTGGAAAGGGCGACGGTCAACAACTGCTTTTGTAGCTTGGAGATGGCCTTGCTGTCCAAAAACCTGTATTTCAATTTTTCAGAAGTATGATAAACCGGTTGCAAATAACCTTGACTTTCATGGTTGCTGGTAAGCACTTCAATTTCCGGATGAGCAATATTGATCCGTTGCCCATAACGTGAAGGTTTACCAAAAACCACATAGGTTACCCCCAACTGT
The DNA here is from genome assembly GCA_964488585.1 of uncultured Roseivirgaceae bacterium. Taxonomy (GTDB): domain Bacteria; phylum Bacteroidota; class Bacteroidia; order Cytophagales; family Cyclobacteriaceae; genus SZUA-3. Next base: position 12,686 of record CAZAWQ010000275.1, read on the forward strand.
AATTTCTTTAGTATCCATTTGCTACCCTTAAACCAAACCAACTCAATTATACCTGTTGAATCGTGCAATTGGACCACCAATCTTTTCTTAAAGCCACCGCCTATCATTTCAATGTTATGAAGAGTACCTTTTATTTGCACATTCGGTAGCTGATCGTTTACCTCATTTATTAAGTAGAAACGGGTTCGATCTTCATATCTGAAAGGATAGTATTGGATCAGGTCACCATAGGTGAAAATTTCCAACTCCTTGTTTAGAAGTGCGGATTTTTGGGGACCCACACCTTTTAGAAATTCTATACTAGTATTAAAAAATCCCTTCATTCAACTTTAATGGAAGGTTCAACTTTCTTTCCACTCCAATGTGTTTAACATATGAATAATGTCAACCTTGATAAAGTCGATGATCGGCTGAAGGCTATCGTTCTTGGTAGCGGTAGGGAAATAAAGCGCGCCTCTTAAAAAATGTCTGGAGCTGTCCGTAGTAAAAAACTGAAACTGACTGGGTACCTCACCACTTAATTCAGTAACTACTGCAGTATGTCCTTTTGGAGTTGTTAGAATACTTTCATCGATGGAGTAAGCTTTTACTTGATGTTTGCTGGTGAGTCTGTAGGAGTCCTCTAGCAATTCTCTCAATTTTTGTTCATTTTGATTTAGGTCTTTATAGGTAAGCTGAACGTCCGCCCCAAAATCCTGATAGATCAAATGGATCCAATAGGGTTCAGACATCCAGGAGGTATCTGGTTTTAACTGGGCATGTTGAGAATACTCAAATTGATACGGGTAGGAGTCATCGATGACTCTATATTGGTGGTCGGGCAGTTCAATACGATTATATCCTTTGGGTTTTGGAATATATGCGGTTTCATGACAAGCAGAAGCTACCATTCCAAGGAAAATACCCGCCAGAAAAAAATAACAAATACCCTTCATAAAAATTTAAGACTCAACCCTTTGCCAGGTTTTTAGGATTTAAAACCGGCCGGCTGGTATATACGCGCACTCTTTTGATTCTTTTATTATCAACCGATACTACGGTAAACACAAATTGATTAAATGGGATCTTCTCGCCCACCCTTGGCAATTTTGAGTGTAATTCAAGTATCAACCCGCCTAAGCTTTCGCTTTCTCCTTTAACCTTATCAAATATATACACTTCTTCACCTACGATTTTACAAAAATCATTAAGAGAAGTGCGACCTTCGAAAATAAACGTGTGCTCATCGAGTTTGTTAAACGCCACCCCGTCATTGTCGAATTCGTCATTGATCTCACCTACGATTTCTTCGATCACATCTTCCAAGGTAATGAGTCCTGAGGTGCCACCATACTCATCTACTACTATGGCCATATGTACTCTTTTTTCCTGAAAATCCTTTAAGAGCGAATCTATTTTTTTGTTTTCAGGAATAAAAAATCCCGGTCTTAGAAGCTTTTGCCACTTAAAGCCCTCCTCATTTTCAATGTAGGACAAAAGGTCCTTTATGTATAGTATCCCCTCTATCCTATCTATGGTTTCATTATAAACGGGGATCCTGGAATAACCACATTTATTAATCCTGTCCATTAACTCATGGAAATCAATTTCGATGTCCAATGCGGTGATCTCCATACGTGATCGCATAACTTGTTTTACAGAGAGCATTCCGAAATTCACAATACCCTTTAGTATCCCCTTTTCCTCTTCAGAGGTGTTTTGTTTAGTGGTTAATTCCAACGCCTTATTGAGGTCGTCAACGGATAGATTATAGCCTTTTCTTTCAATTCTTGATTCGATAATATTGCTCAGGGACAATAAAATCCATGCAACCGGCTTAAAGATGAATGATGCCATGGATATCAGTCCAGAGGCCATTTTGGCGAATCCTGCATTGTTATGATTTGCATATACTTTTGGCACAACTTCTCCAAAAAATAAGATGGCAGCTGACGTAACAATGGTAAGCATTACCAACACGATTCCCTCAGTAGTTTGGGTACCTACAACTTTCCATACTACAAATGTTGACAGAGTAATAAAAGCTACGTTTACCAGATTATTGGCAATTAGAATGGTGGCCAGCAGCCCTCTCGGATGCTCGAGGAGTTTCGCAACATTCTTTTCTCTGTGGCTTTCTCCGTTTCTAAAATTGAGAATGTCTTCCTTGGTCAAAGAAAAAAATGCCACCTCTGATCCGGAAATTATTGCTGATAACACCAGCAGCAACACCAGGAAAGCACCATAGAAAGTAAAATACAAGGCTTCTGTAGTTACGATTTGGGCCAACAAAATCAATTCGGAAAAAGGATCGTCTGATGATAATTCCAAGGGGTAATAATTAGTTGAAAATCAGAATGGTAGATCGTCTGAATCGTCACTGACAGCGGTAATGTTTGGTGATACAGGTGTCGTGGCCTCGCTGGTAACTGACGATACGGTAGCTGACGATGCAGTAGCTGTACTTGCCTCTACTGGGCGACCTCCCAGCATCGTCATGTTATCTGCTATGACCTCCGTGGTATAGCGAGTATTTCCATCCTGATCAGTCCAGGATCTGGTCCTAAGTTTACCTTCCAGGTATATCTGGCTTCCTTTTTTAAGATAATTTTCGGCTATCTCAGCCAGACCCCTCCACAAAACAATATTGTGCCACTCAGTTACTTGTCGTCTCTCTCCCGTGTTCCTGTCCTTGTATGACTCGGTGGTGGCCAAGGTAAAATTGGCTACCATCACACCACTCTCTAAATGTCTTACCTCGGGGTCTTTTCCGAGATTGCCTATTAATATCACTTTGTTTACACCAGCCATATGCTTCTAAGTTTGCTGTGAAAGTTATTTATTTAAATTTAATTAAAATATATCCGACTTCAAATAATTGTGTATCAAAATAGGTTTTGGCAAATCAGGCACATTCTGCACTTTAAACTTCTTTAATCCAAACAACTGTTTCCAGTGCATAAGCGTCCGTTTGTCCTGAGGTTCCACCACTAGAAATTTTGCCTTAATAAGTTGATGGGTCAATCTATGTTGATAGGTGACAGAGGGCTCACCAACTTTCACATGTTCCAGCCATGAACCGTCCGGAAGATGGGTTTCCAGTAGTTCTATGGGATCTGTTACTCCCTGATGTTCCAGCAGAAAAAAATCGTAGAGGCCTTCCCAGATGTCCTTTTGTTCTCGCTTTTTCATTAGGAGATATGAACCGGATTTAACTACGAAATAATAAAAGTGCCGGTTGCGCACTGCTGTTTTTTTGGTTTTTACGGGAAATTGATGTTGCGTCTGCTGCTGAAATGCCTGACAGTAACTTGAAAACGGGCAGTCAAAACATTTTGGCTTAGCTGGTGTGCAGTGCAGGGCACCAAATTCCATGATAGCCTGGTTGTATAAATCCGGAGGCGAGCCATTAATCAATTTTGTGCTGTAATCACGGAATAACTTTTTGGTATTCCTTAGTGCAATATCATCCCGGATACCAAATATTCGGGATAGTACCCTGAATACATTCCCGTCAACCACAGGAGTGGGCATTTTAAAAGCAAAGGAGGCTATTGCCGAGGCAGTATATTCTCCTATGCCAGGCAAGGCCAGAAGTTCGTGGTAATCTTCAGGGAATCGACCCTGATATTTCTCCATGATCATACGGGCACATCTATGTAAATTGCGGGCCCTTGAATAATAACCCAGACCTTGCCATAACCTCAGCACATCCTGCTCACTGGCATTGGCCAAATCCCGAACAGTTGGAAAGTTTTCACCAAAGGCCAGGTAGTATGGTAAACCCTGAACCACCCGGGTTTGCTGCAATATGATCTCTGAAAGCCAAATCTTATAAGGATCCTTGGTGTTGCGCCAAGGAAGGTCTCGTTTATTTTCCTGATACCAGGATAATAGCGATGAGGCCAATGAGAGACTTTCCAACAATATTTTGATTTAATTGCTTTTAAAATTAGTCGGGACAATTTACCTTTGTCATCCCAAAATTAATTGGTTATTAATATTTTAACGCATTTTTATCATTTAAATCTAAAGCAGTGACTAAAGCAGATGTTATAACTGAAATAGCAGAAAAAACAGGAATTGACAAGGCCGATGTAACCACGGCTATCGAAGCCTTTTTTAGTGTTGTCAAGAACTCTATGTCCAATGGAGAGAACATATATGTTAGAGGATTTGGAAGCTTTGTAAATAAGAAACGAGCACGTAAAATAGCTCGAAACATATCCAGAAATACTGCCATTATTATTGACGAGCATTATATCCCAAGTTTTAAGCCTTCTAAGGTATTTATTGAAAAGATCAAAAGTAGCGACCAGGTAAAAGCCAAGAACGGATAATGATACCCTGTAATCCTCAGGTATGATCTCCAGATTGATCATAAGCACTATGGCGCTGGTGTTGGTGGTAATATTGTACATGCTACCAAAAGTAGTTGTGGATAACGACCAGCTGGAAAACGTCAAGGCAATTTCTGAACCCTCCAGCGTGCAAATATCCAAGTTACATGACCGACAACTATCTGAAAATGAGCAAGCCCAAATCACTGACTTAAAAGAAGAGTTTAATGCTGACTTAGTTCCAGAAAAAAGTGCTACCTTTGCAGATTCCTTAGCAGGGCTATTTGCCGATGTCAATTATTTGGACAGTGCCGCTTATTATTACGGTAAAGCAGCTGATATAGAGCCTGGTATGGAACGATGGCTGAAAGCAGGCGATAGTTATTTTGAGGCTTACAGCTATGCTGTGGAGGTACGGGAACAACAACAGCTTGGAGAAAATGCCCGCAAGTATTTTAATCTTGCACTAAAGCAGAATCCAGATTTGTTTGATGCCAAGGCCAAAGTAGCGTTGACTTTTCTACCGGGACAACCGATGCAGGCAGTTATACTTTTGCGGGAAGTTGTAGACGGTGATCCGGAAAATGAGTTGGGGTTGTACAATTTAGGGTTACTTTCTATTCAATCACAGCAGTTTGACAAAGCAGTCGAACGATTTGAGAAACTTGTACAAAACCATCCTGCTCATCTTGAAGGGCAGTTTTATTTGGGGGTGAGTTATTTCGAATCTGGGGAGAAGATCAAGGCACGCGATCAATTTGAATTGATCAAAGCCATGGACCAGGATCCTGAAGTACTGGTAACAGTTGATGAGTATTTAGAGAAATTAAAATAAATATATTAACCCCTCCATGGAATTTGGAGGCAAAATGAAATAAAAATTATGCCTTGCGGTAAAAAAAGAAAACGACATAAGATCGCTACTCACAAGAGGAAGAAGCGGTTGAGAAAGAATCGACACAAGAAGAAATAGTGACCTGGTCATTCATTTCTATGGCCATTACATCAATTAAAAATATTTAAATCATAAAGTCTTGAGTAACGATCTAGTTATTAATTCTACTCAAAACGGATGTCGAATAGCTCTTTTAAAAGATAAAAACCTTGTTGAATTCCATTATGATGAAAACGGTAGCCAATTTACAGTTGGAGACATTTACCTGGGAACAGTAAGAAAAGTAGTTCCCGGATTAAATGCCGCTTTTATTGATATTGGATATGAAAAGGACGCTTTTTTACATTATCTGGACCTCGGTCCAAAAGTTAGTTCATTAATCAAATACACGAAACTTGTACAAAAGAACAAAAAAGCATCCAGCAAACTTGACCGGTTCAATATACTACCGGACATAAACAAACTGGGTAAAATTGCTCAAGTTCTCACCAGGAACCAGCAAATTTTGGTACAAGTCGTTAAGGAACCTATCTCTACAAAAGGGCCTCGATTATCCTGTGAGCTATCCATAGCGGGAAGATACCTGATACTGGTGCCTTTTAACAACACCGTAAATATCAGTAAGAAAATTGCCGATTCTGCTGAACGCAAACGGCTGGATAGACTATTATCTTCAATCAAACCAGAGAATTTCGGGATAATCATTCGCACCGTTGCCGCCGGCAAAGAGGTGGCGGCCCTTGACAGGGATCTTCGCAATCTCATGAAGAGTTGGAAAGACGGCATACAAAAGTTAAAAACCGCCAAGCCTCGGGCAAAGGTAATTGGTGAGATGAACCGGGCATCTTCAATTCTTAGAGATGTGCTAAATGAATCTTTTGATTCCATTATCACCGA
>CAZAWQ010000276.1:0-3344 GCA_964488585.1 uncultured Roseivirgaceae bacterium
CTTTACATTTCCCTACGGGGTATTATAGACAAAGGCAATTATTCCGGATATACCATTATCAATGGCAACAATTTGAGTGATACCGGGGATTACAGGCCAGGTCTTAAAGCTGCTTGGGATTACAGTGCCAGGAGTCCGCTGATAGAATGTAAAATTAAAAAAGAAGAAGTACGAAGGCTGGCCAAATCATTTAATCTTTTTGTTTGGAACAAGCCGGCAAGCCCTTGTTTGAGTAGCAGGTTTCCTTACGGTGAAAGAATTTCTTTGGCTAAATTGAGGCAGGTGGAACAAGCAGAGGATTATTTGATCCGCTTGGGGTATTTAGACTCCAGGGTCAGGTACTATGGAGATATGGCCAGAATAGAAGTGGCATCCAATCAAATTTCAAAATTAAAAACTGATATGCCCGTGCTAAGCAAATTTTTCAATGAGATTGGCTTCTCCACATGTGAGGTAGATGAAGAAGGCCTGGTTTCAGGCAAATTAAATAGGAATGTGATCGGAATACCTGTGGCAGGAGTCTAAACTACTTTGATGGAAAAAGGGGCGTCAGATTTTTACTATGAGCAGGTTGTAATGAAAAAGGGCCGGCCGGGAATTGTGCTGAATGTGTTTTGCCCAGTAAAAGGATTTGAGGATGTTTCCGACTTTATTTTAGAAAATACCACTACCATAGGTTTAAGATACTATTCCGTAAACAAAAAGAAGCTGGAGCGGACATTTAGAAAAGTAAGTCTTGAGGATGGTCAAGTCCAGGTTAAAAAATCAAAAACACCATCCGGGAAAAGCAAATACAAGCCAGAAAGTAGTGATGTTTTTAGGATAACCCAAGAAACAGGTGAAAGACCTTTGGATATAGAATTAAAATCTAAAATAACATTTGAAAATGAAAAGGATTAAGAATTACTTATTAACGACAATCATGGTATTGGCGCCCGCTTTACTGCTGGCGCATCCGGGACATGAACATCATGGAACAGGTATGGAAATGCTTTTTCACTTCCTGGCTACTATAGTTTTGGCAGTAGGACTGGGGGCAGGTTTGTTCCGTCTGGCCCATTATTTTTTCAATAAAAAAGATCCAGTTAGTAACAACCACAGATAGCCATGAAAACCAGGCGATCTATTCTAAAATCTTTGGCGGCATTGACCGCCGGATTGTTGGTTCCATCTAAAGGGATTAGTGGTGATTTGTTTCCACCAAGTGACAAGTTTGGGGAATTGCTGCCATTGAGACTGCTTGGAAATACCGGTGAAAAAGTAACTATGCTTGGCCTTGGGGGCGCTCATATTGCAAGATGCGACGAAAAAACTGCAGAGGCACAGGTAGAATGTGCCATTGATGGGGGTATCAGGTTTTTCGATACAGCTCACTCGTACGGAAATGGTAAATCAGAAGAAAGATATGGCAAATACCTGGTGCCCAAATATCGTGATGTTTCATTTATCATGACTAAGACAAGAGCTACCAGTGGAGAGCAGGCCCTGGCAGAATTTGAGCGTTCTCTAAGCAGGATGAAACTCGATCATGTTGATTTATGGCAAATACACAGTGTAAACAGCCCTGGAGACGTGGATACTAGAATCGAACAGGAAGTGTTGGAAGTATTTAGGAAAGCCAAAGAGTCCGGAAAAACCCGATATATTGGATTTACCGGACATGCTGATTTTAAAGCCCACAAACAGGTGCTTAAACGCACCAATATATTAGACGCCTGTCAGATGCCGATTAACTGTTTCGATCCAAATTATAAGAGTTTTATCAATAATGTGCTGCCTACCCTTGTGGAAAAGGAAATGGGCATTCTAGCCATGAAAACCCTATCAAATGGAGGCTTCTTTGGTGGTAAAACCCACTTTGTAAGTGGAAACAACCCCAAAGTTGTTCCCAACCTGGTAAGTGTGCGCGAGGCCATTCACTTTGTATGGTCACTTCCTGTAAGCACCCTGATTACCGGTGCCGATGATGTAGCGATGTTACAGGAAAAAATAGACCTGGCTAAATCTTTCAAAAAAATGGATGAGAAATCCCGAATGGAATTAGTCGATAGGGTAGGCAACGCAGATTTAGAAGGAGCAAAAGTTGAGTTTTATAAAACCTGATTTCAATATCCCATTGTTATTGTATGACCGAAAAGATTAAGCATTATGAAAAATGAAATAACCCGACGAGAATTTGTTAAAGGTAGTGTGGCTGCATCGGTGACAATTGCTGGAGCTGGCAGTCTGCTCGAATCGTGTGCTCCCCAAAATTCGAATCCGCATGAGTTGGCCATGACCACGCTGGGAAAGACCGGAGTAACGATTCCCCGAATCGCCTTAGGTCTTGGTAGCAGATGGTGTGCTATTGACGATGAGGACCAGGCATTAGATATTTTGACCTATGCCCTGGATCAAGGCTTGTACTATTGGGATACAGCTGGTATGTATGAAAACAGGGAGAACGGTGCCATTAGTGAGGAGCGAATAGGAAAAATACTCAAACATCGCAGGAAAGAAGTATTCATTAGTACCAAGGTTAGTACTCGGGATCCGGATGAGGCTATGCGCCATATAGAGAGGAGCTTAAAAAGGTTACAGGTGGATCAAGTGGATATACTTAAAATTCATAACTGTACTTCTGAGGATCTGGAGAAGATTGAAGCCAAAGGAGGTCCATTGGAAATTGTTCACCGAATGAAAGAAGAAGGGGTTACTCGATTTATCGGCTTTAGCGGACATTCCGAAGCAACAGTTTTGAAGCATCTTGCTGTCAACTATGATTTTGATACCATGCTAATGGCCCTCAATCATTGGTCAGCTGAACAGGGATTTAAACGACAGGAGGAGTCCATGCCTGCTGCGGATAAAAAAGGAATGGGGGTGATGCTGATGAAGGCTGTGAGGCCCATTGAAAATGATGCATCCTTGAAACCCACAAAATTGATCCGTTATGCCCTGTCACTGAAAGAAACAGATGGTGTTGTTTTGGGTACAGATAGTAAAGAGGTTGTAGATTCCAAAGGCAACATTTTGAAAAACTTTAAGACCATGTCTCAAACGGAAATGGATCAGATCACTATGCGACTGGCGCCATTTTATCGTCATGAGAATATCCCATGGATGAAGCCTAATTATGAAGACGGGTATTGGGCCTAATCTTTCTGCAAATTACCGATTATCACTTTCGAAAGATGTAGTGGATTGCATCTTCTAATGCTTTAAATTGGAAATTATACATGACCGGCCGCTTTGGGCCCGTTACCGGACGTTGAAGTGAATGACTGCTAACGGCCGAGGCCGTGTGAAAACTCGGCTTTAAAATGCTCTTAGTTCGCAGGTAAATCAAATTAGATTAATGCTAG
>CAZAWQ010000277.1:0-5645 GCA_964488585.1 uncultured Roseivirgaceae bacterium
TCCAGGACACATTTATTGATGCCAGCTTGACCAATTCGGTAATTTCTCCCAAAGACCTTCGTCCATTTATCGGAGATAAACTATATTTTGAAATACATCCGGTTGGTTGGACCACTTTCCCAGGTCGAAATCATCGGTAGCGAGGGCTCCGGAGTATGTTGCTGTATGGGTCTTTTCGTCTATTTTCAGGTTGATATCAGAAATCAGTGTACCCAGCTGAGTAAAGAAGGTCCCGTTTGCTACAAAATCCCTGGGGAATCCCAGAAACTGACTGTTGAGGCGTATGGTGCCAAACTTCTGTGTTTCCAAATACAGTTTATCTCCGATAAATGGACGAAGGTCTTTGGGAGAAATTACCGAATTGGTCAAGCTGGCATCAATAAATGTGTCCTGGAATACTGGCAAGCCCTCCATATTGATATTTCCAATCAAACGGCTGGCCACACCAAATTCCAACTCCACATTGCTAAAATCAAAAGCCGTAACTTTGCCATTAAAGTCACCACTTAGGACATAGTGTTGATCAGTACGTCCTAGTGTGGGTACAAAAAGCTTAAGATCTTTGGCAGCTATATTGGACTGCCTAAATTTTGCAGCTATATGAACACTGTCTCTAAAACTGCTGAGCGCAGTTGGGTGTTCATAATTAAAAACCAAAGAGTCTTTAATTTCGGTTTCTCCAACCAACAGGTGGAGTTTCCTGAAGGCCATAACCTTCTTGCTGAAATAAAAGTCGGTAGTAAAGTCATGAACTATCAGAGAAGTAATCGGTTCTATCGCCTCTAATCGTTGGATAACCAGCCGAATGGTATCATTCCGAATTTTAAAGTCTCGAATATCTGAATTCAGGTGGTCCAGTAAGAAATGATGATAATCCAACCCGTTTTTAATTGAGTCTTTGGCGATATTATTAAGTCTGATCCTGGAATTCACGAAGAGTAGCTGGTTGATCAGGAAATCACGCTTGGCTTCTTTGTTTTCGGGGTTTACCCACCCCTTGATACCTTTGATAAATCCGCCAATATTGATTTCTTCTTCGATGGAATATTTTGTCAGATTGAAATCAGCTTCGGTAAATGTGGCCCGGTCCAGTCTGATTTGATTACTAGAAATTAAAGTAGTAATGTCAAAATCCACCAGCAGCTCAGATACGCCGATCATTAAATTTTGTTTACGATCGTAAATGCGCAGTCCATTTATTTTCAATTCATCATACCAGTCCAACTGAACTTGATCGATGGTCACCGGATAATTTATCCTGGTGGATACCGCTTTGGAGAGTTCTTTTACTACTCTTGTTTGAACGAAAGGAATTTGAATTGCCGCCGCGAATAAAATAAAAAAGATAAAAACGCCTATGATAAACCAGAAGATTGCTTTGACCAGAGGATTTTTAATAAATTTGATCTTCGACGAGCTCATTTATGCATGGCTAAAGCCCCGACGATACTAGCGATAGAGTCCTCATGTGATGAAACTTCAGCGGCAGTAGTACATCAAGGAAAGGTACTTAATAATATTATAGCAACGCAGGCTATCCATAAAAATTATGGCGGTGTAGTGCCTGAATTGGCATCCAGGGCACATATATCAAATATTGTACCGGTTGTTGATACGGCTCTGAAAAAAGCAGGTATTAAACAACATCAGTTAGATGCTATTGCATTTACCAGAGGGCCGGGATTACTGGGATCTCTGCTGGTGGGCACCTCGTTCGCAAAGGCCATGGCGCTCTCATTGCATATTCCATTGATTGCCGTTGATCATATGGAAGCCCATGTGTTGGCCCATTTTATCAACACTCCACAGCCGGAGTTTCCTTTCATTTGTCTTACCGTTAGTGGAGGACATACTCAATTGGTCTTGGTCAAAGATTACTTGGAGATGCAGGTGATTGGCAAGACCAGAGATGATGCGGTTGGAGAGGCCTTTGACAAGATTGCCAAGCTTTTAGGGTTTCCATATCCCGGTGGCCCCATGATTGATGAGCATGCCCTACAGGGCAATCGGTTGGCCTATGTATTTCCTCAAACTAATATGTCGGATCTTGATTACTCCTTTAGCGGAATTAAGACCGCAGTACGGTATTTTTTAAGAGATGGTTTGGCAGCAGACCCTGATTTCATCAAAAACAATCTCTCAGATATATGCGCCAGCGTACAACACACCTTGGTTCAGATGCTCTTTCAGAAATTGAAAATCGCCGCCAAACAATATAATATCTCACAAGTTGCCATTGCCGGTGGGGTCAGTGCCAATACCGGACTTCGCCAAGCGTTACAGGAACTGGGAGAGTTACAGCATTGGCAAGTATTTATACCAGATTTCCAGTACTGCACGGACAACGCAGCCATGATAGCCATCACCGGTCACTACAAGTATCTGGCAGGTCAATTTGCTGATATGAAAGTAGGCCCGGAGCCGAGATCTCAGATCTGAGATCTCAAATCAGAGATCAGAGATCAGAGATCAGAGATCTTCGTATATTTGGCGGGGCATGAAAAAAAGCAAGGAGACATACGGCCAAATTCAAATTAAGAATAAAAAAGCCAGGTTTGAATACCAGTTGAACGACCATTTTGTGGCCGGATTGGTACTAACCGGTACCGAGATCAAGTCTATTCGGATGGGAAAGGCGAACCTTCAGGACGCATATTGTGTTTTTGAGCGAGACGAACTGTGGGTACAGGGAATGCACATAAGCCCCTATGAACAAGGTTCGCATTATAATCATGAACCAAGGAGAAAACGCAAATTGTTGTTAAACAAAAGTGAAATAAAGAAACTTCGTAAAATATCCAAAGACGTGGGAATCACCATGATCCCGTTACGGCTTTTCATAAATGGCCGGGGTCTGGCTAAACTGGAATTTGCCACGGGAAAGGGGAAAAAGCTTTATGACAAAAGACAAGATATTAGAAGGAAAGATGAGCAAAGGGAAATACGCAGGTCCAGATAATGGCTATTTTTCGGTTTTTTACTGCAAGTCCAGAAAAAGTTAGTCATGTTGGTATTATATTAGGGTATCGGGTTATTTACGAATTTTGATATGAATAAAAGAGTACTGGTTTTAAATCAAGACTATAGTCCACTTACGGTATGCACCATACAGCGGGCTTTCTTATTGATGTATCTGGAGAAGGCAGATATGATATCAGATTTTGATGGACAATATCTTCGTACGGTAACTGAATGCTACCCCAAACCCGCGGTTATTCGCATATGCAATTATATACGTATTCCTTACAAAGACGTAGAACTCTCCAGGCAGAATGTATTTAAGCGAGACAGCTATAGTTGTCAATATTGCGGTACCAAAAGGGACTTAACCCTGGATCATGTACTTCCCCGGTCACGTAAGGGAAGATCTTCATGGACCAACCTGGTTACCGCTTGTAAGCCATGTAATGCAAGAAAAGGAAACGCTCTGCCAGAAGAAATAGGACTCATCTTAAAAAGTAAACCCTACAAACCATCATATATATTGTTTCTGAGGGATTTATCGGGGTTTATTCAAGATGAATGGCGCCCATTCCTTAGCAAGGCCAGGAGCGCCTAGGTTTGATTGCGCTTTACAGCGAAAAACGCTTTGATCAATGTCAACAGAGTTAAAACAAATTGAACCCATCAAGGTAAGTTCGGACATCAAGCAACTAAAGATGGTAATTGTTCATGGTCCGGACCCAGGAATTGAATGGGTTACTCCCTCCAATGCGGATGATTTATTATACGATGACATTGTGTTTCTACCACAGATGATGGATCAGCACCGGAGATTTTTGGCGGTATTAGCCGCAATCCTGGGACCAGATGTGGTAGTCGAATTCCAAAAACTGCTGGAAGATATTTTAAAAGACCGGGTCATCCTTAGAGAACTTTTGACTATTGTCATAGAATTCGAGCATGTTTCCAACCAGCAGGCGGCCTATTTAAGAAAACTGCCCCCAGTATCACTTGCGGCAGTCTTAATATCAGGTGTGGTTCCCGGCATACCACGGCCCATTTTACCACCACTTCCCAACCACATATTTACCCGGGACCTTGGAGTGACCATCAATGACAGCTTCTTAACCTGTATTGCAGGGAAAACAGCCAGGAAGCGGGAATCAATTCTGGCCTGGTTTGTTGCGCACTACCATCCGTTGTTTTCAGGGAAAGACAAAAAAACCAACTTTATCGACCTCTGTGAAGACCCTAAAGATCTTTTAGAAACGCTATCTGATTCAAGATTGGCCATTGAGGGTGGTGATCTCATGGTTATTAATGAACAAAATCTATTTATTGGAAGTAGTGAACGGACTAACCAGTACAGTATTGAAAAAGTGGCGACTATTCTATTTAATAAAAGCGTGATCGAGCGGGTTACGCTTATCGAAATCCCCAAGCTACCTACCTGTATCCATCTTGATACCTTGCTTACTCAAATCTCAAGCACTGATTTTATTTATTATGAACCATTTATGGCAAAGAAATTAAAAATTAAACAATACCGCGGTAGTTTAGACAATGTGGTGGAGTACCAAAATCTGCAAGAGTTGATTTCAGAAATACAGCCGGATGTCCGGTTGATCGCTTGTGGAAATGGCAGATATCCCTATCAGGAACGAGAGCAATACGCTAATGGGTGCAACTTTGTGGCATTGAAAGATGGAGTAGCGGTTTCCTATGCCAGAAACCTGAAGACCCTGGAAGCCCTGAAGGAGCATGGATATCAAATAATATCTGCTGGGGAGCTGTTGGATGGGGTGAATACCGGACTGATCCAGGCTGCAAAACTTGAATCCACTATTGTTACTGTTCGCTCTTCGGAATTGACCCGGGCAGGTGGAGGACCGCACTGTTTGACATTACCATTGGTGAGAGGGTGAAGGTGTATTACGAATTACGGATTACGAATTGAGCTATGACCTAGGCCTAAATGCCCAACCTAAAAAATCTACTCTGCTACAGAGCAGTCCTCAGTAAGCCCATTCGAGATCTGAGATCTGAGTCCCCCTCTCACGCCGAAGGCGTGACCCATTCTGACCCAAAGATAATTTTAATAATCTCAATGGGCATGCTGAGGATTGTGTTGTCTGCCACCCAGAAAATTATCTGCTTTTCCCGCCTCAGCTAAATAATATGTGGATTGCCCACTCGAACACAACTGGAAAATCATTGAAGATTTGGTGAAGATTCTGGATCCTTTAAATAAAAACAATCATAAACGATGTCAACATGATACATTTTGATTAAGAAAGTTATTTCAAAGAGGTATGCTGTATAGTGTTCAACCGGCGTAAATCGATAGTTGCTAGTAAAAGCTAATCGTAAATAGTAAAGCAATAGTGGCTAGTGTAATCTGTGTCAACCAATATCTGCGGGTATAATTTACACTATAAATTGACTTTCAATTGGCGGTTTTTTCCAATAAATTACTAATTTTGCACTCCGTTCGAGTGAACGTGTCGTAAACTGCTAATAGTTAACGAATTTGTTTTATTAATTGTTGGTTGACAGGCCCGGCAACCGGTGTAAACAGGGTCATAATTTATGGAGCATACCACAGAGCAGCCAGAAGAGCAGCAGCAACAGCCAGAAGAGCAGAAGGAAGAACCAAAGCAGGAACCAAAGCAAGAGCAGCAGCAACAGCCAGAAGAGCAGCA
>CAZAWQ010000278.1:0-2232 GCA_964488585.1 uncultured Roseivirgaceae bacterium
GATGAGGATTTTGACCTGATCAATAAAATGGAAGCTTCAGATGTCAAGCAATTTGACGATCGAAAGTTGACATCCAGGCTAGTTATGACCCCGCTGAACAAAAAGGGCCAGCAGACCATTATGAATTATAAATCCATTTCATTTAGCGTAAACTTGCCCGAGTCATTTTTTTCACAGCAGAATATGAAAAGGATAAAATGACTTCCAAACTCACCCTGGCCTGGCGAAACATCTGGCGCAATAAAAAGAGGACCTATATTACACTGGCCTCCATCATATTTGCGGTGGTGATAGCGGCCTTTATGCGGGGACTTCAACTGGGAAGTTATGATAAGATGCTATACGATGTCATACGCTCATCTACCGGTCACATTGCCATAATGGACAAGTTGTACTGGGACGACAAAACCCTGGACAACAGTATGGAATTCACATCCAAGCTTGAGCAGACCCTTGATGATGATGAGCATATAGAGTTTTGGGTACCTGAAGTGCTGGGTGGCTGCCTGATCTCTGTGGAGAACAACACCAGGGGCGTGGTAGTTCAGGGAGTTGATCCTAAAAAAAAGGACGCGCAAATTAAATCTAAGGACAAACTTATCGCTGGAGAATACCTCAATCTCGAGGACCAGTCTATTTTAATTGGTAAGGACCTGGCTTCTTTTCTGAAAGTCGGAGTAGGAGATTCGGTGGTACTGCTTGGTCAGGGATATATGGGCATGACCGCAGCCGGTGTGTACCCGGTGAAGGGGGTTTTCGATCACCCTATGGCAGATTTTAACCGGCGCTTTGTATTAATGCCACTGGCAGCTGCACAATATCTTTTCTTTATGGAAGGAAGGGTAAGTAGTGTAAATCTGGTACTAAATGATCAGTCAGAAATTCCCCCTGAAACCACTTATTACCAGTCTAAGATCGACACCACAACCACGGAGGTACGAGACTGGCGTTCCATGAACCGGGATATATTATCGGCCATCGAATCAGATAATTTTTTTGGCAAGATTATGATTGGAGTATTGTATATGGTTATTGGGTTCGGAATCTTCGGCACCATTTTGATGATGACCATGGAAAGGAAAAGGGAATTCTCCATCATGATGGCCATTGGCATGCCACAAAGGAAATTAATTTTACAGGTTATCGTGGAGTCGGTCTACATAGCTGCTATTGGCGCCATTGTGGGGCTGATCATTAGTTTTCCGGTAATATATTTTTATTCGCTTAATCCCATACAAATAACCGGTGAAAGCGCCCAGATGTACCGGGATTTGAATATGGAACCGGTATTGTCAATTTCAACCAAGCCCGGCTATTTGCTGGCACAATTTGGAATTGTGTTGGCAATCAGCGTGGTGGCATCAATCTTTCCCATGTACAACATCATGAAATTCAATATAGTGGACATAATCAGAGGCCGGCAATGATCATTTCCTACGCATGGAGAAATGTCTGGAGAAACAGCACCAGAAGCATGGCGGTTATTCTGGCTTTGGCCACCGGGTTGTTGGGGGCGCTGTTCATTGCCGCCATGGCCAACGGCATGATGGACAAATGGGTCAAGACAGCCATTGACAATGAGATATCTGATATTCAAATGCACCATAAGGAATATTTGATTACTCAGGAATTAACCAAGACACTTGACGAAAACCTGATCACTGAGAAGCTTCAAGCCGACAGTAATATTATCAGTTACAGCTTCCGGGTTAAAGTGGATGGAATGGCGGCTACAGCCAATAATAGTGTACAGGTGACCGGGATTGGGGTAGACCCTGATGCTGAATCAGAAGTTACCGCTATCCACAGTTTAATTAAAGAAGGTTCATATTTTAACAGCGGATCGAAATTCAAATCAATAGTGGTGTCCCGGAAGTTAGCCAATAAGCTGAAAGCCGGTTTGAAATCGAAAATTATCCTTACCCTGGCGGATTCAGAAGGAGCCATTGCCTACGAAAACTTTAAGGTGGCTGGAATTTTCGCCACCAACAATACCCTTTTCGATGAATCAACAGTGTTTTTCGAGAAGGACCAGCTTGCTAAAATATTGAAGTTGGCCCCTGGTCAAAGCCATGAAGTGGCTATACGAATAGGCGACCCTGAATTACTCGATCAAACAGTCAGTACACTTAATTCCCAATTGAAATATCTTAAAACGGAGTCATGGAAGCAGTTAAATCCTACTCTTCAGGTAACCGCTTCTACCATGACACTTTATAATTATATATTGGT
>CAZAWQ010000279.1:0-9291 GCA_964488585.1 uncultured Roseivirgaceae bacterium
ATCTCCACAGGAAAGGAGACTTTTCTTTTTGATGCAACCAAGCCATTAAGGAGTAAACGGATCACATCGGAAGCATGTATCCATCATTTGTGGTTTACTGATAAGGACTACGGATCTAAAGGCAGTGCCATTAAATGGAATCCTGCAGTGAAATCAAAGGAAGATCAGGAGGCTATTTGGCAAGCATTACTTGATGGACGTATTGATATCATTGCTACGGACCATGCACCGCATAGTTGGCAAGAAAAAAGCAACCTATACCTCGCCGCCCCCTCAGGAGGCCCTCTTATTCAACACAGTCTGGTTGCCATGCTGGAATGCTACCGAGCGGGTAAGATTTCTTTGGAGATGGTAGTACAAAAAATGTGTCACAATCCAGCAGAAATTTTTAATATCAGGGATCGAGGATACCTAAGAGAGGGCTATTTTGCGGATTTGGTGCTGGTAAACCTTGACCATCCCTGGACGGTGAGCAAAGAAAATATAGTGGCAAAATGCGGATGGTCACCATTTGAAGGGACAACTTTTCGTTCACAAGTCACGCACACCCTGGTTTCAGGTGAATTAGTATATAAGGAAGGATCATTTGACCCTAATGTTAAAGGCCAAAGATTACTATTCGATCGCTAAAAATTCCAGATTAATTGTTTTGTAAAATCCAATCGAACAGCTAATTTTGCATTTCAATATTTATGGTGGTTGTAGCTCAGTTGGTTAGAGCGCTGGTTTGTGGCACCAGAGGTCGTGGGTTCGAACCCCATCTTCCACCCTACAAGTTAATTTGTTCATCTCTTTCGCCCGTTACGCTTTGATGCCTTGGTTAACTGATAGCGTACATTCTCAATAGCTTCCATGAGTCCGCCCTCGTAGCTCATGGTTGAGTATTGAGCAAAAAGATCAGGACCTGGAACATTAAGTTTCAATTTTACAGTTTTATTGTCATGATCACTTCTTCCTGGGCGCAAATATACCTCCGCTCCAATAATTTGATTGAACTCTGATTCCAGATCATATAGCTCATTTTCGATGAATTGTACCAAATCATTGGATGCATCAAAATTAACTGTTTGGATATCCGTCTTCATAATATTTTGTTGGGTTATTTGTTCCCTATTTTAACCAAGAACAAAGATCATCTTATTCGGGAATTAGTCACAATCAAAAGGTCCGAATACCTTACATCTGCTTTTTATTAGCTGAAAAAATATGTAAACTTGTTTAGTACATGGACCGCATTACACATAAAGAATTTAACGCACTCCCTCTTAAAGAGAAGATCAGTTTATTGTTCCAAAGAGGAAACTTTATCGTGGCGATTAGGTACTATGGTTATAAAATTAATCTCTACCTGCTAAATAATTTTTATGTAGAAGTTTTTTATAATCACAAGCAGGACATGATTGAGCGCATCGAATTGCTCCCAGCTTTCCATACCAGGATGAAGTTCTACTCAGACCAAATTCAACTTCCCGCTAATTTATTGGCCCACTAAGTAAGTATTTATGTAAGTCCAGTATTTGTGGGACCAGTAATTGCTTTTCATCATTGTTCAATACCATATCCGAGCTCTCCTTCCTTTGCTTATCTGATAATTGCCTAGAGATAATCAATTCAACTTGACTGCGTTCCCGATGACGGTCTCGTGCCA
Source organism: uncultured Roseivirgaceae bacterium (assembly GCA_964488585.1). GTDB lineage: Bacteria > Bacteroidota > Bacteroidia > Cytophagales > Cyclobacteriaceae > SZUA-3. The sequence goes on from CAZAWQ010000279.1 coordinate 1,649, forward strand.
TTACCCTGGCAATCCTTAGCTCCACTGGCGCCAGAACCACTACCAGATAATCCAGTTGCTTGTATGACCCCGACTCAATTAGTAAAGCCGCCTCCTTTATAAGGTAGGGGAACTGTTTCTCATGATTCTCGACCCAATAGGCATAGTCTTTGGCTACTTCGGGGTGAACTAACTTATTGAGTTTCTGTACTTTTTCCGAGTCAGAGAACACCAGGTTGGCCAGATACTCCCTGTTCAGTTTTCCGTTTTGATGATAGCTGTTCTTTCCAAATACCAACTTCACCTGTTCTTTCAAGCTGGCGGATTCCTCCATCAGTTGTTTGGCTGAGCTATCGGCATGGTAAACCGGGATACCCAAAGTGGCAAATACTTTGCAAACCATGGATTTGCCAGCTCCTATGCCTCCTGTGATTCCTACCTCCATTAATTTACTTCCCTTTGACCCTTTTTTTCTTGATATGGAAATGAAGTGTATCCGTTATCACACTATTCAATCTGAAGGATGTTATCTGGTCATTGATTAGGGGTGATAGACTGGTTCCCAACAAGTATCTGGTATCTGTTGGAGTATTTATTTTTACCAGCAACGGTTTGCTATCAATGCCAAATGACTTCCTAATCAGAGTCCACCCACCACCGGTAACATTTATTCTTATGACCTTTGGCAATTCGCCTACTACCGTTAAGCTATCCTTTCCCGGATAAATCAGTTCAATAGGATAATTAATGGTTGTTGAATAATCGGACTTGTTAAGGGCGCTAAAAAACCAGAAGGTGGTAGCTGCCAAAACACACATTGAAACTACTTTCCATCGGTCGTAATTGACACTACCTGATTTACGCCACAGTTGTTGGAATGAATCCATTTTTTACTTCTAAGAGAAGCGGGGAGATCACTTGCTGTTGTATTGCTTGCTGGCTTCCAATGAAATGGAAGATTTTTCCATTTTAATTTTAGCGCCACGGTCCACTTCAAGTGTGATGGTTTGGTCATCCATAGCTGTCACTTTTCCGTGGATACCCCCAAGAGTTACAACCATATCTCCTCTCTTTATATCACCGATAAATTTTTTCTGGTCCTTTTGTTTCTTTTGTTGAGGACGGATCATGAAGAAATAGAAAACCAATAGTATGCCCCCAATAAAGATCAGGTTCATAGTGCCGGCTCCTCCACCGGGAGCCTGTAATAATACAATTTCAAACATAATGATATATTTATACTACTTCTCCAATTACCCAGCGGTATTCACCGTACCTTTCAGTCTTAATTTCAATACCTTGGGATAAGTATTCGCAGTTACCGTAATTGTAGGTGCCTGATTTCCTTTTTTCCCTTTACTGTTAAAACTGACAGCAATCTCACCTGTACCGCCAACTGGTACCGGCTCCTTAGAATAGGACGGCACAGTACATCCACAAGATGCCGAGGCACTTTGAATGATCAACGGGGCTTCCCCAGTATTGGTAAAGGAAAAGGTATGTTCCACCACCTCACCTTCTGAAATGGCTCCGAAATCAAAAGTCTCCGAAGAGAAATTAAATTCGGGCAGGTCCCCTTCAGGTTTAACCTCAGGTCCTGCTGGAAAGGTAGTAGCTGTTGGTGTGGCATTAAGAGTGGTTGTTGCGGTAGCCCCTCCATTTTCCATTTTAGCCACCCGACGTTCCAATTCCGAAACCCTGGACTCCAATACACTATCGCAGCTGGCAGCAGTGAGTAATAACAATGCAACAAAAAGGTTGAGTTTTATAGACTTCATAACAACATTTATTTATTTCCTTAATTTAAATTACTGATTACAGATTTCGTGAACTCCCGGGTTCCGGAAGATCCTCCGAGATCTGCTGTACAAAGTTTGGGTTGCGCTAAGGTTTTATTCAATGCCAAATCAATTGTCTTTGCAAAATTATTCATTTTTAAGTAATCCAGCATAAGAATTGCTGATCTAATTACAGCGGTAGGGTTGGCTTTATCTTGACCGGCTATGTCAGGCGCGGATCCATGTACCGCCTCGAAGATTGCCATTTCATCACCAACATTGGCGCCCGCAACCAGGCCCAAGCCGCCCACCAAACCAGCGCATAGATCAGAAAGTATATCTCCAAACAGATTGGTGGTAACGATCACATCATAATCTTCAGGTCTGATAACCAGTTGCATACACATATTATCAATGATGCGATCGTTTACCTTTATTTCCGGATAATCCCTGGCAACCTCCTCTCCTGCATCAAGAAATATTTTCCCTATCCATTTGAGGATGTTGGCTTTATGCACCAGTGTGACCGTTTCTCTACCAAAATTACGGGCATATTCAAATGCTGCCCTGACAATACGCAGAGACCCTTTCTTGGTTACCCTGGCTATTGAATCAGCCATCTCCAGTCGCTCATCGTACAATTCCAATCCAGAATATAATCCTTCGGTATTTTCCCTGAAAAGCACCGTATCAACATTATCAAACTTTGAATTAACTCCAGGCGTGGACTTGCAGGGCCGGATATTTTGATATAGATCGAACATGTGTCGAAGCTGGACGTTTACACTTTTAAACCCTTCTCCAATAGGAGTGGTAATAGGACCTTTTAAAGCAACTTTATTTTTGTTCACGGAATTGATCAATGACTTAGGTATCAATTCATCACCAGCATCCAGACTGGTTATTCCAGCATTAACCTCCTCCCAGGTGATGGGAACACCGGCAGCTGTAAAAATATCTTTTACTGAAATTATGATTTCCGGACCGATGCCATCTCCAATAATTAAAGTAACCTCTTTCTGCATAAGGGCTATTTCTTTTCTTTGATCTGGCCAATCAGCTCGTCTACATCTTCCAATAGTTTTTCTGCTTTTTCTTTGGCATCCTGGACCACCTTCTCGCCTTCTGAACGTGCATTACTTAAAATAGGCTCAGCTTGTCCCTCCATAATTTCTTCGAGTAACCCCTCTAGCTTTTGCTTGTACTTTTCCAATTTAAATGCAAGTTTTTCCCGGGTATTGGTTCCTTTATCCGGCGCGTATAGGATTCCAAGTATGGCGCCTGCAGCAGCACCAACCAAAAAACTAAATAAATTATCTGTCGATTTACTCATGCTAATAGTTATTTATTATCTATCAACCCTCTACCACTTTTTTTAATGGTTCCGTTTGCCATCAGGTCGTTGGCCAGAACATCCAGTAAGCCGTTAATGAACTTTTTACTTTTGGGTGTGCTATACTTTTTAGACATTTCAATATATTCATTAATTGTAACTTTAACAGGGATACTAGGGAAATTTATCATCTCACTCAAAGCCATCTTGAGCAGGATCATGTCAACCTGTGCTATGCGATCCGTTTCCCAATTTTTGGCACAATCAGCTATCAGTTTTTCCGACCATAGCTCATGTTTTAAAGTAGTATCAAATATGTCCTCGAAAAATTGTTTATCATCTTCCCATTGATAGGAAAGAGGGGCTAACACAGCACCATCCTCGGTAATGGATTTTAGGGTCTTGTTCACCAGACTCTTTATAATGTCTTTGTTTTCTACCCAGTCCCGGTCGTACTCTTCAAAAAAAATTTGGAATGATTCACTTTTCCATAAAATGGATCTAAATATATAACGTAATTTTTTTAGCTCAGCCTCTAACCCGTTAGTCTCGTGATCAAACTCTTCGATTAAGCCCTGATGACTGCTTATCTCTTTGTACCATCGTGCAAGCCGGTCCTGATTGTTACTCCATGATGGTAATTCAGTAGATGCCAACGATTTTCGAAGCAATTCAATTGAGATCATCGTTTTTAAAAACACTTTTTGCTCTTCCTGGATCCATGACTTCTTTTTGTCAAGTACCACCCCTTCGTAATCCGCTAATGCTAATAACAAACCCAGTACCCAAAAGAACAGTTTGTGGATGCCTTCCACCTCCAATAACATCTGCGAACGCAAATATTTCAGATCATTAGCAACTTGTTGGTTATATGCGGACATTTCAGCTTCAATGGTACCCGCCAATGGTACTGGGAAGTCCTTGGGAAAAGTGCCAGGATCAGTCAGTTGCTGTTTGAAGATCTGTTTCAATTTAGCCACCTGAGCTGGTTCAACCTCCTCTAATTCTCTTGCGGCTTCCTCAAACCTTTCCCAAGCAATCTGTTGATTAGAGGTTCGGATCTGTTGAAATGCATATAGCGTTTGCATCGCCTTGATACGCAAATTTCTACGATTTAGCATTCCTGAAAGTGCACTTATTGTACTTTAAATGATAATTTCACTTTTTCCATGGCAGATATTCTTTCTCTGGCAATTTGTAAAGCTGCCTGATGTGTGGTGACCCCTTCAATATCTGCCCTATTCATCAAATCCAGACATATCTGGTAAATATATTCTGTTTTCTGGTAGGCCAGTTCACGGTGGTAATTTCCAGTGTATTCCATATACACATTAATTATTCCGCCGGAATTTATCAAAAAATCAGGGGCGTACACAATACCTTTTTCCAGCAGCATTTGGGAGTGCAATTCTTCATCTTCCAACTGATTATTTGCTCCACCTGCAATAATTTGACACATTAATCCCGGAATGGACTCACTATTTAAAGTAGCACCCAGCCCGCAAGGTGCATAAATATCCATTTCAAGATCAAGCCCATTTGAGGGATCCACTACCTCCACTTTGTAGGTCTTTGCTACCTCCAATACCTTATCTTCATCTATATCAGAAATTAACACTTTAGCATTTTCTTTTGCCAAAAGCTTTACCAATTGACCACCCACATGGCCTACCCCTTGAACGAATATTTTCTTTCCCGATAAATCATCCGATCCGTATGTTTTTCTGGCTGCTGCTTTGATCCCCATAAGCACCCCGTAAGCGGTTAAAGGGGATGGGTCTCCGCCCCCACCCTGAGCTTCAGACAAACCTGTAACAAATGGGGTTTCCATACCGATATATTCCATGTCACGAGCATTCATCCCCACATCCTCGGCAGTTACATAAGTTCCCGCCAGGCTGTCGATAAACCTTCCGAATCGTCTTAACAGAGCCTCAGATTTGGTGTCTGGGCCCCCGATAATTACGGCTTTGCCGCCACCAGCATTTAAACCAGCCAGGGCATTTTTGTAGGTCATTCCACGGGATAATCGCAAGGCATCGGTAATGGCTTCCTGGTCCGTAGCATAGTTCCAAAATCGAGTACCCCCCATTCCCGGACCCAATACAGTATTGTGAATAGCAATAATTGCCTTCAACCCGGTAGGTGTATCATTACAAAAAACCACCTGCTCGTGGCCCATATCTCCCATTACAGAATGCAAGGACCTTTCTAAAGAAGAAATAGGTTGATTGGTTTCTGTCACTATTATCGGTGATAAACCCCAGCTTCAGTCAGCTAGATCTGGGCAAAAATACCCCTTTTTGAGGATTAATTCAAAGTGCCCAAATACCTGATTGAAATCTTGTGTAAGTTTACCCCCTGCAGTTTCTCAACAAAAAAATCTGTGGTCCGTTTCTATTTTAATACATGAAAGAACTCCTGTATCTGAATAAATATCTATTTAAGTACAAGTACTATTTACTGCTTGGAACGGTCTTCATCATTATTACCAATGTAGTTGCCATAATCCCAGCCCAGTTGGTCAGGCATGTGATCAATTTGGTCAATGAGAACATTGACCTGTACCGGTTATTTGATAACACAGAATTACAGGAGAATTTGTATGGCATATTTGCTAAATCTATTCTAATTGCCGGATTGCTAATAGTTGCCATGGCTGTACTAAGAGGTATTTTTTTATTCTTTGTTCGGCAAACCATCATTGTCATGTCCAGGTTGATTGAATATGACCTGAAAAATGAGATATACCAACATTACCAAACTTTGCCACTAAGCTTTTACCGGCAAAACAATACCGGAGATCTAATGGCAAGGATCTCAGAAGATGTTAGTCGGGTTAGGATGTATTTAGGCCCGGCTATAATGTATGGGATCAATCTGATAACCCTGTTTATCATCGTGATCTCTTATATGACCATTGTCAATCCTAAGCTAACCTTTTACTCCTTGCTTCCGTTGCCGGTACTTTCGATCAGTATTTATATGGTTAGCAATATCATGAATAAACGATCGGAGGAAATACAGCAGAGCCTGTCGTCATTGAGCACATTTGTTCAGGAAGCCTTTTCCGGGGTTAGGGTTTTAAAATCATTTGTACGGGAAGTGGACTCAGAGCATAAGTTTGCCAAGGAAAGTCTGGAATACCGTGATAAGTCGCTGAAGCTGACCTTTGTAAATGCTTTATTTTTCCCATTAATGATGGGTTTAATAGGTTTGAGTGTTCTTTTTACCATTTTTATTGGGGGGACGCAAGTCATTGATGGTTCACTGACTATTGGCAACATCGCAGAATTTATCATATACGTCAATATGCTCACCTGGCCAGTTGCATCTTTGGGATGGGTGACCAGTCTTATACAAAGGGCAGCTGCTTCTCAAAAAAGAGTTAATGAATTCCTTAATGTGAAAACAGACATTGTTTCACTTCAGGATCTAACGGATAAAATCAAAGGAGAAATTGTATTCGAAAATGTAAACTTTACCTATCCGGACTCCGGAATTGAAGCCCTTAACAATGTTTCGTTTAAGGTAGAACCGGGACAGTCGATCGCTATCATTGGGACTACCGGTTCTGGAAAGAGCACTATCGCCAATGTCATTTGCCGGTTATACGATGTCACATCCGGAAATGTGAAAATTGATGGACATGATATAAGAAATTACAATCTGGCACATCTGCGGCAAGCCGTTGGATATGTTCCTCAAGACGTTTTCCTGTTTTCCGACAGCATAAAGAACAATATTGGGTTTGGCAATGGCGAATTGAGCCAGGATCAAATAATTCAAGCTGCCAAGGATTCTGATCTATACAGCAATATCAAACAATTCCCCAATGGCCTTGAAACCACTCTGGGTGAACGTGGCATTACCTTGTCGGGAGGTCAGAAGCAGCGAGTGTCAATCGCCAGAGCTATTGTGCGCAAACCTAAGATCCTGATACTTGATGATAGTCTCTCTGCAGTGGATACCAAAACCGAGCACACCATCCTGATTAACCTGCAACAAATAATGAAAGACTGTACCACGGTGATCATCTCTCATCGGGTAAGTAGCGCCAAACTAGCCAATCATATTCTGGTATTGGATGGCGGCTGTATTATTGAGCAGGGAAATGAGCAAGAACTCCTGGCTAAAGGCGGTGTTTATCGAGAACTGTATGACAAACAAATTCAGGTGGATAAGCTCACTTCGTGAGAGCAGGGGAACAGAGGAACAGTAGAATAATTTAGCACCTCCGGAACGCCGAACGCTGAATGCCGCATGCCGCATGCCAACAAATTGAGCAGGGGACAATTGAACAGTCGAGCAATAGAAATATCTATAAAAATGTACTTATGAGCAGGCGTTTAAGGCTAGGGCGCTGAGGGGCAGGGTGCTAAGCAAGAAGTATCTGTATAATCATCATTTCTAAAAAATCATTCGCCAAAAATCCATCCATCATAAATCAATTTGAATCGAAAAATACGGTCACTTAATTTAAGATCATCAGTTTGGGTGCTTCGTGATCGTTGGAATATCACTTCAAATTCAGAAATCCATTTATCACTGAA
>CAZAWQ010000280.1:0-2359 GCA_964488585.1 uncultured Roseivirgaceae bacterium
CCCGGAAAGAATATTAAAAAGCCAATTAAAAATATTTTAAACCCAATGCCTAAATAAGTCTTAGGGGACTCAATATTCCATAGCCCAATCCCATCATAGTCATCAGTTAAAGGGAAGACGCCTCTTCTATCTGCGGATTAATTAGGCGAGCTGCCAGTTTTTTTCTCGCAATTTTACACGTCAAAACTACCTCTGTATTTTCATCCTTTAATCCCTTGGCCAAGTATCTCAAGGTCCTCCTCCGTATTGCTTTTGCGGGGTTGTTAATAGCGGTGGTTGCCCACAGCATCGCAGGCGCTATTTTATTTTTTATTGGGTTTTTTATAGCAGGAATCGGAATGGTAATTGGGCTATGGAATATTGAGTCCCCTAAGACTTATTTAGGCATTGGGTTTAAAATATTTTTAATTGGCTTTTTAATATTCTTTCTGGGGGCGCTACTTGAAGTGCCTGATGATATGGAGACCTTATCAAATATTCTTATTAAAATTGGGCATTTTATTATATATGCGGGGATGTTTGTCTTTTTTCTTGGACTTCTAGAAGACAGTATGCGCGGGCCTTAACCTGAGTAGATAAAGATGTTCAACTTACAGGGGAAGGTCGGGGTTATTAAATGGAAAAGAAAATTTATTTTACGGTTGCCGGATTACCGTTGATTTTATTTGTTATTGAGTTCAGTTCTCTAGGAGTGGAAGGACCCCGGCAGCCGTACCAAAGATCAGGCCGGGCAGAAGGTGTGTGGATTTGAGATGTATGCGTGCATTGTTCATGCACCCAGTGTTAAACTTTTGAGTGCAAGGATTATGACGGGTAAACGGAATTTCATAGGAAATTTTGTGCAGAGAGATTGATGATGACGAAACACAACTACCATGTTCTAAAGCCGGATAAAGGTGTTCCTGTGAAGGCCTGGACCAAGGGCGTGCCATTAGGGAAGGAAGCGGAAAAGCAGTTGATGAATGTCGCGCAGATGCCTTTTATTCATAGCCATATTGCCGTCATGCCTGACGTTCATTGGGGATTGGGAGCGACGATTGGCAGTGTGATCCCCACCTTAAAAGCCATCATTCCGGCGGCGGTCGGGGTGGATATCGGATGCGGCATGATGGCGGTGCAGACCAGTTTGAAGGCAACCGATTTGCCGGAAAACTTGAAAGAAATCCGCTCCATTATTGAAAAGGCGGTTCCGCATGGCAGAACCCACCATGGCGGACGGGGTGATCGAGGCGCCTGGGCTGATATTCCTGGACTCCAGGCGAAGGTATGGAAAGACCTGGCGCCGGGGTTGGATGCCATTGCTGAAAAGAATCCCAAGGTGATGAGAAAGCATAGCAACAATGTCAACCATCTGGGAACTTTAGGTACCGGTAACCACTTCATCGAAGTGTGTCTGGACGAGACGGATCAGGTTTGGTTCATGCTGCATAGTGGTTCGCGTGGCATCGGCAACCGGATTGGGACTTATTTTATCGAGCTGGCCAAGCAGGATATGCGCCGGTGGCATATCAATGTACCGGATATCAATCTGGCCTATTTCCCGGAAGAGTCTGACCATTTTGATGAATATGTGGAGGCGGTGGAGTGGGCGCAGACGTTTGCCAAGACCAACCGTGAGTTGATGATGCAGGCCGTGATTAAAGCGGTGCAGAGCCCCAAGGGCATTCCGCCTTTTGAAGCCAACCTGGAAGTGGTCAATTGCCATCACAATTATGTAGCCCGCGAAAAACATTTTGGAGAAAATGTTCTGGTGACCCGGAAGGGAGCGGTGCGCGCCCGGTTGGGGGACATGGGAATCATCCCCGGAAGCATGGGGGCGAAATCTTTTATCGTACGCGGCTTGGGAAACAAGGACAGTTTCGACAGTTGCAGTCACGGCGCGGGCAGAGCGATGTCCCGGACCGAAGCCAAGCGGCGTTTTTCGGTGGACGATCATATCAAGGCCACCGAAGGTGTGGAGTGTCGAAAGGACAAAGATGTGATCGACGAAACCCCTGCGGCTTACAAAGATATCGACGCGGTCATGGAAGCTCAGAAGGATTTGGTGGAAATTGCGCATACCCTGCGCCAGATCATTTGTGTTAAAGGCTAGACCACCCACCAAAATAGGACGCGGGTGGCCGGCCTGGTATTTTGACACATATTTCATCCTCTAAACTTTAAGCACGCCAGAAAATATCCTGATTCAATCCCTGAAACAGGAGGGTTTCTAAAAAATTCGAAAATTTAGTGAAACCATGGGGGGATTAAGCACTCTAAACATCATTGGAATCTTTCATGTCGGTAAAGCTAAGGAATTACTATAGGAAGGTTTAACCATGGGAAATGATAAAAAGTACAAATTAATTGTGAGCAATGT
>CAZAWQ010000281.1:0-19009 GCA_964488585.1 uncultured Roseivirgaceae bacterium
GTTCCAATAAGCATAAGTGGAAGCGAAGTCAGTTCTTCAGCGGATACTTCATCATGACCTTTGACGATAACTTCCCAGTTTTCAGAATGAAATTCCTTAACTAAGTTCCTTACCTTCCGCCGAAAATCATTGTTCTTCCAGCCATCTACCAGAAGTATTCTTTGTTGTGACCGAGCGGCCCTATAAAGGTCTCTTTGGGTTACATCCTTTTTATCAGGATTGGTTGGGTCCATACCCTGTACCTGACATCCCGCAAGAACCAGTAAAGCAGCCCAAAAAAAATAAAAAGAAGGTTTTAACACACTGCACACATTTTAAGGTAAATTAACACTAATATGAAACTAATAAATTTGAATACTGTTCCATAGGTATTGACAGATGAACTGCTTATGAAAAATATTTTAATGATTTCTTTATTCATATTTATAGGTATAAACAGCTGCGCTCAGGAGGTACAGAATCAACCAATAACAGAACTTTCGCAGACAAATATAGAAATGAATAATAAAATTGTAAAAAGTGAAGAAGAATGGAAACAAATCCTCACTCCTGAACAATATCAGGTATTAAGGCAACAAGGCACCGAATATGCCTTTTCCGGCCAATATCACAAACATAAAGAAAAAGGTACCTACATTTGCGCTGCCTGCGGCAATGAGCTGTTTGAGTCAGAAGCAAAATTCAGATCAGGCAGCGGTTGGCCAAGCTTTTTTCAACCGGTTTCAGAGGATAATGTGGGTAAAGAGGAGGATCGTTCTAATGGTATGACACGTGTCGAAGTTCATTGTGCCCGTTGTGATAGTCACTTGGGCCATATATTCAATGACGGTCCACAACCAACTGGTCTGCGTTATTGCATCAACTCAGTAGCGCTTGGATTTAAAGGAGTGAAGGATTGAAGGATTGACTGACTATGATAAATTTTTGGAGGCTGCCATTGAGCAAGCCGAAAAAAGCCGCAGTGAAGGCGGTATTCCTATAGGGTCGGTGCTGGTTAAAGATGGAGAAATTGTTGCACAGGGCCACAACAAAAGGGTCCAGGAGCAAAATCCCATATTACATGGGGAAATGGACTGCCTGAATAATGCAGGCCGAATGGGCACGTACAAGGATACCGTGATCTATTCTACCTTGATGCCCTGCTATATGTGCGCCGGCACTATTGTGCAGTTCAAAATACCAAAAGTAATTGTGGGAGAATCAGTCACATTTCCCGGAGCCAGGGAGTTTATGGAACAACATGGAGTAATAGTGGTTGACCTCCAACATGTGGGTTGTATTAACATGATGAAGCAATTCATCAAGGAACATCCTGAACTTTGGGCCGAAGATATTGGCCAGGGGTAAAATCAGGGGCGAGGGAACAATTGAATAATTAGATTACTAGATTAACGATTGAAGATTTATTGGCAAAAAGAATAATGTTTATAAAAAGGCAGCTTAACTATTTGTCCAGTTTTTTGTTGCAAATCCAAAACTTAACTTATAATTCATAACTAACCACGTTTTGTTTCGAGGTGCCCAGTCCATCAATACCCAATTCCACTACATCACCAGCTTTTAGGTATTGGGGAGGGTTAAAGCCAAATCCAACTCCGGAAGGGGTTCCTGTAGATATGATATCGCCAGGGAGTAATGTCATATACTGGCTGATATAACTTACTAAGAAAGGAATCTTGAATATCAATGTCTCCGTATTGCCCTGCTGCTTAAACTGGTCATTTACTTTCAACCACAAACCGAGGTTATGGACATTGGCTACTTCATCCGCAGTTGCCAGGTATGGACCCAGTGGTGCAAAAGTATCACAACTTTTACCTTTTACCCATTGGCCTGTTCCTTCCAACTGATAAGCCCTTTCACTTACGTCATGCATAATAGTGTACCCTGCCACATGTGAACCAGCCTCTTCTTCACTAACATAGGAGGCTTGTTCGCCTATCACCAGTGCCAGTTCTACTTCCCAATCTGTTTTCTCACTGTTTGGGGGAATCACGATGGGGTCATAGGGTCCGGTTAAGGCAGTGCTAGCTTTGAAAAAAAGTACCGGTTCTTCAGGAATGGCCATACCGCTTTCTTCAGCATGGTCGCTGTAATTCAAGCCTACACAAATGATTTTACTTGGCATGGCTACCGGTGGGGCCCAACGAATATGACTATCCACAACAGGCAGTGACTGCTGTTGACTTTCTAACCACTCTGTCAGTCGCTGTATACCATTATTTCCAAAGAACTGCCGGGTAAAATCTTCTCCAAAGGCGCTCAAGTCTCTCCTGTTTCCAGAATCGTCCAGGTAACCTGGCGTTTCATGTCCTTTATTCCCAAATCTGATTAGTTTCATATAAGTTTTTATGTATTTAGATTAATAAATCCTCCATCGATAGGATAGTCCGAGCCAGTAATAAAGGCCGCTTCATCGGAGCACAGATACAATGCTAAATTGGCTATCTCTTCAGGGGTACCCATCCTTCCAATAGGCTGAGTAGCTGCCAACTGTTGGTAAATTTCTTCCTCCCTGCCAGGGTAAGTGGTTTTAAGATAGTGGTCCACGAACGGCGTATGCACCCTGGCGGGTGATATGCAATTGCATCTTATGTTGTAGGAAAGATAATCCTTTGCTACTGAAAATGTCATAGACCTGATGGCTCCTTTGGTAGCACTGTATGCAAAGCGATCAGGTATACCAACTGTTGCTGCCACAGATGACATATTCAAAATCACGCCGTGCTTTTGTGATTTCATAAACTCAATGACTCCATACAGGCAATTATATGCTCCTTTGACATTAACACTAAAAACCCGGTCGAAATCTTGCTCCAAAGTTTGGTCCAGCGATCCGATTTGTGATACACCGGCATTGTTGATCAATATGTCTATTGATTGATGATCAGCAATCACTTGCTTCATGGTTTGTATTACCATCGATTGGTCCGCAACATCGACCTGATAACAACTTATCCTTAAGGTCGGATCATCAATTTCTGCAACCAATTGCTGCGCACTTTGCAGGTTTACCTCAAGTAGGGCTACTTGCGCCCCCTGTTGAGCAAATCTATGGACCATACTAGCCCCGATGCCGCTTCCGCCCCCGGTAATTACCGCGGTTTTTCCTTTAAGACTTAACATTTTCGGGCTGCTAAATAGTGAAAAATTTATTCATATCAAACTATTGATCCACTTGAGATAACCGATGAATTATCCCTGACCAAATGAAGGTCCACTGCAGTTGCATTTGGTCTATTATGGGCATCGCTATAAGTCCTAGTGCAGATGCTTCGGTATTTACTTGTGCGGTCTTTTTTCGGCCCTGATGTAAATCCGATTTCCACTGATTCATATTTTCTGTCCAGAAATCCAAGGTTGGGTCAGGCCACGGTAATCCATGATGCGTTTTTGGCACAATAAAAAGAGGCATTTCAGTAACCAGAGTCAGGCAGTGATCACCAAGGTTTCTAATGCTCTCCATTGAACTGGGATGAAACCGGCGGGCCATTTCATTATCACCTCGATCTTTGAAATATTGTTTCATAGCCTCACTGTTGGGTCTTGAGCCAAATCCCGGCGCGAAACGGAAGAACCCTTTTTCCCCATTTCTATCCACATCGTGCATTTGATATCCCAGCAATTCAACCTCCTTCTTACAGGATACCTGTATATCAGAAACTTCTGAAATAAAATCTTTATCAATGAGAAACCAAGGACCGTAACTGATCCTCATTCCGTGAAGTGAAACATGTAAATCAAATTTCTTCTTGGCACTCTTCCAAAAGTTGTATATAGCGGCATTTTCTGGTCTTAGAGCTTCTGCTGTCTCTGTTGGAAATCCAAATTCCATATCATCACCTGGCAACTCCCTAACCGCATGTTGCAGGTTCAAGGCAAAATCAAAACTTTGATGGGGATTATGATACCAGCGCCGGTTTATTTGAGAGCCATCAGGATTGGCATATGGAATTATGTACCATCGAAATAGCCTGATGAGGTAGTGGTCTCCAGGTAGCGATCCCAGATAGTTGCTTAAATGATCCAGAAAAATAGAGCCGGTGGGCTCATCGGCATGACATCCGGCAATTAGACTCACCTGCACTTGTCCTTCCCCGAAACGATATCCATGAATCTCTCGCTGATCACGGGAGAAACCAACAATTTCCGGATCTAGTGGAGATTTAGCATCAATTATTTGAGCTATGGATGGTTTACTTAACTCTTTTTCCAATAGGGAAAATCTAAACCTGCTGACTGGATAAAGTAGGCTTTGAAATGTTTGGTTCAGGTTTATCTACTGGCTTTGGAATTGGTCTCTGTACATTTTTGGTTGACTCCATGGTATCCGGGTTCTTAAAAGAACCCATTTTACATCTCCCATCAAAAACGGCTCCCGCCTCCATTACCAGCTTGCCAGTGTTAATATCACCCTTAATGTGTGCATTGGATTTTAAGGTCAGAAGACCTTCCACCTGTACGGTTCCTGTTACTGCTCCCTCAATATCTGCGGTTTGAGCATAGATCTTGCCTTCAACTTCACCTGAAACTCCCAGGACTATCTTTGATCGGGCGCGAATATTACCTTTCACTTTACCTTCAATCCGAAGATTTCCTGTGGTTTCTACATTTCCATCGATAGTTGTGTCCTTGCTAATGGTATTGCTTGAGTTGCTGATTTCCGTTATACGGGAATCTACTTTGTTAGTAAACATAATTCACAGGTTTATATAAAAAATCAATAACCAATTAAAAAATACTAAAATAAAAACGAAGAAAAACCATTTTTATTTAATTTAACCGAATAACAAAGGTGTTAATTTTTAGCTAGAAATTCAATTCTTAACTTTGTTTCCAAACAGATTTTCTAATTTCTGAACTTTCGGTTTTATAATCAACTGGCAATAAGGTTGTTCACCATGTTCGTTGAAATAGTTTTGGTGATGATCTTCAGCTGGAAAAAAAGTGCCCAACGGGCTGATCTCTGTTACTATGGGATCCGGCCAAACTTTAGATTGTTCCAGTAAGGCTTTCATCTTTTCCGCTTGTTCTTTTTGGTCCTGTTGGTGATAGAATACTGCTGAACGATATTGAGAGCCCACGTCATTGCCTTGACTGTTTAAAGTGGTAGGATCATGTGTTTTCCAGAATATCTCCAGCAATTCAGTATAGGAAATAATTTCAGGGTCAAAAGTGATTTGTGTCACTTCCGCATGGCCCGTGGTTCCTGTACATATCTGCTGATAACTTGGATTTTCCAACTGACCTCCGGTATAACCGGATACCACCTGAGTAACCCCTTTTAGGTTTTGAAATATCGCTTCCACACACCAGAAACATCCCGCACCGAACGTAGCCTTTTCCATAAAATAAAATCTATTTCATTTTTATCCAAGCAATTCTAGAATGTCCTCCCCTACTTCCTTATTGCTTATTTAATTCCTGCCAGCCATGCCTAACCGGCAGGTAAACCTGCAGGCTGGTTGGACATTTATATCATATCAAAGCTCGTACCAATTGCTCCCATTCAGTCTTCGTATCCACATCAGGTCTTGCCTTCCCAGCTCTGTTGTACCAGTATCCTGCATTTGACAAATCACCTTCCTTGTGGTGAAGATAAGCATGAACCCTATAGCCCATGGGCCCGTCAACTTCTTGTGCAATACTATGTGCTCTTGACCAATTGCCTTTAGCATCCTGCCATAACGCACTTAGTAGCTGGTTTGTAGTCACCGGAGGTTTATCCCGTTCAAGTGATTGCACAAATTCTTGAAAGTCCAAAATTTTCAAATTGCCTAATCAAAACAAGTAAATTCAGGGACATATTAAACTGACGCTGTTGAAACATTTACGGCTTTAACCGTTTTTATTATAACCGCTGCAATTTTATATGGATCTCCGTTTGAAGAAGGACGACGATCTTCCAGATATCCATTCCATCCATTGTCAACCACTACATTGGGAATCCTAATAGAAGCTCCTCTGTCTGAAACCGCATAACTGAATTGATCTATAGCCTGAGTTTCGTGTAATCCCGTTAAGCGCATGTCATTATCAGCACCATATACTGAAATATGTGCTTCTATTTGTTTTCCAATAGCGTCACAAACAGTATTAAACACATCCTCACTTCCAGCTTCCCTTAGCAGACTATTACTGAAGTTACAATGCATTCCAGAGCCATTCCAGTCACCCGACACCGGCTTGGGATGCCAGTTGATGGACACTCCATATTGTTCGGCATTTCGCTCGGCCAGGTAGCGTGCTACCCAAACTTGATCGCCAGCAGCTCGGGCGCCTTTTGCAAAGATTTGAAATTCCCACTGCCCAGCGGCTACCTCACCGTTGATACCCTCTAAATTGATACCAGCATCCAGGCATTGGTCCAAATGGTCGTCCATTATCTCGCGGCCGTATGCTTTTCCAGTACCAACTCCGCAGTAGTATGGACCTTGAGGTCCCGGGAAACCGCTCTCTGGGAATCCCAGTGGTTTGTTGGTATTGTTATCCCAGAAGAAATATTCCTGCTCAAAGCCAAACCAGAAATCACTGTCATCATCGTCGATAGCTGCCCGCCCGTTGCTTACATGAGGTGTTCCATCAGCATTCAACACCTCAGTCATTACCAAGTATCCATTCTTCCTGACCGGGTCAGTAAATATGGCTACAGGTTTCAATATACAGTCTGAAGAACTACCTTCTGCCTGTTCAGTACTGCTTCCATCAAATGACCATATCGGGCAATCTTCCAGAGACCCAGTGAAATCACTGACGATTTTAGTTTTACTTCTCAAGCTTTGCGTGGGCTTGTATCCATCCAGCCAAATGTATTCTAACTTACTCTTTGTCATCGTTTAGTAATTAATGTTTAACAATCCTACTATTGTCAATTTTAAACCTTAAAAGTAGAATTTTTACAAATTATAATCAAACCAAAGTCAAATTTTAGCCCAGGCCGTCTGAATTAATATACTTATTGTAAAAAAGGGGATAAATATTAACTGATTGGTAGTTTGCTGGTAATTTATTAAGGTGAATTTATCAAATCGTCAGAACAAATCATGAAAAACTAAATGGTCTGGAAAGATCCGCCATTCACCCCTAAATTTCCGCAACTTACCGATTCGCTCTGGACACTTTGATTTAATTGGTGTTAGTTTGATCTAAATTGAATAGTCAAACCATGAGTCAACGTAACCTGGATAGAACAAATTGGATGGGTGTATGCTTACTGGTTATAGGAGTAGCATACCTCAATAACAATTTTCATTGGGATTTCTTTAATATACACTTCTATTTGCCCCATTATTTATTTTCATGGCAGGTGATCTTAATAACCATAGGATTTCTGTTAATTCTGCTAGGCAGGAGAGCGGGGCTGATTCTTATGCTTCTGGGAGCACTCTTTTTAATTACGGATGAAATATTTATGGCAATTGGACACATCCACCAATGGTGGCCGGTGGCGTTAATCCTCTTAGGAGTGGTAATGCTGGCAAGATCCAGGACTGTTCAAAAAAGTTAAAGTTGACAGTTGATAACAACAAGATGCAAAATAACCAAATAAAACAGCGTAACTGGACTGGATTGGTATTAGTAGTGCTGGGTCTGGCATTTCTGTTAAGAAACCTTAACCTGCTTCCTTTGCCTTCAGTATTCTTCTCATGGAAAGCGCTCTTAATCATAATAGGAGTGGTTGGTATTTCCTTAGGTAGAAGGGAAGGGTTGGTTCCTCTGATGATTGGGGCCTTGTTTATATTCATCTATGACATACTGGGCCTGCATTATTTTAGTTTTAGGGATTTATGGCCCCTGGGGCTGGTTCTGGCAGGTATTGTCTTACTGCTGAGGCATCGAAAAAGCAACCTTACAACTGACGCTAATAGCCCGGAAATAGATGGAATGGCCATTTTCAGTAGCTTGGAGAAAAAAGTAACATCCCAGGTGTTTACCGGTGGGAAGGCCACGGCAATCTTCGGCGGTATCGATATAGATATGAGACCGGCCACACTCTCAGCAACCTCCAATATAATAGATCTTCTTACCCTATTCGGAGGTTCCTCATTTAAGGTCCCATTGGACTGGACAGTAAATGTTTCTCAACTAACAGTAGTGTTTGGATCATTTGAGGACCATCGGATGATAGACAAATACCAAACAGATCCGCATAAAGTATTACATATTAAGGGGTTAATTCTATTTGGTGGTGGTGAAATCAAGAATGCTTAAAGCCATATGAAGCATCCAATTCTTGGCAGTGTTGCTGCTGCATACTATTTCCTGATATGGGTATTAATAGGTACTACTCATTTTTCCTTACTCCACTTCCATTTAGAAATACCTTGGATCTACTCCTTGCAGGATAGTCTGGTTTTTAACGCCTTGTTTGCAGGTATGGGATTAGGATATTGGTACCTGGTGCGATTCTCTATTCCCAAAGATATTAGGGATACCAGCCCCCTACTCACATTGTTAGGCACAGGCATTGTGGCAATTTTTCTATGGATCTGGATCAGCTCCAGTATGTTGCACCTCATACAGCCGGATAGCGTTTACCAACAATTTCTTGACAGTTCACTACTCTGGCGTACAATTTCCGGGGCGTTTTACTATACGGTCTTGGTACTGATGTATTACCTGATCTATTATTATCAAAACCTTCAGGAACAAAAAAACCGTGAACTCCAGTTGGCCACGGAAGTGAAAGAGGCAGAATTGCGCATGCTGAAATCTCAAATTAACCCCCACTTTATCTTCAATAGCCTCAATTCCATCAGCTCACTAACCTTAAGTGATCCGCCAAAGGCCCAGCAAATGATCATTAACCTTAGTAGTTTTTTGCGGTATTCGATTGGTAAGGACAATAGCGAAACCAATCTGTTGGGAACCGAATTAGAAAACATCGAATTGTATCTGTCCATTGAGAAAGTTCGTTTTGGTGATCGGCTGCAATTTCACAATGAGGTTCAGGAAGCGTGTTACCAAAGTAAAATACCCAACCTATTGTTGCAGCCACTTATTGAAAATGCCATTAAACATGGAGTCCAGGAAAGCATAGAAACCATAACCATTAATCTAAACGCTGAATTAACCAACTATTCTCTGGTCGTTACTATTTCCAATAACTTTGATCGAGAAGCAGTGTCTAACAAGGGGTCCGGTATTGGACTGAAGAACATCAAGCAGCGACTAGCACTGCTCTATGGAAGTGAAGAACTATTGCGATATGGTGTGAAAGAAAATGTATTTGAAGTTACACTTGAAATTCCTCAATAATGTCCACTATCAGCACCATAATTATTGATGACGAACAGTTGGCTATCGACATCATAAGAAAATATTTAGAAGCTCATGATGATATTGAAATTATTGCGGAGTGTCAAAACGGTTTTGAGGGCTTAAAGGCCATTCATGAACTAAAGCCCGATCTAATCTTTCTGGACATAATGATGCCGAAGTTGAGCGGATTCGAAATGCTGGAACTTCTGGATCACCACCCGGTGATCATATTCTCTACTGCATATGACCAATATGCACTTAAAGCATTTGAACAAAATGCCATTGACTATCTATTAAAACCCTATGCACAAGACCGACTGGACGTTGCCCTTGACAAAGCCAGAAGAAAATTGACTGAATCCGGCACCCCACCTGAAATACTCAATCTAATCCGATACCATCAGGAAACCGGCGACCTGCACCGGGTAGTAGTCAGGAACGGCAGTAAAATCAACATAATAGCCGTGGACAAGATCCGATACATTGAAGCTATGGATGACTACGTGTACATTCACACCCACCATGGGAAGTTTCTCAAACAACAGACTATGAAGTATTTTCAAGACCATCTCCCGCACAAAGAATTCGTAAGGGTGCATCGCTCATATATACTTTGCCTGGCCGAGCTATTAAAACTGGAACCGTATGGTAAAGATTCACATGTAGCGATATTGAAGGGTGAAGGACAAATATCAGTAAGCAGAAGTGGATATAGTAGGCTGAGGGAGATTCTAGGGTTTTAGGAAAAGAGTCTGCTAAATTTTGTAATTTTTATTAATGACATTGAAACTATTGATTCCATTCGATTAGCATCCTTGGAAGACATAGCGGCCATGAAACTGAATGGGAGAAAATACTTTGATCTAAATCAAACCCCTCTTAAAATGAACGCTTGCCCCAAAATATGATCTTAACAGTAGCAATTTTTTTTTATCATTATTAAAGAACTAGATAACTCACTATTTTGGCGGCAAATGTCTTTCAGGAATTCATAATCTATCATGTTTGAAATTTTCACTAATTCACTATTTCTTCCGAAACCAAACCGCATTGATAAAATACAGAATCAACCCGGCTGCCGCAATCCCAATCCCAATCAATGTTTCTGTAGTGCGCTCTATAATAACATATACCATGATCCAAACATTGAGTAGCACATATATCGCTGGTGTAATCGGATATCCCCAGGTTCTATATGGCCGTGGTAGTTCAGGTTTAGTAATACGTAAAACGAACACCCCAAAGACCGTGAGTGAAGTAAAAAATGTCAGCATGAATGCAGCATATATCAGGACCTGCTCAAAACTAGAAGTATATATGAACAACAAGGTGGCGATCATTTGAAACAAGATGGCATTTACCGGAATTCCACCAGGGCTCTTTCTAGCTAATAAACGCAACACCGGCATGTCCTCTCCCATGGTCATTGAGATACGAGGCCCCACAAAAACCATGGCACTCACGGTTGATACCAAAAGTAATGCGATCAACATTGACATCATTTCTCCACCTGTATTACCAAATATATTGATGGCTGATAAAAATCCTATCTCCAGTTTACCAGCCAGGTCCGCCATGGGGACGGTGTAAAGAAATACATAGTTCAATAAAACATACAGCAACAGCACAATGGCTGCTCCCGTAAACAATGACCTGGGGAGGTTCTTTTCAGGGTCTTTAATCTCCCCGGCAATATAAACTGCCGCATTCCACCCGGTATATGCATAGGAAACATAAATAAGTGATACCGCAAAACTTGGACCGATAATTATTTGAAAATCAGTCCATTTGGGTAGCAGCATAATAGGTTGTGGGTCAGGAATGAAAGCTGCAGCCCCTACAAACACCAGAATTAAAATCACTTTTAGGAATGTAGAGATATTTTGAAATACACTACCCAACCTTATACTGTAGGCATGGATAATCGAAATAACCACCACCACTATAGCTGCCAGATGGGTGCCGTCTACGGATGGGAATACCACCTCAGTATACTTTCCTAGTGCAATGGCTGCCAGCGCTGTAGGCGCTGCAAAGCCCAGTGTTGCTGAAACCCAGCCGGATATAAAGCCAACTATTGGGTGATATATCTTTGTAAGTAAATGGTATTCTCCTCCGGATCTAGGTAGGGCCGCACCAAGCTCTCCGTAGGTCAATGCGCCACATAACGCAATTACTCCACCCACGATCCATAAAAATATCAATGGAAAGACCGCAGGCAATTCAGCTACCTGAAACCCCAAACTAGTAAATATGCCGGTTCCAACCATGTTGGCAATTACCAGTGAAGTAGCAGTGATTAAACCTATTTTCGTAATTCCTGAGTCAATTCGTTTCAATGTCCCCAAAAAATACTAATAATATTTTAAATCTTGCATGTAATAGTTTTCCTAAAATGATCAACTTTTTTTGACATCACTTACTGATATATTGCATTCATCAAAACTTAAAGCAATGAATAAAAAAAGAATCATTAAAGATTATGATCAAATGCCAACTGAAATATTGGTCCAACTAAAGGATCAATTTCCTCATGGCTACCAGGAACATCTGCTTCGTTTCAATAATTCCAATGGAGAACTTATCTCAGCGCTTCCTTTCGAAACCAAAGATACTTTTTATTTAGTCCGGATGGACCTCTCTGGTGGCTATCATGTGGTAGATGATGATTCCGACGATGACTTTGATAGTTTACCGAATGAGGACCTGAAACTAGATGACTCCGAGGAGTAATTTCCGTCTGTTAAAGCAGGCTACCGTTTAAGGTTTTTTTTCCATTCCTATAGAGCCGTCTTCATATATGACCAGGTCATAGTATGAATATCGAAAATCATCGGCAGTATTTCTATGGCAGTCATTTTCCAAATATTGTACTTTGAGTGATTCCGTCTGAAGTGAAATTCTGATAGGTTTTTCCTTGGTAGGATTTCGGTCGAGACTAATTTGAGCGGAAAGAATTGCTCTACCGGTACTATGCTGATACTGCAGAATATCTTTAACAGATACATCTGGGTTCACCTTCCAATTGATGGGAGTGGTTGGTTGCCAAGTGGAGTCAACCAATGCAGCTAATGATGATTGAGGACGGATCCATAGGGAAAATGTCTCATTCATTTCAGCTCTTCCATTCCCATTTCCAACCCCTTCTGAAATTGTTCCTGATGAATAGGGATGATCCCATCCATTCCAATTATATTTAAACAATGCAAGCTCTTCAGACCTGCCGTCAAATATTATTATACTGGCGGCTTCTTGTTCAGAATTAACCCTTTTAACTACTACCGGTATGATATGTTCTCTTTCCTGATCAGTCCCATCAATTGAAGTACCAATTTTTATATAACCGGTATTTTTATAGTCATCTAGATTGCTTCCATAAACCACCACTAGTGAGTCGATGTGGGTTTTGGACTTTGCAGGCAAGACCACTGATTTAGGCTGACTTAGTATAGTTAGCAAATCATTGTTTTCTGTTGACACAATGAAGTCTACTGTGTGAGGCAAAGTTGACAAGTTTACTACATCAAAGGAAAGTGGCGTGTCAAATTGGGCTGTCAAATATATATTTTCGTTGATAGTATCTGTAAGAACGAATACCGGAGGTTGAAGCCCCTCACCGATTATGCCAATCTCCTCTCCCATTCCTCCTGTTGAAGTAATAGTCAATTTACCCAAAGAATCGGCATTTATTTGCTGACTATTAAAGCTATTGTTGTGGTATGAATATCTTGAAAGTGTATAATCCGCATTGGGAATATAATAAGCAGGTGTAACTACTTTGATATCAAACTCAGAAAGGCTAGTGGCATATGGTAAACGTTTCCTGGTATAAATCCCTAATCCGTTTTTTGATACATCATGTAGATATATCCAACCATTTCCCTTTTTGGAGCTCAATACATTATATCCCCATACTTCAAATTCCGGGTATAAGTTAATATGTGAAAAACAAGCGGCCGTATTTTTGACCTGGTTAAACGAGTCGAGATGAAAGTCAAACTGCAGATCAATTCTAGCCGCATAGTGTTTGCAGAAATCCGCCAGATAATACTCATTTATGAATCCTGCACCTTGATAAATCTCGAACAACTGTGCGGTATAGTACCGAAGATAGTCCCGGTCAGTGGTTGTATGCCTGAAAGGTAATCCTCTGAAATTCCTCCATAACTGCTTAACGTCAATGGTTGTAAGATAGGAAGGTTCACCCACATCATAAAAGTTTGGGGAATGACAGAATTCTGAAGCACTACTAAACAAATGGGGGTTGGTAGCTGCAATCCAAATAGCCATCTGTCCCCCCATTGAAAGTCCGCTTACAGCGCGATACTGAGGGCCTGCCTTAGTATGGTATCGCAAATCAACCACAGAAATGAGTTCTCTGATGTAGGATGAAAAATTGTAGTAGTTTCCCTCCCATGATTCAACCTGAGATGGGAAATATACCCCGCAACCAGGAATCCCTGCTATACGGCCGTCTACGCTGACAATTATCACTTCATTGTTGTGCACAAAATTCTCAAAATCGGCATTATTTGGAAATCCATAGGCAGGGTCATTGTTGTTATTTTCTGTTTTTGGGGCGACTAATCCATAATCTACATAACTGTATGTTCCACTGCGCTGATAACTGCCCCCGCAACCATGAAAATAATATATAACCGGATAGCGTTCAGCGGCGTTGGTTGGATTATATAAAGAGGGGGTAAATACCCGGAAAAATCGTGCTTCTCCGAAGGTCTTACTGTAATGACTTTCATCAGTATAGGGGTATGCCAAAAGCGGAAATAATAACAGTGGCACTATCAGAAGATTTACGCTCACTTTAATATCGATTGGTTCCTGATGGAAAACTAAAAATATTGATCGAGAATTTTTACCTAATGTTTTAGTGAATTTACACAGATAATAGTTTGTATATTGACCAATTCCCAATCGATTCTAGTAATATTTCAATAGTGAAAGAAATGCGTATTACTATCGACCTGACCACCAGCAACCAATCGGTCAGTGGTCTGGTCTTGATTCCGTCCAATATGATAGCCCTGATGGTATTAGGCCATGGTGCCGGAGTCGGTATGGAACATCGTTTCATGACCCGATTAGCAAGTAACCTGGCTGGGCAAAAGATTGGTACACTGCGCTACAATTTCCCCTACATGGAGCAAGGAAGGCGCAGTCCGGGTTCACCGGCAATTTCGGAAGCAACAGTAAGAGCCGCTGTAAAAAAAGCCCATCAGATCACTCCTCACATTAAACTGCTAGTAGCTGGTAAATCATACGGCGGACGAATGTCCTCGCAGGCACAGGCAAAGGAGCCAATCGACAGTGTGTCGGGATTGGTGTTTTTCGGGTTTCCGCTTCATGCTCCTGGAAAGCCTGGAGACAGCAGGGGCGCACATTTAAAGGAAATCGAAATTCCCATGCTCTTCCTACAAGGAAGCCGGGACAAGTTGGCAGATTTAGATTTGCTAACCCCTCTGTTAGGTTCACTGGGAAATAACACTAGTTTGCAAGTTATTGATGGCGCTGATCACGGATTCAATATGTTGAAATCCGCAGATAAAACCACTGATGAAGTGCAAGTGGAATTGGCCGAAATTACCGCCAGATGGCTGGGGGAAGGAGATCTGTGATCTAATGATCGCAAATCTTAGATCTGAGTTTTGAGATCTGAGCCCTTAGATTTGAGATCTGAGATTCGAGATCCCGTAACTCGTGTCATTGGCTTTTGATCGGTGTATGAAGGTGCCGGTGTTTCAACGGCTGATTTAAACATTTCAAACCTGAAGCAAAGGTACTGCTTCACATCATCCAATATGATTTGACTACTTAGCCTATCAGAGGCTTTTGAATTCCAACGGTCCCAATATACATTTAAAGATATCTCACGTTGATCCTTCAGCCAATTTTCAAAGTCCTTGGTCTTAAATATAATAGATTGATTCTTATCAAATGCTGACGTCCAATATATTACATCAATATAGTAATCTGATACTTCAATATGATCAATTTCAAAATGCTTCATAAGATCGGGGTGTTATTCCAGTAAAGACATTCTTAAACTGCCAATCAACTCATTGGTTTTTCCTAATTCATCAGGCAGCGCCAGTGACTTATACTTGGTCAGTATCTGGATGGCCTCTGAATAGTTTTTCATCAGTGCCAGTGCCAGTCCCAGATTATAGTAAGCATTTGGAAAATCCGGAGCAATCTCTATGGCCAGCTCATAGTGTAAACGGGCCAATGCGTAGTTTTTTTCCTCTGAATACAAGTTGGCCAGGTTGTAATGAGACTGATAATGTCTGGGCATCGATTTTAAGGAGCGGGTAAAGCAATCGATTGCTTTTATTGTATTATTTTGAGATTCAAGAATTCCCAAGTTGCAATATGCATCAGCCACCCGGTCGCCCATTTGGATAGCAGATTTATACACATCGCTGGCACCTTCCAGGTCACCCTGCTCATCTAAATTCAACGCTTCTTCAAAAGAACCAATTGAGACAAATTGAACAACCTTTCCGGTTGGTTTTGAGGGGGTGAAAATATTTAGTTGCCCATAGTCTTCAGGCGTTTTTTTCTTTCTTTTTCGTACCCTTTTTAGTCCTAATCGAGTGGTTGGGTGAGTTGATAGTTTGACTATTTTAGTCATTTCTCTTAAGCCTGCTTACGTTTCTTGTCTTTAGAAGAACTACTGCTTACAGCCTTGCCGCCTGTCCGGCCGGCAGGTTTCATGGGTTTTTTCTCATCCTTGGCTTGCTCGATGCTTGCTTTAAGAGCAGTCATAATATCAATGGTAGGCCGTTCTTCTTCTGCTACGGTAATAATCTCCTTGCCTTCTATTTTGGCCTGTATCATCTCTTTCAGAGCATCTCTGTATTTGTCATTAAACTCCACATCCTTCAGTGATTTGGACATGCTTTCCACCAGGGTCCGGGATAATTTGAGTTGGTTCTCGTCCACCTCTTCGGTACTAAGGTCAGGAATACTATTTACATCCCTTACATCATCAGGATATCGCAATTTATATAACACCAGACCATTTTCCTGAGGGGACAACAAAACCGGGCTTTCCCGATCCCTTATCACCACTTTTCCTACACCCAATTTCCCAGTTTCCTTCAGGGTTTCACAAAGAAGTGCATATGCCTTAATAGCGATTTCCCCATCTGGTCCGGCAAAATATGGCGTATCATATAGTGTTGGATGTACTTCTGAAGCATCAACGAAGGCTTCAATTTCTATAATCTTGGTACTTCTAATTTTTACTTTCTCAATGTCCTCAGGATCAATGATTACGTATTGCCCTGGCTCATACTGGTAACCTTTTACAATATTCTCAGCAGGTACCAATTCACCGGTACTCTTGTCCCTCTTTTCATACTTGATGGGACTGTTGGTTTCTTTGTTCAACTGATTGAAACTGATGATCTTTGCCGCATCAATTGCGGTATAGATCCTTACTGGGATAGTAACTAAAGAAAATCTGATATGTCCTTTCCAAATAGCTCTCATTTCACAAGATACTTTGTGCTAAAATAGCTAATAAATTGCACTTTTTCAATTTTTCAAAAGTTAATGTCCGGTCTCAACCTGACAAAAACGGGTTCTCTAAAGGTGCCATTGGGGGTGATGGAAGCGTATTCAACTTCGCAAAAAAGATCCGGTTGAATCCAGGTGGTGCTGGCATCATCCAGTGGTTTTTCATCCACTATCCTTGAGCTACCAGGTATTTTTAGTAACGTTTTATAGATGCTGCTCAAGGTTTTTTGGTCAAACCCTGAGCCCACTTTACCTCTATAATTCCAACCTGCCTGCCCGGCAGGCAGGTCATTCTCTACTTTCTCAGCAATTTGGAGGGCGCCGAAATATCTTTGTCGATCCCCTTTACCTTTGGTATAACCAATTATTGCCACATCCACGGTTTGACGTACCTTTACCTTTACCCAATTGTCCGTCCTCTTTCCGGGAAGATATTTACTATTGCTGCGTTTGGCCATTATACCTTCCAGCCCCATAGATTCCGCCGCCTGAAAAAGAGCATATCCATCCTCAATCACTTCACTTACCCGGTATGGCGTATTTTTTTTAATAGCATCCTGAAGCCATTCACGACGCCTGCTTAACGGTTCTGAGACAATAGACCTACCATCCAGGTAGAGACAATCAAAGAGATAGCAATGAGCCGGATTGGTGGTGCTGGAACGCTCAATGCTACCGGCACGCGATTGATGCATTCTGCTGATTACGTTTTTAAAATGTGGTTTTCCCTCACCATCCAGACAAACAATCTCCCCATCAAATAATGCCGAGGTAGCCCTGAATGCTTTTTCTGGAATCAAAAGCTCCGGAAATAAATGAGTAATGTCTCTTTGACTACGACTTCTAATGGTTATCTCACCTTCGTCCAACGCAATCATTACCCGAATGCCGTCCCATTTTACTTCATAAATATAATCCTCACCCAATGGGGGCTTCCTGCTGGTTTTTGAAAGCATTGGCTCAATTTCATCCTGAACCCAATTGATCTGGGTGGTAGTGACCCGCTCCAGTAGCCATTCCTTGCCTTTCATTTTATGTATTCGGTATTCTCCTGTTAGCTCCGGGCTTTCAAGTCTAAAATAGAAACCGTTCTTTTTATCTTTGGTTTTCTCGTATTTCCCCAGCGCATAGCGCCACATATTTCCACCTCCATATTGGCCTTTTGGTATAGTCCCTTCAAAGGTTAAGTACTCAATTGGGTGATCCTCCACTTGCACCGCCAATCGCTTGATTCCTGGTCTGGGCGGCAGTCCACGAGGTACAGCCCAGGAGCGTAAGGTTCCATTCTCCTCCAACCTCAGATCATAATGTAAACGTGATGCGTGGTGGCGGTGTACCACAAACGCCTGGTCAAATCCCACCACCAGATCACCCAGTGGTTCAATAGTTTTTGAAAAGTCTCTTTTTTGCTGGTAACCGCTTAGCTGTTCGGGTGTCTTATAGGTTTCACCCGGCGGCAACTGTTGTTTTTGCTTAACGGCCTTTCTTTCTGTGTGAATTGGAACGGCATAGGCACCCATTGACTCCCAGGCATCTCCTTCCTGAAGTACAAATTCCAAGGCAGTTTTGATATTGAATTCATTAGGATCTTTGACCTCAGTCAACTGATCCCAGGTAAGCGGCATGGATACAGGAGCTACTCCCCTGCCCCTTAGACTATATGGACCGATTATACTCTGCGAACTTCTGTTGCGATAAATATCAATCAATACCTTTCCTTTCCGGGCCTCTTTCTTAATGTGTAAAGTAGTATCATCAGCTCTTTTTTGTACAAATGGTTTGGCAAGTGCCGATGCCACTTCAAAAGCAGTATGGAAATCCCATTTTGGTTCAATGGGCGTTAATATATGAACCCCTTTCCCTCCAGTGGTCTTAACAAAGGCGTGGTAACCAAATTGCTCTAAATGCTGACGAAGATCCAAAGCTATATCCACCACTTGATCAAATGGGTAACCTTCCGGTGGATCAATGTCATACACGATGTAATCAGGACAATCAAAATGTGGATTTCTGGAGTGAATCTGGTGCATTTCCAGGCAAGCCAGGTTGGCCAGCCAAACCACAGAGGCCACCTCAGTAGCCATTATATAGTCTTTTTTTTCCTTCCCTAATCGCACATAATCAATCCAATCAGGCGCCCATGGTGGCCGGTTCTTTTGAAAAAACATCTCCCCTTCTACACCATCTGGAAAACGCACCAATGAAAGCG
>CAZAWQ010000282.1:0-7781 GCA_964488585.1 uncultured Roseivirgaceae bacterium
TCGAAGTTTTAATAAAAACTTCGAGGTGAACGCCCTGATCTATGACCCTGAAACAGCTGATGAGATGCGTGAAAGTTTCCTTCAGGATATCGCGGATAGTGAAGAAATTCGTCTTCAGGAATTTTTAATAAGACCCAGAAAACAAAAAATAAAAGAGTCCTTATACAGGGTATTAGGTCCCCTTTATTGAGGCCGGACCCTTTCATAACCATATTTACTTTTGATTATGTTTTTTATACTATCTAAGACCATCCCATACCTGATCATGCCATTGACCTTAATCGTTGGTTCATTGGTTATCTCCTATTTTTTGAAATCCCGGCCTTGGAAAAAGCGCCTACAGACATTTTCTATAGTGATACTCATTATTTGTAGTAATCCTTATATTACCAATCAAGTATTTAAATGGTGGGAAATCCCACCAACTCCGCTCAAGCACCTCACATCATACAGGACCGTAGGCATCGTACTGACAGGGGTAGTCAAAAAAGAAAAGTTGCCCCACGACCGGGTGTACTTTGCAGAGGGCGCAGACCGGGTGACGCATGCAATTCAGCTATACAAAGCGGGTAAAATACAAAAGATAATAATCAGTGGTGGTACAGGTTCATTTACTAAATCACCTATAAGGGAAGCCACCCAGTTGCGTGAAGTTTTCCTGATGTGTGCGGTACCAGATGAAGACTTGATCATCGAAAATCAGTCCCGAAACACCAGGGAAAGTGCGGTTGCGGTATCTGAAATCATCAAAAAAAATTACCCTGACTCCAGATATCTTTTAATTACTTCTGCATTCCATATGCGTCGATCCCTGGCCTGCTTTAAGAAGGTTGGCGTACCGGCAACCGGCTTTAGTACTGACTTCAAAACCGGTGACTATCCTCCGAGAATAATGTCTTTCATAGTTCCTGAACCCGGAGCGTTGAACAAATGGCATATCCTTATCAGGGAAATAATGGGGATGGCAGCTTATAAGTTGATGGGATATATTTGAACAGTTTTTAGTTTTTAATTTTTAGTTTTGAGTTCTTCTAATTTTCATTTTGTCTGGAAGAATATCATCAAAGTAGCCTTTTGCCAATACATTTTCACGCATCTCTTCTGTCCTTTCTTTCAAGCCATTCATGATTTCCTGAAACCCCGGCTCCTCTCTCATGATATCGAAAATGGGAAACAGGGCTAAATCGTAATAATTTACCGTAATACCACCATTGCTTCTTTCTAATACTTCCAGACATTTCTTCTGCTGGCCCAAAGCGGCATAACAACAAGCTAAAACCATGGGTTTCTCAGGAAATTGCTCATTTAAATTAAGTTCAACATCTTTAAGTATTCCTTCCAATACTGTCTTCCCTTCATTGATATTATCTGTTTGTATCAGTATAAAACCCATTAATGAAGTTGCAATGTATTTTCGTGCCATATTAATTACGCTAATCATTCCATCATTTTCATCCACGATCTGTTTCAGAAAAGCTAGTGCCGGTTCTGGTTCACCCAACTTGTAGTAAATAAGGGCTAAATATATATTAGCTCCATAATGAGTTCCAAGACCTCCTTTGTCTTTAATAGACTCAACAAATTTCAAGGCGTCCACATACTTATTTTCATAGTAAAATGATTGGATACGATCATGAACAGCCCATTGAAAACCAGGCCGTATCACCAGCGCCTCATTTGAAAAAGCTCTTGCAGTTGTAAACAATCCAAGTGCGTTGGCGGCATCGGCGGCATCAACATAAAACCCAGCATTATTTGGATCATCTTTTAACATTTTAAGAGCCCATTCCAAAGCATACTGGTAATTGCCCATTTGCATATTGCACCAACCCAGCAAATTATTAGGCACTTTAGGGTTTAGATCGTAAGCCTCTTGATAAAGTCGAAGGCCTTCCCTGGTGTCTCCAACAAGTGTTTCGTAATAACCTTGGGCCACCAGAGCCTCCGCCAAATCCGGTTTTATACCCACAGCCAGTTGTGCATAGTGGCCTGCCGAATCCAACCAATGCCCGCTAGTAAGCTCAATTCGTTGACTATAGGCGAAGGACAATTCGGCTAAGGCCACATAGAAATTCGGGTCTCGGAAAATGGATTCATTTAGAAGGTCAATAGCTTTCCTGTTTTCATCTAAATGCCAGGATTTTAATAAATCTTTGGCACGCAAGTAATTATCGTAGGAGAGATAGTCACTGGTTGGTATGTCTTTAGAATTTGCCTTTACATCTTCTGACAGGGTAAACTGCATCGACTTCATAATTTGACCGGCAATTTCAAACTGAATGTCCCAAACCTCCTTTACGGAAAGGTCCATCTCGTATCGATTGGACCATATCTGACTATTTTCCTTTGCGTCAATCAGGGTGACATTCATCAACACCCTATCATGCAGTTTTCGCACACTACCTTCCAGTAAGTGAGTCACTTTAAGATCCTCCACAATTATGTCATAAGGTTGGGGATTAGTACGGTAGTAGAGCATTGAGGTAATCGAGGGTACGCGTATCCCATTAATCTTAGAAAGTTGGTTGATCACATCCTCCATCAAACCGTTACAGAAATATATGTTCTGAGGATCCTCACTATCGTTACGGAAAGGCATTACCGCCACTGCCAAACTTTTAGGTTCAGCTTTTATAACAAGCTGCCCAGAAGTATCCTCTTTTTTCTTTTTGACAAAAAACAAGAACGCCATGGCTATCAGCACCACTATTGACAAAACCACCGCTAATTTCTTCTGACTTTTTGACTTCCAAGGGACACCGATGGCAGTCACAGATTGCCTTTCCGACACTTTGGATTCAGGCACATCCCAATCAGTGATCTTCAGTTGGTAAATCTTAATAGGGTCTTTTACATTTTTCAGGTTTTCTTCCCCATTAAATTCAGTGTGAATTCCTTTCCTATTTTGAATATTCCTGTATACAGATTCGGAGACCAGGATCCCTCCCACCGGAGCCAGTGACTCCAACCGGGATGCGATATTGACCCCACTACCAAATACATCCTCTCCCTCAAAAACCACCTCGCCCACATGGATTCCAATCCTAAGGCTTAAGTCGGACTCGTTTTCACAGGCTTTATGAATGGCTCCTGCGCAGTATACTGCATCAGAAACGGAATTAAAACTGGCCAATACACCATCACCAATCTCTTTGATCCACTTACCATGGTATTTTGCAATAAGTGGTTTTTGGACTTGTCGGTTCTTTATAAGTAAGTCAAAACCCTTTTCCTCATCATCACCCATCAACGCCGTAAAACCGACAATGTCGGTAAACATTATAGCCGCTAATTGACGTGATTGAGACACCGTTTTTAGTTATGGATTATGAATGATAAATGATAGTTGAACTTTAGTTCATTTCGGTAAATCCATGGCTGGATTGTGATCGAAAAAATCAAATGGTCGTAACTCAAATTCATGCCTTAATACCGGCATTACTGGCCAATCCTCGGCCCGCACCATATGATGCATGCCAATGGTATACCAAAGTACGATATCGGTATTTTCTATTTTGCGGTCCTTTGAGGTCCAGGCTGGCAGTCCTTGTCCGGGGGTACTAAGGGTCGGATACTCACCCGCAGCATATCGTTCATCATCATTGAATGGCGTAACCCAAAGGTGATGATTAATAAATCCAGCCCTCATACGGGGATAATCGTCGGCGGATAATAAGGTATTAGTATTCATACCTGGCATCAATTGATAGCTGGTAGAGTAACCCACGTGATTTTTATGGGTGGTACTGGTTACCCGCCACAATGTCGGCCTGTCCAAGTTGATATTGAGCTTAGCTTCAGATTCCTTCCTAGCTATTTTTGATTGTCTTACCCATACAGATCGCCGCGAATGCTCTTCAGGTAAGGTTTGAGGCACCAGTCGATCCAGCTGCAGATTATTGTTTGACCCGTCCACGTCCAGATCCAAACGAAAACTGAAATAGTGATCGTGATTTACTGCCACAATGTTAGGGTCCACAAAGCGACCATAAGCATCGGCCGGTAAATCTGGCGCTGCCCTGCCGGGACTGGCAAATGCAATAGCATTATCCTGATTTACCATTTTGACTTCTGCAATCCCAGTGGCCCCCAGAGAGACCCGAATGGAACCGTCCTGTTGAAAAATCCAATCAATTATATAATCATAGTTTCCCAATACTGCTGCTGCCCGTACCACCAAATCCCTTTTCACCCGGCTCTCAGGTAATCCTTCATTGCTACTTGTATGGTGCCGCCAGGCTATGTCCCCGGACTCCCTTTCAAAAATCCCCACCATGCGTGGCACCTCCACAGGCCTACCTTTATCTCCGGCTATCAAAGCATCCATGTAGACGGTATTAGCCGGGCAGTCCAGACCGGCCATCAACGGTTTAGCCAAACCACCGGCAATGAATTCTCCGGCATCCAAAAAATTCCTATGGTACCAGGCGAAGGCCGGATCCATATAGGGGACAAATATTTCAGACAGGTTTCCCTGATATAATATGGGCCGGCGGTCTTCACCATCCTGATAAGTTACTGCAGAAATAATCAAGCCTAACCGATGGTCAGGCCGCACGTGAAAGCGCCATTTTTGCCACTCAATGACATGGCCGTCTTGTTTGAATCCAGGTCCCAAAGGTTGAGTCTGATAAATAGGGCTGGGAACGTCTCTGAGCGCTCCAATAGAAGCCTGATCATAATCCGCAGATACTTTTGGAACTTCAACAATCCCTTCATCCACCACCCGCAAGACTTTCTTTTCATGCATGTCCACTACCGCAGTCAACCCTTCGATACTACGCGCCCAATTATTACGAACGCCCCGGGCATCTTTGCAATGAACATGACCCACCCGCCGTCCGGTATCCTCTTCGGTACCATAATAGCCAGGTGGAATACACATACAATCGATGAATGTCAGATCTTCAATGCCGCGTTTTTTCATAGCAGCAATAAAATCAGGGTGTTTTTTCACCGCTTCTATTACCGACTCGAACTCTTCGCCAATCCAATTAGGCTGCACGCCTTTTAATTCCGTCCAGGAGGTTATGTTTTTGTTATTTAAATCAACAATGGCTTTATAGGTCTTCTCTTTTTGACGTACTACAGCAAAGGCTGATCTGGGTATGGGGTTTCCCTTCGACCACTTCCAAACTAATTGCTTATCGGGATCTTTCAAGTTGACTATAGAGAAACGGGTATCAGCATCCAGCTTACCCTCTTGCTGGAGCACTTCTAACAGCGTCCAGTACTCTTGCCAGCTTAAGGGATCCAATGGGTGCTGGGGTTCTTGTGCCCTGATGTTTATGCAAATCACCATTAAAAAAGACAATAAGGCGGATAGTTTGAACAGCGGATTCATAATGTATAGATTAGGTTAATGATAATGGTTGATATGTGCCAGGCTGGTTGTCAACACAATTTATAAAAAATAAAGAAAGAACAAATTAGTAAGTAAATACAAGATTGCGAAATCAGACCCTCAGGTGGCTACTTTGGGTAATAGAGATAATTGTCATCAGCTTTATTATGACTGTCTTAACTTGGCTCTGGCCATTATCTCCTGAAAGCGAGGATCAGATCGCAGCGGCGCAAATTTTGGACCAATAGTTACCTCCGGTAACATTATTGGAGCAATTCCTTCTTCTATGGCTTTTTCCAACCAGAGAAGTGCTTTGTCCTGCTCATTCAACCCTAAATAAATAGTACTGATCATCATCGCTGGAACATAATCATCTTTTGCCTTCTTCAGGTTGTAATTAAGAATCTTCCTGGCTTCATCGTATTCACCAAGACGACCATATGCGTATCCCATGGTCCAGTTATTACTCCCAATATTTCTCCTTTTAAGTATCTCAATTGCCTTATAATGCTCTTGTTTTCCGATGTAGACGTTTGCCAGACTCCAAAGTACAAAACTGTCTGTGGGATGTTCCACCAGTACCTCTTCGGAAACTTCAATGGCCTTTTCATATTCACCATTAATGTAGTAGGCCCAGATGATATATCCGGTATATAGGGTAGACAAAGGGTCCAGATCCTGGGCTTCACGAAAGAATCTAACCGCCTCATCCGAATTGCCTTGAAGCAGGTTTAATTTAGCCAACCAGGAATAGGTTTCCACATAGCTGGGGCTTAAATCAAGCGCCTTATGAAGGTACAGTGCCGCGGTTTCATGGTCCTGTTGGTGAAGGTAAATTGCTCCTAATGTTTGATAACTTTCACCAAGCTGGTCATCAAGGTCTTGAGCGAGATGGGCTGCTGCTCTGGCTTTTGGAAGGGCTTCTTTAGGGGAAATTCGCCCCCAAGCGGCATAGGACAAATAGGTATCCGCAAGCCCAACATAAGCCAGGCTGAAGTTTGGATCCAGTTTAATTGCTTCTTCAAACAGTCTGACCGCTTCATCCAGTTGATTGATTGTCCCTTGTGTTCTTCTAATAAGATTTTGACCCTTTTGATAGTAATCATAGGCTCGTTCGTTGGTGGTGGCAATTTTTTCTACCCTGGATCTTTCAGCTTCAGTTAAATCAGCCTTAAGCAATTTTACCACCTCAAGGCTAACTTCACGTTGCACTTTAAGTACGTCCTTAACATCCCGGTCAAAATCTACTGACCAGATAGGGTTGTCGGTTTTTGCCTCTATCAAATTTATCGCTATCCGTACCTGATCGTGGTGACGAATTACACTACCCTCTAAAATATGAGTAGCATTCAATTCTTCGGCAATCTGCTTTAAGGATTTGTCGGTATTTTTGTACTGCATTACTGAAGTCCTGGACACCACTCGAAGGTCTTTAACTCTTGCCAACTGAGATAACAAGTCAGCGGTCATGCCATCACTGAAATATTCCTGCGATGAATCCTTGCTAAGGTTCACAAAAGGTAGTACCGCAATGGATTTTGGGCCAAGGTTCTCCCCATGAGTCTGATTTTGCTGGTACCACAGAAATGCACCGTAAAGAAATGTTATCACAAACAACACAATAGCTGCCATCAACACCCGTTTCCTTGTGGATCCGATCCCCATTTTATGAAGGGCCATTTTCCGGACCTTAGACCGGTCAGGGACTTTCAATCCTTCATTTGCCAATGCATAGATTACCATGGGATTCCTCACATTTTTAAGTGGGATCCTCCCAACTGATACTACATTGAATTTAGAGTGGTTTTTGATCTCATCGTACACCCTTCTGGAAATCAGCACACTCCCCGGACCGGCCAGTGATTCGATTCGCGAAGCAATGTTGACCCCATCACCGGCTATCTCATCTCCAAGTATAGTGATGTCACCGCTATGAATACCAATGCGTACTGGTATTTCCGGTGCTGCCAAAAAGGACTGCTGCAGTTCGACACCACAGCTTACCGCATCGACAACACTGTTGAACATGCTCAAAGTGCCGTCCCCATAGTATTGCAGGATCTTGCCATGATGCTTTTCGGTGATGCTATTGAAAATATCCCGGTGCCGGGTGCGCATTTGAATCGCCAACTGCTCATCTTTTTGCATCAGTGCGGTATAGCCCTCAATATCCGTGAACATGATGGCGGCAAGTTGGCGGGAAGTAGACACTTGGTTGGTTATGAATTATGAGAGATGAGTTCAGACCCAAGTTTAATCTAGTTTTCTGGAAAATTTGAAATCCGAAGATCAGAGATCCAAGATCTGAGATCGTAGATCAGAGTTCCAAGATCTGAGATCGCAGATCTACTGTTCTGTCCACAGCGGCCTTGAAATTCCATTCAGGTCCCACATCACTTTCCCCCCCTTGACCGTCAATTCACATTCCAGTTTTTGA
>CAZAWQ010000283.1:0-3497 GCA_964488585.1 uncultured Roseivirgaceae bacterium
TGTTTCCCGATACCTCCCAAACGATGGCGTTTTAGGAATGATTAATGATGCGGAATGGATCGATCTGAATGGAAACGGTAAAAAATCCCTGGTGCTGGCAGGAGAATGGATGGATATATCGATCTTATCCTCTAATGGAGCTGAATTTGAAGAAAGCACCATACCTGAAAGCTCGGGTTGGTGGAAGACAATAAATCATGCAGACTATGATGGAGATGGTGATCAGGATCTGCTGGTTGGAAACATGGGCCTAAACTCAAAATTAAAAGCCACTAAGAAAAGGACACTTAACCTATATCTAAACGACTTTGATCAGAACGGGAAACTTGATCCTGTTATGATTTTTACTGCAGGTGGTGAAGAATCCGTCTTTGCTTCACGGGAGGTGCTGGAGCGTCAAATTCCATCAATTAAGACTAGATTTCACTCAAATATAGCTTTTGCTGAAGCCTCACCAAAAGACATTTTTGGCGATGGACTTTCGCAGGCGATAAAATTAACTGTGAAAGAGTTGAGGTCCGGAGTATTTATCAATGATGGCAATGGATTTCACTTTGAGCCATTTCCTAACGCCATGCAGATTAGCTTTATACAAGACTTTTTGATCGCTGATTTTAATGCCGATGGATTAATGGATATATTTTCAGCCGGTAATTTATTCGCATCGTCAATGCAGGAAGGAAGATACGCCGCTGATCGTGGGTCAATAATTACCGGACTACCCCACAATCATCAAGTACTTTCCAATCATGATTCCGGCATCTCACTAAGAGGGGATATCAGGCACATAGAGTCTTTGAATTTTCAAGGAACTGAGCTGATAATGGTAGTCAGAAATAATGATTCTATCCAATGGCTAAAGCGGAGGTAAATTATTTCAGTGTGTTTCTTCCTGTACTACTGATGGTATTGCTACCGGTACTAACCTCTGCGCAGAATTTGAAAATTTCCGGAAGCTACGTTGATTCCAACCTGCAAGACGTCCTACACCACCTTGAAGATCAATATCCCATAAGGTTTTTCTACCGGGAAGAGTGGCTATTCACAGATAAAATCAACCAAAAATTTAATCAGCAACCGCTAATTGATGTCCTGAACCTGCTATTAAAAAATAGTGACCTCACGTACGTAATTTATGACGATGATAAAGTTGTAATAGGTAACAAATACAGGATTGGCGATTTAAAATCTCAAGAGTATTTTCTGGCCAGGCAATCAATAGAAGTCACAGATATCGATAGAAGATTTCCCGTGTTGACGGTTGGAGACTCTTCAATACTAGGGAATTCATGGTTAAACCAAATAAAATTAGAGCTGGTTGATAAGAATGAAGGCAATCGACTGGAAGGAGTGGCCGTTTATTTTGAAAAGCTTGAACTTACCTTCAACTCAGGCAACACGGGGCAAGTTGACCTGGAGCTTCCCAATGGTATCTACCAGATGGAGGTACGCCGCATCGGCTACGAACCATTTATAGGCAATCTGAGGGTGTTTTCTAAAGGCGAAGTCAAGATAGAGATGGAGTTGGAGGCTATAGAACTAAGGGAAGTTGTTGTTTCGGGAGAGAGCCCTGATAGGAGGTTAATGAGCCCGCAAGCAGGTATCGTCTCTATTACTCCCAAACAGATAAAGGATATGCCGGTATTTCTGGGGGAGGCCGATGTTATAAAAACCATACTGACTATTCCCGGGGTTACATCAATTGGTGAAGGTGCGCCGGGATTTTTCGTGCGTGGTGGGAACATTGACCAGAACCTGATTCTCCAGGACGAGGTTGTTTTTTCTAATTCCAGCCATGCATTTGGCTTTTTTTCCATGTTCAATCCCGATCTTATCAGCAATGTTCGGCTTTATAAAGGTAATATCCCCGCCCAGTTTGGTGGACGGTTGTCTTCCGTTCTGGATGTTCAACTAAAAGGCAATAACTACACTTCTACAAACATCAATGGAGGAGTAGGAACGGTAATAAGTAAACTTGCAATAGAAACTCCAGTTGTAAAAGAAAAAGTTAGTCTGTTGGCCGGTGGTAGAATTTCATATGCGGATTGGATTCTTCGTACAGTCAAAATTCCGGAGATACAGGCAAGTGAAGCATTCTTTTACGATTTTAATCTTAAAATGTCCGCAAAAATATCAAAGAATGGATCGATAAGTGCCGGATACTTTCAAAGCTTCGACCGAGTTAATTTTCAAGGGGAAGCTGGTTTTGAATGGACCATCAAAAACTTGTCAGTCAATTGGAACCAGGAGATTGGCCAAACAGTTCAGTCAGAATTTATAGTGGCCATGGGACAGTCTGACAACCTCAATTTTGACCCCTCCGGCCTTGATCTTACAGAGTTGGGTAATGGGCTAAAGTTTTTAAAACTCAAGGAAAATATTGTGATACCAGTAAAAAACCATCTGCTAATTGGTGGCATTGAATGGATAGACTACCAACCCGAGGATGAAGTACTGAGAACCACTGGGTCAAA
Organism: uncultured Roseivirgaceae bacterium; assembly: GCA_964488585.1. Taxonomy (GTDB): domain Bacteria; phylum Bacteroidota; class Bacteroidia; order Cytophagales; family Cyclobacteriaceae; genus SZUA-3. Next base: position 2,475 of record CAZAWQ010000283.1, read on the forward strand.
AATACAGGATAGTTTACCCAAGGATTATGGACAAGAGTGGGGGTTTTATCTTAATGACGAGTGGGAGGTAAATAAAAAATTAGCTCTATCCGCCGGGTTGAGAACCTCCGTTTTTCTCTCAGAGGAACGTCGGAACATTGTAAGCAATGATCAGCAATATATCAATCTGGAACCCAGGATATCGGTAAGATATGCAGTTGGTAAATCCGGTTCGGTCAAAGTGAGTTACAATAAAATGAGCCAGTATATACATTTACTGTCTAATACCACAGGGGTTCTCCCAATTGACCAATGGATTTTGAGTAATACCAGAATTACACCCTCAATATCCAACAATTTATCGCTAGGTTTCTTTAAGAATTTTGAATTAAATACCTGGGAATCCTCCGCAGAACTGTTTTATCGACGAATGACCGATGTAATAGAATTCAAAGATTTTGCTGACCTTGTTTTAAACCCTGATATAGAAGAGGAAATTATACAGGGCGAAGGGAAAGCATACGGGCTGGAAATTTTCTTAAAGAGGCACACCGGAAAAATTAAAGGCAGCCTTTCCTACACTTTTTCCAGGACTTTTATCAAGATTCCTCTTTCTGCCAGAGAAATTGATTCGAATTGGTTTCCAGCCAAATTTGACAGACCCCACAACGTAAACCTTGTTATGGACTGGACGGTGAATAGAAAATCAAAATTCGCCTTGGTTTTTAACTTCACTTCCGGTCGGCCAATTACAGCACCAGTTAGTAATTATAGTCTGGGTTCAGTAGTTGTGCCACATTATAGCGATAGGAATGAGTTTCGTATTCCTGATTATCATCGTTTGGATCTATCGTATACCTACAAACGCAATGCCGTTAAAAGAAAAAAGTATCAGGATAGCATCACTTTCTCTATTTATAATATATACAGCCGGCGAAATGCATTTTCTGTATTTTTCAAAAAGGAAAGCAACAGGCCTACTCAGGCCTTCAAGTCATCCGTTTTAGGGAGCGCCTTCCCATCCATCACATACACCTTTGAAAT
>CAZAWQ010000284.1:0-11509 GCA_964488585.1 uncultured Roseivirgaceae bacterium
CGTTCAAAATGTGCAAACGACCTTTTTTTGCTTGCTCCAAGGCTTTTTCCATCACGTCGTAGGAAAGCCCGTCAACTTTAATGTCCATTTGACAAGCGCAAATTCCCTCTTCGGTACCAGTAACCTTGCTGCCAGATCCATAAAAAAAGTATTGCCACATGATGATGATAATCCTTACACCATAAGAATAGTATCGGATATATTGGAATCCAATGGTTCCAGCTCTATGGCTACCGTTTGCGCAGCTACTCTTGGACTTATGGATGCCGGAATTAAAATAAAAGCGCCAGTATCAGGAATAGCCATGGGAATGATCTCTGACCCGGAGACCGGTAAGTATGCGATTTTATCGGATATTTTGGGTGATGAAGACCACCTGGGTGATATGGACTTCAAGGTTACTGGTACCGAAGAGGGAATTTGCGCTTGTCAAATGGACATTAAAGTTGACGGGCTTTCCTACGACGTGATGGAAAAAGCCTTGGAGCAAGCAAAAAAAGGTCGTTTGCACATTTTGAACGAAATGAAAAAGACCATGAGCACTTCCAGAGAGGACCTGAAACCACATGCTCCAAGAAGTGTAACCATCAAGATTGAAAGAGATATGATTGGTGCGGTGATCGGACCTGGTGGGAAGGTAGTACAAGAGATACAAAAGGAGACCGGAGCTACCGTGATCATAGAAGAAGTGGAAGAAGGCGGTTTGGTGAATGTATTTGCCGTGGACAAAGAGGCCATGGAAGATGCAGTTGGTCGGATAAAAACCATTGTAGCAGTTCCTGATGTAGGCGAGATCTATACGGGGATCGTAAAATCCATTATGCCATTTGGTGCATTCATTGAGTTTATGCCGGGAAAAGACGGGTTGCTTCATATTTCTGAGATAAAATGGGAGCGACTTGAAAATATGGATGGAGTAATGGAAGTAGGGGAGGAAGTAACAGTGAAACTAACGGATGTGGATAGGAAAACCGGTAAATTCCGCCTATCTCGAAAAGTTTTACTTCCCAGACCAGAGAAAAAACCTGTGTCCGACAATTAGCTTTTATACATTGATCCCTGTTAAATCATTGAATTGTCAGCTATTTTAAGGAACTTTAGTCTATTGCATCTTATACCTAAAGTAATCTGAATGAGACAACTTAAGATTAGCAAGCAGATTACCAACCGGGAAAGTCAGTCTCTTGATAAGTATTTGCAAGAGATTGGCAAGGTTGACTTGCTTACTCCTGACGAGGAAGTTACCCTTGCACAAAAAATCCGGGAAGGTGATCAAATGGCTTTGGAAAAACTGACAAAGGCTAACTTACGCTTTGTAGTATCCGTGGCCAAACAATATCAAAATCAAGGATTATCCTTGGGTGACCTGATCAATGAAGGTAATCTTGGCCTGATCAAAGCAGCACAAAGATTTGACGAAACAAGAGGCTTTAAATTTATCTCTTATGCAGTATGGTGGATAAGGCAATCTATCTTACAGGCATTGGCAGAACAATCCAGAATCGTACGATTACCCTTAAACAGAGTTGGATCGCTAAACAAAATCTCCAAAACCTTCTCTGAACTGGAACAAAAGTTTGAGCGTGAACCTTCTCCGGATGAGTTGGCAGAGGTTTTAGAAGTAACTACTTCCGAGGTCGTTGATACCATGAAAATATCCGGAAGACATGTTTCCATGGATGCACCATTTGTGCAGGGTGAAGAAAACAGCCTGCTGGATGTGTTGGAAAATGATGGCGAAGAAACTCCAGACAATGAATTGATGAATGATAGCCTGCGTCGGGAGGTTCAGAGGGCATTATCTACATTAACACAGAGGGAAGCGGATGTGATCAAGTTGTATTTTGGTCTTAATGGTGAGCACAGCATGACATTAGAGGAGATTGGAGAAAAATTCAGTCTAACTCGAGAAAGAGTAAGGCAAATAAAAGAAAAAGCCATTCGAAGACTACGCCATACTTCAAGAAGCAAAACCCTAAAACCGTATCTTGGATGATATAATTACCTCTTATAATTACTAAGGAAGCCACGCCTAAGGCGTGGCTTTTTTTATGAAATAATTACTAAATTGGGGCGTCTTGTGAAAACCTAAAATTAAGTGAATGCCTGAAGAAGTGAATGTATTAATACTGGGGTCCGGACCGGCTGGTTACACCGCTGCCATATATTCAGCCCGTGCAGGATTAAATCCCATAATGTACCAGGGTGGTCAACCTGGTGGTCAATTGACTATTACCAGTGATGTAGAGAACTATCCAGGTTACCCGGAAGGAGTGATGGGCCCTGAAATGATGGTTGACTTTCAAAAACAGGCTGAACGTTTTGGTACCGATAATCGATACGGACTGGCAACCTCCGTGGATTTCTCAGGTTATCCGTTGAAGGTTACTATAGATGACAAACACCAGATAGTCGCTGATTCGGTAATCATTAGTACAGGTGCGTCGGCAAAATGGTTAGAGATCCCTTCAGAAACGCGTTTAAATGGACGAGGAGTTTCTGCCTGTGCTGTCTGCGATGGATTTTTCTTTAAGGGTCAGGAAGTGGCAGTGGTGGGTGGGGGTGATACTGCAGCTGAAGAAGCTACCTACTTGGCCAAGCTTTGTTCCAAAGTTTATTTATTGGTTCGCAGGGATGAATTGAGGGCTTCAGATATTATGCAAAAAAGAGTTATGAACACTTCAAACCTGGAGATCTTATGGAATACTGAAACGGACGAGATCCTGGGAGAAGAGGAGGTAGAAGCAGTAAGGGTATTTAATAATAAGACTGGTAAAAAAAAGGAGATCCCAATTGGCGGTTTTTTTGTGGCTATAGGGCATCTGCCAAACACAGAAATATTTAAAGACTTCCTGGATATGGATGAAAACGGTTATATAAAAACTGTTCCTGGTTCTACAGTCACCAATGTGGAAGGTGTATTTGTCTCAGGCGATGCCCAGGATCACATTTATAGACAGGCGGTCACTGCCGCTGGTACCGGTTGCATGGCTGCCCTGGATGCGGAACGCTTCCTGAGTGCCAAAGAAATGGAAGCTGTATAACATGCAAGTACGGGGCATATTCTTACTATCGGCCTTATTTGTAGTGCCAGCTATGGCCCAGGACACTTTGCGATTAAGGCAAGTTTCCATGAATCAGGAAATTGAGGTTTCAGAGCATACAGAAGATACCACTTCTATGGAACATATTATCGAGGAGTGGATCGAAAATCTAGTAATTGACCCAATATTGCAAATTAGTGAAAAACTTAGCATTGATTGTGTTTGGGTCAACCAGCATTCCTATTTTTCACACTGGACTTCAGGAAAAATAAACCCCTATAAACTAGATGGGTCAAAGTACATGGATACCTTAAGTGTACACATCAACGACTCATTGGCCACAGTCAACTGGTCGCTCCCCGTGGTCGATACTCGTATAACTTCACCATTTGGTTTTCGAAGATATCGCTGGCATTACGGAACAGACCTAAAGGTATATTATGGCGACTCTATTGCCGCCGCCTTTGACGGAATTGTTCGAATTGTAGACTATGAACGATATGGTTATGGGCGTTATGTAGTATTAAGACATTTGAATGGTTTTGAAACCTTATACGGTCATTTGTCAAAGGCCAAGGTAAAGGTAGGTGAAATGGTAAAAGCAGGTGAGTTGGTGGGGCTAGGTGGAAGCACCGGTCGCAGTACCGGCACACATTTGCATTTTGAGATAAGGTATCAGGGAAACGCTATCGATCCCAGTACCATCTACGATTTTACATCTGACTGCTTGTTGGATGATATATACATGGTCACTCCAGCCAGTTTCAAGTACCTGGTTGATGCACGTAAGGTTCGGTATCATCGTATCAGAAGTGGTGATACACTTGGTCATATTAGTCAGCGTTATGGTGTTTCCATTGGCCGGCTATGCGGTTTAAATGGAATTGGCCGGCGCACTATTCTGCGTATAGGTCGCAGACTACGAATTAACTAATATGAAATTAGATATACTGGTGCTTTCTGCTCATCCGGATGACGCAGAATTAGGTTGCGGCGGCACCATGATTCAGGCAGTTGATAAGGGAAGGAAGGTTGGGATAGTGGATTTGACCAGAGGGGAACTTGGCACCAGAGGTACTGTCGAAATTCGCAAAAATGAGGCTGAAAAGGCCAGAGAAATCATGGGTTTGGCTATGAGGGAAAACCTGGATTTTCGGGATGGGTTTTTTATAAATGACGAGAGTCATCAAAGGGCTTTAATTCAGCTAATCCGCAGATATCAACCTGATGTGGTACTGGCTGCGTCTCCTATTGATCGCCATCCGGATCATCCCCGGGCATCAGCTTTGATCATAGAAGCTTGTTTTTTATCTGGACTCCCTCGCATTGAAACGGAAATTGATGGAACAACACAATCTTCCTGGCGGCCCAAGGTTTTATATCATTATATACAGTCTGTTTTACTGAGCCCGGATTTTGTAGTGGATGTTTCCGACTATTGGGAGACGAAAATGGAAGCCGTCGGTGCTTACCGCTCTCAATTTTTTAGCGGGGGTGATGAGCCGGAAACCTATATAAGTAACCCAAGGTTTTTAAAAATGGTTGAAGCCAGAGGCATTGAATTAGGGCACTCAATAGGTGTGAATTACGGTGAGGGATTCCTGACAGATCGTAATATTGGTGTAAGGGATCTTTTTGATCTCAGATTTTAGATCTCAGATCTCAGATCTGAATTCCTATCCAGATTTCTGTAGGTTTCAAGCAAGTCTTTGGAGTCAGTTGAATCAACGCTGGTTCCGTGCATTTCTTTCAGCAACCATCCCGCAGCCTCGGATATATCAACCTTCGGATAGTGGTTAGCAGCAGCATAATTGGCGTATTTAAATGCAAAGAATCCATCAATCCATTGATAAAAACGCTTGGTAAATGAGTTGATTGTTTTGGTTTTTTGATTGAGGTCCAATATTTTTTTATTGAATGTATCTTTTTGTATATATTCCTGAAAACAAGGTGATAAGCCATCTAATACACTATTTATGCTTGAATAGGTTACACGATGTAATGCCTCTACTTTTGATGAGATGGATCTCAAGTCCAAAAATGTTTTAGGACTGTATGTAGCATATCCTTCATCATCAGATTTCATGGAATCGATCATTGCTTTTCCCGTACCGAAAGGTACACGTATCGACAACCTGGAAGAAGGAAAAACCGTAGTGGATTTTAATTCAGTAAACCCCCCCAGTTTCATGATCTTCTGTAGGAAATAGAAATCTTCTCCTGCCCGTCGCTTGTTCATACCTCCTTGTTTTTCATAAGCTGATGATCTCACCGCCATACTGGATCCTATAGTTTGAAAAGCGCACGGCAATCCACTATACCGAAGACCATGTACGTAGTATCTGAGATGCAGTTCATAGGCTGTTATCTTCCGGTAAAGATCAATTGGCAGTGGGCCGCTAAGCGGATGCTCAAAATATATCGAGCAACCGGGTGTATTTTTATTGGCTTCAAAATGGTTCTCCAGTGCTTTCAGATAATTGATACAACAGGTACAATCTGCATCCAGGCATACGATAATCCCGTCTTTCTTCAGATGGCGAAATCGTCTTATAGCTTCATCCATACCAATTTTACGGGCTAAACCCACACCGGCGTACTTATCGGGAAGTGTTTGATGAAATATGTGAAAAGACAAATCAGTACATTGTGCCGAAATCCATTGCTTGGTGTTGTCTACTGTTATTTCATTTAATTTCTTTACATGATCAGGGTCCTCACCACTTTGGTTAACGATTACAAAGACTTCCACCTTACCGCATGTGGGAGCGCAGTTGACCAGGGATTGCAGGGTGGCAATGAGATCAGGTTCAAAATAACAGGGAATAACTACTACCATCTCCAAATCCGGATCCGGTGGATTTATTATCAATTGAGGTCCATAGCTGTACCGTTCCAGGTATATGGATCGATTCATATCAGGGAGCCAGACGCTGCAGGTCCCAATGCTCATTATTTAATGAGTACTGGATACGATCGTGCAGTCGATGAGGTCCTCCTTGCCAAAATTCAACCCGCACAGGCGTGAGCAGGTAACCACCCCAATGAGTTGGACGGGGTATATCGTGTTCTTTGTACCGGGTTTCATAAACTTTCAATTGTGCCTCAAGATAATCGCGAGAGGGAATAGGTTCACTTTGCTCTGATACCCAGGTCCCCAGTTGGCTACCCCTGGGTCTGGTATGGAAATATTCATCTGATTCGTCATCCGGAACTTTGGTTACGGTTCCATCAAACCTGACTTGTCGTTCCAGATCTTGCCAATAGAAGTTTAGGGCTGCTTTAGGGAGTTCCTCCATTTCACGACCTTTTCGGCTCCTGAAATTGGTATAGAAAACCAGACCTTGATCGGTAATTTCTTTCATTAACATTATTCTGATGGTTGGTTGTCCCTGCTGGCTCACTGTGGCTAGGGTCATGGTATTGGGTTCTTTTACTCCTGCCCGTTCAGCTTCCTTGAACCATAACCTGAACTGTTTAACAGGATTGGCATGCATTTTTTCAACAATCAGTCTTTGACTCCCGTATTCTTGGCGATAAGCTACAAAATCTCTGTTGGTCATCTGTCCGGGTAATTACATTAAATCAATTGAAAGATTGAAATCCAACCAAAAACTATTAATTTCCGTCTAATAGATTAGGTGTATGCTCTAGTTCCTAAATATAATCTTTTTAGTTAATATTACATGGGGCGGGTACCTTGGTAGCCCTCAAATCATTGGTGGAATTTACCCTGAATAATGAAGGTTAGCATAGCATTGGAATGCGCCAGTAGTCCTCAGTGGATTGCTGCGGTTATGGATGATTTTGAGGCATTTCTACAGGACCATGCCAATTGTGAGCGGAAAGCATCAGCTATGGCAATGAGTTTTGTGGCCAAGTTTCCGGATAGGGTGGAGATTATACCTGAACTGATTGAGATTGGGATTGAAGAGCTTGAACACTTTCAATCAGTGTATGAGATAATGAAAGGCAGAGGGGTCATGTTACCAGCACAAATGGGAAAAGATGATTATGTTCAGCAGTTGGTAAATCAATGTCGGTCAGGCAGGGAGGAGCGGTTTTTAGACAGATTGTTGTTGGCATCTATTGTTGAATGTAGAGGAGCAGAAAGATTTAAACTAGTGTATGAAAACCTGAAAGACAATGAGTTAAAGGTGTTTTATCATCAATTGTGGGCTTCTGAATCCAAGCATGGAAATGTTTTTGTTAGCATGGCATTAAATTATTTCGATAAAAATATTGTTTATAGTAGACTGGAGGAACTAAACCATGCTGAGGCAAAGGTGCTTCAGTCGTTACCCATTAGATCTGCTTTGCATTGAAGAACTTAGAAAACATGGCAAATTTTTTTCACAACGAGGTAAGTGCAATTCCTCAGCGTGGAGATCTGCTTATTTCAGAACCATTTTTACCTGATCCTAATTTTGAAAGGACCGTAGTGCTAATTTGTGAAAACAACCAGGATGGGTGTATTGGTTTTATTTTAAATAAGCCCTCAAAGCTTAATCTTGGGGATGTTTTTGAGGAATTTGACAATTTCGAAAAGAAATTGCTGGTAGGAGGGCCTGTGCAACAGGATAGCATACATTTTTTGCACCGAGGAGCATTGAATATTAATGACGGAACAAAAATTGGAGAGGGAATATACTGGGGTGGTAATTTTGAACAATTAAAGATATTGATGCAGGATGGCAGGGTAAACCCAAATGATGTGCTCTATTTTCTGGGCTATTCTGGATGGGCCCCGGGACAGTTAGACGATGAATTGAAAGAGAATTCGTGGATTGTCTCACCCGATGCAACTGCAGATCAGGTGTTTGATTTAGACCCTGAACTATTATGGCGAGAGGTATTAAAAAACATGGGAGGTAAATTTAGGATGTTTTCAAATTATCCGACTGATCCCCGGTTAAATTAAAACCTTTGCTTAACTTTGATTAAGGTGGAGTAGTGGCTCCACAAATTTTAAATGTCTAAAAACGAAGAGTTATCGAAAGACGTAGACCCTAATTATAACAGTGATGAGCGTGCCGGGGACCAGGCCAAGACCGTAGAAAACGGTATGAATGGTCGTGACCCCAGTTCGGAAAAGGAAGAGGGTTCGACGAAACCTGATAATGAGAATTTGGTTTCTGAAGGGACAGCTACGTCATCAGAGGTAGTAAGTTTATCTGATGAAACCAATGAATTAAATGAATCGGATAAGAATAAGGTCGATGCGCCTGCTCAGGATCAAGACCACACAACTCCTTCGGATGTGGAAGCATCAACGGAAGAGAATAAAGAAGAAATTCAAGTTCAGCAAGACCAAATTCATCAGGAGCCTGACAAAAGTAAAGAGCCAGACGAAAGTATTGATCTTCCCGGAGACAAGAAAGTTGAAGATGTCGCCGGCAAGGAACTGGAAAGTACCCAAGTGGATAGCAAGATGTCCACCGACGCCACAACCGTTACCTCTAAACAGCCCCCTGAAATAGAGGAAGCTCAATCTGTTTCGGGTGGTGAAGAAAAGCCCCCCGAACAAGAACAAGCCCAAGAGCAAGCTCAAGTCCCAGAACAAGCCACAGCCCCAGAGCAAACCCAAGCTCAAGCCCCCGAACAAGAAAAGCCCAAAAAACCCTGGGATGGCGTTGATTTCACCACTCTAGATAAACCAGGATTGGTAAAATTGATCGAATTGCTGGCAAAGGAGGAAGACCCTATAATGGCGGATAAAGTATCCCGACAAATTAAAGAATGCTATGATGTCATTCATACGGCAGAGCGGAAAGATGCATTGGATCGATTTGTAGCCGATGGGAATGATCCGGATCATTTTGCTTATAAATTTGATGAGCTTGACAATCGGTTCGATGGCTCCTTCAAGTTGATGAGGGATAAAAAATTCAAATTCATAAAGAACCTCGAACGTAACAAAGAGAAAAACTTAGCTGAAAAAGTTAGTTTGTTAGAGGAGTTAAGGGCATTGGTGGATGAAGAGGAAACCACATCCAGCATCCAGTCTGTCAAAAAAATTCAAGAACATTGGCGGGAACTTGGTCCGGTACCGGGACAGCATGTCAAAACACTATGGGCAAATTATCACGCTTTAATGGATCTTTATTATGATCAACGCAGCATATATTTTGAACTCAAGGAACTGGACCGGAAAAAAAACCTAGAGGCTAAATTTGAACTTTGTGAAAAGGCAGAAAAATTGGTGTCGGTTAAAAATCTAAGAGAAGCCATCAGTGAACTTAACAATCTGCATGAGGATTTTAAACATATTGGGCCAGTTCCAAAAGCAGATCAACAAGCTTTATGGGATCGCTTTAAACATGCTTCGGACCAAGTGTATGCAAGGCGAAAAGAATTCATTAAACATCTTAAAGAAGACCTTAAGGAAAATTTAAATAACAAAGTTGAATTAGCCGAAGAAGTACAGCAATACCTGCAGTTTAGTTCAGACCGGATCAACGACTGGAATAAGAAAACCAAGGTCGTTTTAGAGTTACAAAAGCGATGGGAGTCCATTGGCGGCCTGCCAAGGGAACGCGCCAAGGATGTAAATAGAAAGTTTTGGGGCGCATTTAAGGGGTTCTTTCACAATAAGGGACTGTTTTTTAAGAAACTGGAAGGCGAACGAGTAATCAATCTGGAGAAAAAAAAGAGATTGGTGGAAATGGCTGAGAGCCTGAAAGGCAGTACGGATTGGAATGAAACTGCCGAACAGCTTAAAAATCTTCAGAAGGAATGGCAAAACATCGGCCCTGTTTCCGAAAAGTATAGGAACTCAATTTATAGCCAATTTAAGGATGCGTGTGATTCATTTTTCAATAATAGAAGATCTCAAAACCAGGAACTGGAAAAATTGTATATAGTAAACCTGCAGAAAAAACAACAGATCTGTACAGAGATTGAGATCATGACCACCACCGGGGACCATGACCTGGACAAGTTTCTGGATCTAAAGCAGAAATTCAATGACGTTGGCTATGTTCCTACTGCCGAGGTAAAAAATATCAGGGCGCAATATTCGGAAGTGGCCAACGGTTTCCTGGCCACAGTGCCGGAGAAACTAGCAGATGAGGCTAGGCAGATCAAGTACGACATCCAATTTGAAAAACTCAAAAAGGGACCGCATGCGGATCGAAGAAAAGAGCAAAAAGAGCAAGCCTTAAGAAAAGACATCGACACCTTGGGAAATGATATTTCTACCTGGAGAAACAATCTTGAGTTCTTTGCAAATTCAAAAACTGCCAATAAGGTCAAAGAAGAATTTACCGTAAAGATCGATAAGGCGGAACAAGAACTGCAAGAGCTTAAGAGCCAACTAAGGTCATTACGCCAGCTATAGGGCCAAGCGAATTCCTCATTTCTAATTTCCAATTCATAATTCATAATATTCATAATCTCTTATTTTTACAGTTAATATGAAGGTACGATGCGTCATATTGACACTAGTGGGTATTCTGTTGGTTCTGTTATCTACCCATTCAGTAATGGCTCAGAAACAAAAACCCCACGGCAAAAAGAAAAACCAAAATGTGGAAGTTGATTATGACACTTTGTACGTGGAGGCCGGAAAGTTGGTTATATTTTCAGATACATTATTGATTCCACTTAAGGATACTATCTTTATTTTACCAGCAAAAACCAAAGTAAAAGTCAGGGAAAATCCATATGCCCAGTCGGACAAATTTTATGATTCATTGGCGATCCGTTCTAATCGAAAATTAGTTACCCGGAAATTATATAAGTTGTTGTTTAGAACTACTGCGACAGAATTATCTGATTCCATCAATATATTGCGTAGTGAGGCCCCTTTTGAGCCTTTTGAGGGCTATCGAATTGGAAACATTCATATTCGTACTGTGGAGTTTTTAAGCGGCAATATTATTGATACCGCGGAAGTTGTAAAAGGTTCAGTAGCGAAGGCCATTGATGTGATCCATGCTGATACCAAGGAAACCATTATTCAAAAGAGTTTGCTCTTCAAATCGGGAGAAATGGTGTCACCCTTCAGATTGGCAGATAATGAACGGATCCTGCGAGATCTCCCTTTCATTAGGGATGCCAGGATTCTGCTTTTACCCCATTTAGATGACGATAATATGGTCGATGTTTATGTGGTGACCCAAGATCGTCTTTCCCTATTCATCGGCGGTGATTTTGGAGGGTTCGATGATTTCACACTGGAAATAGGAAGCCGCAATTTTTTGAGTACCGGGAATCAATTCTCAGTTGCCTATCAATACCTTGAAGAGGAGAGTCCTAGCTCCGGTTACGAACTTAATTTTATAGACTTCAATTTGAGGGGGACCTTCATCTCCAGTGAAATTACTTATAGTAATTTTTGGAACAAAGATGGTTACGAAGTTATCTTCAAAAGAGAATTTTTGACTCCTGAAACCAAGTGGGCAGGTGGTTTGGAGTTCGGAGATCTGAAACAAATCAGATTTGAGGATGACCATTTGGATTCA
>CAZAWQ010000285.1:0-2432 GCA_964488585.1 uncultured Roseivirgaceae bacterium
TAAAAAAGTACTGGATAAAATAGATGAAATATATGGGTTACAGCAAATTAGAAATCCCATTTCAGTAAGGAGGTTACGTCTTAAAGCCACTTTGGGAAAGATAAATACTGAAATGTTGGCAAAATTGGGCAAGTTTGACCCGTTGTATTTGATCACTAACTGGGCAATCACATTAATTGGCAAGTTTTATTTGCACTACGATAAAGAGGGCAAAAAATACCTCCACCGCCTGGTAGAATTATCCGACACCTTAATTATCGATGGAAGGATCAATACGGTCATTTCAGGTACGGTACAACAAAGGGAATTGTTAATTGCATCCCTCAATCAAATGGAACAAGATGGTGAAATAATTTTTGGGTGGCATGCCAGCGACGAAAGCGTGATGTCGTGTTACGTTCGCGACCGGTTCGACCAGCACATTCATTTTGTAGATGGATCAGAGGGAGGATACACCAAGGCGGCTAGTATGTTGAAGAAGAAATTACAAAATTAAATGATGTCATAATTGATAACTTAATATGCCACAACACTCAAATGCCTCATGAAAACTTTATTCACATACCTGCTAATTACATCCATTTGGATGTTAACTGAACAATTTGCGCCTAAAGCAGAAACCCCTGACAATACAAACAACGATCCTCAAATAGCCGGGACCATTAAGATCCTTCAGGAGGTAAAGATCCCCGATAAATCGGAGGTTGGCTTTACCCTTATCCGGATTCAAGGGTCATTCAAACCACCCATATGGCTCAACTGGGTATCCCTGTGATACGCCTTAAAAGCAATGATGAGATGGCTAAAGTGGTAGAGTTCTATACGAATGACCTATCAGGTTGGAGTTACAAAGACTTATATGGCACCCATATGTTTTGGAAAGGATCTGAAATGCAAGCCATGATGGGAAAGATTCCCAATGTACAGATTACCACTGCCGAAGATAACAATAAGGCTTGGCGTGACACCCAAACCATCATTGCCATCTTTTATGAGCCACAATAAAAGAGCCGCCCTGATTATTGACGACTCTTTAAAATTGGTTTGTACTTCTATTTCCCTTTTAATTCAACTAAAATCACTTCTAGGACATTATTGGAAGTGTTTTCAGGCAGATGAGCACCGGCAGGTGCCCATTGTACATCTCCTGCTTTCCCCGAAGTTTGCACAGTGCTTCCGTCAGGCAGGGTAAATTGTCCTTTGGAGTCCCTCAGATAAACTACCACCCCGGAATAATGATCATGCATCACCGATTTTTCCTTGGGGCCATATTTAATTCGCAATATCCTAACAAACTCATTTTCAAACTCGAGCTTGTAATGTTCCGCATCCACCTCTACCGGGTCATTTTCTAGAGGAGGGGCAGGAGGTATCAGGGCAAAACCTTGTTGTGACATAAAATGCAGGTTGTCAAATGACGCCCACTCATTGATGATTTTGCCTCCTGAATATTCAAGGATAGCGATCCCCTCTATTTCAACGGCTTTTCCGGTGGCAGGAAATGCACCGGGACCAGTATTGGTTGCTGTAACTTTCCATCGCGCCACTGACCTGTTTTCAGTGTATGTCTCATCCAACAATTCCACTTTGATATCGGGATAAGCGGTTCTAAATCTTTCTATAACAGATTTTAATGAATCCAATCCTACGGCTGAACTGTTGGCAGTGGGACTGGCAGAACGCACATAGTCAGGATGGATGATATTGTCCAAATCGGAAAAATCACCGGTATTCCAGGCTTCTACATAATTATCGGCAATCGGTTTGAGTGCCTGGGAATGATCAGGCGGTTGACAGGAAAATACCAGCACCGCCATTAAAATTAATAAACTTCTCATGATGTAATTGTTTTGGTTTTATCTCAAAATACAAATTCTGATCTTCAATAACAATTAGAAATAAGTTTACCTCTTATGTTGCCTGACCAAATCATTGTTAATCTTTCACGATTTTATTACCTTCTAAAAAATAAAATTTCTGATCATGAAAACAGGAACGTTTGTAGCTATGATCCTTTTGATTCTGGTATCTACAGGTCATCTTTGGAGGCTATTTTCAGGAACTTCATTTATAATTGGGGATTATAATGTGCCTCAATGGGTGAGTGGAGTGGCGGTAATTGTGACTGCTGTGTTAGCCACAGCTATTTGGCGAGAGCATAGGGAACAACAAATTAATTTACCTGGATAATTTACTTCCCAGCAGAAGTATAAGGGCGATAATAGGGTGTGTGATTAATACCGCAGCTTATTTAACACCAAACTTTTGGTACAAGAAACTGGTGGTGTCCCATTCAACTTTATTGATTTCATTAGCATATATCCTACCAGAGGCATTGTCCAAAGTCTCGTTGTAAAGTATAATCGTTTACCAGAATATCAGGTGCGGTTACAAAAAACAGAGTAAGACTAATTTACTTTCCCTTCGGTTTT
>CAZAWQ010000286.1:0-8878 GCA_964488585.1 uncultured Roseivirgaceae bacterium
TGGTTGTGAACCTTCTGTGGTTGTTCAGCGGGTGAAAGAAGGAAAGGATGACTTTGGATACAATGCTCGCACCGACAAGTATGAGAACCTGTTCAAAGCCGGTGTTATCGACCCTACAAAAGTAACTCGATTGGCATTGGAAAATGCAGCGTCAATTTCTGCCCTGTTGATCACTACTGAGTGCGTGATTGCAGACGAGCCGGAAGATGAAAATGCTGCCATGCCTCCAATGGGGGGCGGTGGTGGAATGGGTGGAATGATGTAATATCATCTTTCTCCCTTATAAATATAAACCCCGCCATTGGCGGGGTTTTTTTTATATCCAAGTTGTGGGAACAGTAGAACAGTGGGAACAGTTGAGCAGTTGAGCATTAGAAAATTCGAATGCCGAACACCGAATGTCGAACAGCGAATGCCGAACACTGATCAAAATCCTGGGGGCTTGGGCCTGTTCAAACTCCTGTCACCTTACCGCCAAAGATGGTCTATTACCGGCAAGGCACACTCAAACTCAATTTATTCACTGATCAGAACCATCTCGATGGGCACCTTGATGATTTCTTTAAAATCCTCACCAGACTCTTGCATGTCCTCATCCTCCTCCTCATAGCACCATTTTACTTTCACAATTGACTGGTCATTCAGGCTCTCTAACCTTCTGAGTATTTCCACTAAACACTTCGAAGAACTTGTATTAAAATATTCCAATTTGATTACTAGTAGTGTCCGATGGCTTGGCTCTTCAATGTAGTGGTCCAACCAATTGATGATGGGCTTGTAAAACTCTATGGAGTTTTCAGGTATAGACCTACCCGATATCTCAAACTCACCTGTTTCACTGCTGAAATGTAGTTTGGGGGTTTTTGGAGTTCCCTCCAGATAAAAGTCGTCCATTGTTGTTATGCCGATACTTTAACTTGGAGACAAAAATAAGAATAATCCTTATTAACTTGTTTAAAACTGTAAGTGATTTTTTCACCCGATTTTCTAATAATGTCCATGAAACCCAATCCGGCTCCGCTCTCATCTGATAAATGGTCCTGACTTAAACAGTATCGATAATATTCTTTCAGCTCATTTTGAGACATTGAATTAACTTTATCTATGAAAGATCTAAGTACACTTACTTTACTTGTTCGTACGTGATTGCCCGCAGACACAATATATGTGATGTGATCTTTATATGTGAAGTGATCTTTTTTTAAGCTGAAATTTACATATATGTCGTCTTGATTCTTGAGATCGTCTTGGTGATGATACACATTCTGGAGGGTTTCAACCAAAACTTTGAAAATCTTTTTCTTTATCATTTTGGAGATTGACTC
The DNA here is from genome assembly GCA_964488585.1 of uncultured Roseivirgaceae bacterium. Classification (GTDB taxonomy): domain Bacteria; phylum Bacteroidota; class Bacteroidia; order Cytophagales; family Cyclobacteriaceae; genus SZUA-3. The sequence goes on from CAZAWQ010000286.1 coordinate 1,326, forward strand.
CTGTCGAAGCTTACGCTCAGTCTGTTCTAACAGACGATCGAACTTATCATCTGTAATATTACCTTTAAAGCTTGACAGGGTTTCCAAATTACTGAAGCTTCCCATTAACCGCGTATTTTAAAAAATAAAGCTTGGTAGAATTAAACCATAGAGTGCTTTTAATTACGTGTTTAAACAAATTGAAGATACATCTCTCCCTGTAAAATACAAAAAAATTCATACTTTTGTTAATAGAACCCATGCCTTTTTACTTTTTGTCGGTCTCAGGTTCTAGCTGTAAATCCTCGGCACCATGTGTCAACCTCTTTAATGGCTTCAGCAGCAATATTGCCAATATGCCAAACAGTGTACAAAACACTGCAATTCCGGTAAATATTTCAAATTCGCCCATAGATTGCGACAATTCACCTAAGGTTCCTGCCAATTTATTGCCAAGCCCGGTTGCTGCCCAATATACTCCCATGATTATTGCCGCGTATCTTACTGGTGCCAGTTTCGTGATAAATGAAAGCGCCACCGGAGAAGCACATAACTCACCTACGGTATGGAATAAATAGGCCAGTATTAACCAATACATGGCCGACTCCCCCAAAGCGTCGTACTGCTTGGAAGCAGCGCTCATAAATAAAAACCCCACACCCATGATAATTACTCCCAATGCCATTTTAAATAGCGAAGAAGACTCTTTTCCCTTGAGTTTCCAACTATACCAAAACCCGGCTATGCCCATGGCCAAAGTGAAAATGAAAAATGCATTCACGGACTGGAAAACTGATGCCGGAATTAGATAGGGATTGGAAGTAAAGGTAAAAATTCTCAGTGCCAGGAATACCGCGGCTAGTAATGCGGCACCAAAAAACCAATACCCGGACATTTTCATTTTCTTCAGTTTTTGATAAATCCCCGTCCCTAATAAATATAAGATGCCAGCAATGAATAAAAGATCAATGGTCATTAAAGAGGCCATACGATTGGTTTTGTTCTTGGCATATATGTTCATCAATCCGCCTGCTTGTTCAAAGGCCCCCCAGAACACGATCACGATAAGAAAACTCAACAGCAACACCAACACCCGGTCCTTTTCAATCCGGTTGAGCTCACGGTAAATTACTATGCCAATTCCTAGCGAGAAGCTTAACAATGTAAACAGTACACGATACCCCCAATCTTCAAATAATAGAAATATTGTAAGGGTTAGTACCGATGAAGTGATCAAAGCTGAAGGTGACCGGAAGAATTTTGAAAAAAACGAAGGTTCTTCCTTGGTTGTGGAATTCTTGGGAGCTTTAACTATGTCCCCTACTCCTTTTAGGTATTTCTGACCCCAAATAAAGGTAGCCTGACCAATGAACATGCCAATACCCGCTAACCCAAACCCATAGTGCCAGTTAATATTTTCACCTATGGAACCTACCACAATTCCCGCTAAAAACGCCCCGATATTAATGCCAATATAAAATATATAAAAGCCCTTGTCGCGTCTTTCGTCCCCTTGTTTGTACAAACCACCAACCATAGTGGAAATATTTGGTTTCAAGCATCCCACCCCCATGATAATCAGTAAACAGCCGGTATAAAAGGCCCATAGTGCATCGATCGCAAGGATACCGTGACCTGCACAAAGCAGAGCTCCACCAAGCATCACTACTTTTTTTTGCCCCAGCCACTTGTCTGCCAGGATCCCACCCGGGATAGAGGCCACATACACCAACATGGTGTACCAGCCATACATTGACAGGGCAGCCTCATTGTCCCATCCATAACCTGGGTTTCCGGAGGTAACAGATGCTGTCAGAAATAGTACAAACAGCGCCCGCATACCGTAGTAACTGAATCGTTCCCAGAGTTCTGTAAGGAATAAAAAATACAAGCCAACAGGATGCCCAAAAAGTTGTGGACCGTTCATAGCATGCTGGGGGTGGTTCTGATCAATAGTTTGCATATAAAAAGTGTGGTTAATATTGCCAGGTTAATAACTTTCTAAAATAGCACCTGGAGTTGAGTATTGCAAGGGAACCACCACAGCCCTAGGTTCAGAGCAAGGGCTTCTTTTCATATCCGGTATTTTTTTGTTTACTTGGAATGTTTAAGCAGGTAAGAGTATGAGAATCTTTATAATTTGTTTTATGATACTGCTGGCAGCGGGCACAATTAATGCTCAGGATGCCTCCGGTGATCAAACATTGCTGATAACCACCGATGCCTCGGATGTACTTTCTGATTTGGATCAGGGAAAAGGACTCACCATGGTAAATGTTGCCCGTGGATTATTAGGGCTGGCAATGCTAATTCTCATCGCCTATGTTTTCAGTACTAACCGGAAGAAAATAGCCTGGAAAGTAGTGGCCATTGGACTGACCATGCAACTAGTATTGGCTATTGGGGTGCTTCAGGTGCCATTCATACGCAGCATTTTTGAATTTGTGGGAGGGATCTTTGTAGTTGTTCTCAACTCAACCAGTGCAGGTACAGAATTTTTATTCGGTGACTTTACCGACACCTCGAAGTTTGGGTTTATTTTCGCTTTTCAAGTTCTTCCTACTATCATTTTCTTCTCTGCAATCACTAGTCTACTTTTCTATCTGGGAATTATACAAGTAGTGGTCAAAGCTTTAGCCTGGCTGCTATCAAAGGCCATGAAGATCTCTGGTGCAGAAAGTTTATCTGTAGCTGGCAATATTTTTTTAGGGCAGACAGAATCTCCTTTGTTAATCAAGGCTTATCTCAAGGATATGAACCAATCTGAGATCCTTTTAGTCATGACCGGAGGTATGGCAACATTAGCCGGTGGCGTATTAGCCGCGTATATCAGTTTTTTAGGTGGTGATGATCCCGCTCAGCAACTTATGTTTGCCAAACATTTATTGGCTGCCTCAGTAATGGCCGCACCTGGAGCGGTGGTGATATCAAAGATATTGGTTCCACAAACTGAAGAAGTTGACAAATCCATCCAAGTGAGTAAGGAACATATGGGTAGCAATGTATTGGATGCTATTTCCAATGGGACCAGCGATGGTCTTAGATTGGCGGTAAACGTTGGAGCCATGCTACTGGTCTTCTTTGCCTTCATAGCATTTGGTAACTACATTTTAGAAATGGCTGGAAACTGGACTAATCTGAATAGTGTAGTGGCAGAGGCTTCAAATGGACAATACCACAAGCTCTCGCTGGAATTTATTCTAGGCTATGTCTTTGCACCCGTAATGTGGATCATTGGAGTTGCCGCTGAAGACATTACTTTGGTGGGCCGTCTATTAGGAGAGAAGATCGTACTTACGGAATTTATTGGCTATGTCAGTTTGTCAGAATTACGCAGTGCGGGATCATTTAGCCATCCCAAATCTATAATTATGGCCACTTATATGCTTTGTGGATTTGCCAATTTTGCTTCCATTGGGATACAAATTGGGGGCATTGGATCATTGGCGCCCAATCAGCGGGTTTTACTCTCTAGATTCGGGATCAAAGCCTTGCTAGGAGGTACACTGGCCTCCTTGTTATCGGCTACTCTGGTGGGTATGATATTAGGCTGACTTAATTTCGTTTATTCATTTCGTCCCGGATCTTAGCTGCCTTTTCATAATCTTCTTTACTAAGAGCATCTTTAAGTAAATCCTGTAACTTTTCCGTGGTAAAGTTCTTAAGTTCTTCGGGTCCAACAGCACCTGATTTCGGCTTATCCTCACGCTCCTCCAATACACCGTGTTCCTCGTCATTGGTTTCATCGGTAAGAATAATACCAGCCTCCGAGAGCACTGCCTCGTAAGTGAAAATTGGCACTCCAAAACGAATGCCAATAGCGATAGCATCTGATGGCCTGGAGTCAATTTCCACGGTTTGTTGAGAATTATTGCAAATTAGTTTAGCAAAAAATACTCCTTCTTTCAGGTCCGATATCAATACCTCACTTACCTCAAATTTAAAATTATGAGCGAATGACTTGAAAAGATCATGGGTCATTGGACGGTTGGGGGTAATCCGTTCAATCTCAATGGCAATGGCCTGCGCCTCAAACATTCCAATTATAATTGGTAACCGACGATTCCCGTTTGCCTCTCCCAATACCAACGCAAATGATCCGGATTGAGACTGGCTGGATGATAGGCCTAAGATTTCAAGTTTGATCTTATCCACAATAGTCTAGAACAGTTTAAAGCTATTAAAAAATAACCACATATTATTGCTTCGATGAATTAATTGCGGCGGTCAATTTGGGCACTACTTCGAAGGCATCTCCAACAATTCCGTAGTCAGCTGATTTAAAAAATGGGGCTTCAGAATCCTTGTTGATCACCACTATAACTTTTGAGGAATTCACTCCTGCCAGATGCTGGATTGCTCCTGAAATTCCGATGGCAATATATAAGCTAGGGCTAACCTTAATGCCTGTTTGACCCACATGTTCATGATGCGGTCGCCATTCCATATCTGAAACCGGTTTACTACAAGCAGTGGCAGCTCCCAAAGCCGCTGCCAAATCCTCTATCAAATGCCAGTTTTCCGGACCCTTAAGTCCACGTCCCCCCGAAACTACTATATCCGCCTCTGGTAGCAGTACTTCTCCCGTTGCCCGATCTGTGGAGATAATAGTTGCAGCAAAAACCTCTTCCTTCAATTCAGGGTTGAAATGCTCAACCTGAACAGATTTTCCATCATTTTTGAGTTCGACCGCGTTTTTATTCAAGGTGATGATCCTTCGGTCTCCATTGAGTTGCACTTGGGCGAATGCCTTACCACTGTAAATACTTCTTTTTACTTTGAAGCCATCATTAAGATCTGGAAGCTCCACCACATTCGAAACCATGCTGGCATCAGTCAATACAGATACCCTGGCTGCAACTGCATCACCTAATGCAGATTTGGCTAAAACAATTGTGTGCGCCTGGCACTTCTCCATAGCTTGCGCCCATACTTCGGCATAAACCTGGATAATTCCCTGATCCAATTTTTCAGATGTAGCGTGTAAAACACTATTGGCACCATTGGTACCCAAGCTTTCCAATTCTGTTGCTTCAAATCTTCCCAATGCCAGTGCAACTACTGGGAGTTGTCCCATGGCAGCAGCGTAACTAACTGCTACTTTGGATGAGCTTTTAATCTTACCCTGGTCTCCTTCTACAAAAACAAGAATTGACATAAACGTGATAAGTTTGTTGGACGTTAACTATATTACTTTTGCCTCATTTCTTAACAATGCCACTAATTCCTCTACTTGATCAGCGTCTATCATCTTCACAGAACCCTTCGCCGCAGGCAGCTGATACTTTACAGTGGTGGTTTTAGAGTCAGAGTCTACGGGTTCTACTACCTCTAGTGGTTTGGAACGAGCAGACATGATTCCTCTCATATTTGGGATTTTCCATTCCGCAATAGGCTCCTGGCATCCTGCAACCAAGGGCAAAGGTATATTTACGTGTTCCTTGCCCCCTTCAATCTCCCGGACCATTTTCGCCACACCATCCTCGATAATAAGTTCCATCACCGGTGAGATAGATGGGATATTCAGTAGCGCTCCTACCATGCCATGGACCTGTCCCCCATTAAAATCGATAGATTCCCTACCCATAAGAATAAGATCATATTCATTATCTCTGGCAACTGCGGCAATTTGTTGGGCCACATAATAGGAATCATCTGGCTGAGTATTGACTCTAATGGCATTATCAGCACCAATGGCCAGAGCCTTTCGAATAGTAGGATCTGCAGCCTGTCCACCTACATGTAAAGCAGTTATCGATGCCCCAAGTTCATCTTTTAGCTCGACTGCCCTAGCCAACGCGTAGTCGTCATATGGACCTATTATATACTGTACTCCGTTATCGTCAAATTTCGTGTGATCATTGATAAAAGCAATACGGGAAGTTGTATCAGGCACGTGGGTAATGCATACCAGTATCTTCATACTAATTAATTTGTGAATTATTGTTGGGTCCGAAGATACTCAATAAATAAAAAACGCGCAGTCTGTTACTCAAATATGTCCATGCTAAGACGCATGATCTGCAATGATTTCCTAACTATTGTCTAAAAAGGTGCAGGGGTTGGATCGTCATCATCAGAGTCCTTGTTGGGGTCCTTTGGATTGCTTTTACTGCTTAGGGTTATGGTGTTTGAAGTTTGAGCTTCACCTGAACTACCACCCATTGATGGCAAATCAAATCTTCCGGCATTGGCTCCCGATCCAAAATTGAAGTCAAGGTCCGTAAATTTCGTGTATTTGCCAATGAATTTCAATCGTGCGCTATCCAAGGAGCCATTTCGATGTTTTGCAATAATCATTTCCCCCAAACCATAAGTTGGCTGGCCATTCTCATCTTCTGTTATACCGTAGTATTCGGGACGATACAGGAACATAACTAAATCTGCATCCTGCTCAATTGATCCGGACTCTCTTAAATCTGAAAGCTGAGGCCGCTTGTCCCCTCCCCTGGTTTCTACCGCTCTACTAAGCTGAGATAATGCCACTACCGGTACTTCCAGCTCCTTAGCTATATTTTTCAGTGCCCTTGAAATTGAAGCTATTTCCTGCTCCCTATTCCCACTGTTACCTCTGGTGCTATCTCCTGTCATTAATTGTAAGTAATCTACAATAATCAACCTCACCTGGTGCTGTGACTTTAGCCTTCTACATTTTGCTCGCAACTCCAATATTGACAATGCGGGTGTATCATCGATAAAAATAGGGGCATTACTCAATTTGGCTGTTTTATGTACCAACTGCTCCCATTCGTAATCCGCTAACGTTCCTTTTTTTATTTTATCACTCTCCAACTCGGCCTCGGCGGATATGAGCCTGTTCACCAATTGAATATTTGACATCTCTAACGAAAAAATTGCTACTGGGTGATTGAAATCTACCGCAGCGTTTCTCATTGCCGAAACCACAAATGCGGTTTTACCCATACCTGGCCGAGCCGCTATTATTATCAGGTCAGACTTCTGCCAACCAGAAGTGATCCGATCCAGCGAAGTGAACCCACTGGGAACACCGGTAAGCCCGTCTTTGTGGTCTTTTCGTGTTTCCAACTCATTCAATGCCTCACGCATAATTGAGCGCATATCTACATAGTTCTTACGAACATTGGATTCAGACACTTCAAACAGGGCCTGTTCGGTACGGTCCAATAACATAAATGCGTCGGTAGTGTCTTCAAAGGCATCTTTTTGTATCTCTGAGGAGATTCTTATCAACTCTCTTTTGATTGCCTGTTCGGCAACAATCCTGGCATGAAACTCAACATTGGCCGCACTGTTTACCCTGCTGGTTAATTCGGTTAAGTAATAGGCTCCTCCAACAATCTCCAGCTTTCCAAATTCTCTCAATTGATTGGCAACCGTGAGCATGTCCACCGGTTCTGAATTATTAAAAAGGTCCACTATTGCTTGATAGACTTCCTTATTGGCATCTTTATAAAAACTTTCTGGTCTTAGGATGTCAATTACAGTAGTAAGTGCATCTTTTTCCAGCATTAGGGCACCTAATACAGCTTCTTCCAGATCCACTGCCTGAGGAGGTAACTTTCCTAAATTTCCCGTAAAATCCGTTACGAAGC
>CAZAWQ010000287.1:0-1511 GCA_964488585.1 uncultured Roseivirgaceae bacterium
TCAAAGGTGTTATAATCGTCATTGAAGATTACCAGATCCTTTGGCTTATCTTTCTCTTCAAGAACCACAAGTAGTTCCTCTTCCTGGAATTGATATGGCATAGCTCTAATATTACTGTAATAGTAAAAGTAAAAAAAATTAGACAATTTTGGGTGATCCAGCTACTCAATGTTATATTTCGAGAGCTTTAAATCCATTCTATGAGTTCTACACTGGTACTTTCGGTAATATCTGGATATTTCTTTTTACTGGTTCTCATTTCCTATTTCACCTCCCGTAACGCAGACAATAAGACATTTTTTACAGCCAATAAACAATCACCCTGGTATCTGGTGGCATTTGGAATGATCGGAGCTTCTCTATCGGGAGTTACCTTCATCTCGGTTCCCGGGTGGGTAGCCGACAGCCAGTTTTCCTATATGCAGATGGTATTTGGTTACCTGGTGGGCTATATGGTGATTGCAGGGGTGCTGCTACCGCTTTATTATCGCCTGAACCTAACCTCCATCTATACCTACCTGGAAACCAGATTTGGATTTTGGTCTTACAAAACCGGGGCCATGTTTTTTCTGATTTCCAGGGTCATCGGAGCGTCTTTCCGACTGTTTTTGGTAGCCGGAGTTTTGCAGCTGGCCATGTTTCAAGAATGGGGCGTGCCCTTCGAAGTTACTGTACTGGTTACTATTGTCTTGATCTACATCTACACCTTTAAAGGTGGCATCAAAACCATTGTGTGGACCGATACATTGCAGACATTATTTATGCTGCTGTCCGTAGTTATCAGCATTTTCCTGGTTGCCGCCAGCCTCAAGCTAAGTTGGAGTGATTTGATACAAACGGTAAATGACAGCCAATACTCCCAGGTATTCTTCTGGGACTTCCAAAGTGGACAGAATTTTTTCAAACAGTTTATTTCAGGCGCCTTCATTGCTATTGTCATGACAGGCTTGGATCAGGATATGATGCAAAAAAATCTGACCTGCCGTACCTTAAAGGACTCCCAGAAAAACATGATATGGTTTAGTGTAGTGTTAGTTGGGGTAAACCTGTTGTTTTTGTTTTTAGGTGCGCTACTTTATATATATGCAGAAAATCAGGGAATCCAGCTACCCGCCAGTACGGATGATCTTTATCCACTGCTGGCTTTAAAACATTTCGACGTGGTAGCAGGGGTGGTATTCCTTCTGGGAATTACTGCAGCGGCCTACAGCAGTGCAGATTCAGCATTAACAGCGCTGACCACCTCATTTTGTGTGGACTTTTTGAATTTTGGTAAAGCAGGCAAAGAGGGACAAAAAAAGACACGAATGTTGGTCCACGTGGGGTTTTCAGTTTTGATCTTCTTCGTGATTATAATTTTCAAAGCAATAAATAATTCAGCTGTAATCAGTGCGGTATTCACGGTGGCAGGCTATACTTACGGTCCTCTTTTAGGGCTTTATACCTTCGGGCTGTTTACTAAACGTGGAGTTAATGATAAATGGGTGTTGCCTCTATGTATATTGGCCCCG
>CAZAWQ010000288.1:0-21085 GCA_964488585.1 uncultured Roseivirgaceae bacterium
TATACCACTGCCGAAAGTGTTAATCCGGAAGATCTTTGGAAATGGATGGAAGATTACCAACAGACCACTGGCGGAAGAGTACTTGCACTGGCTCACAATGGCAATTTATCAAATGGTATCATGTTTCCAGTAGAGACTAATCCGGCTACCGGGCAGCCTTTATCCGCATCATACGCTCAAACCAGAGCTCGTTGGGAACCCATGTACGAAGCTACCCAGATAAAGGGTGATGGGGAAACCCACCCTTTTCTTTCACCGAACGATGAATTTGCGGACTATGAAACCTGGGACAAAGGCAATTTGAATCTGAGTGTGGCTAAGACCGATAAAATGTTGCAATACGAATACGCCAGAGAAGCTTTAAAAAATGGGTTGAAATTAGAGCAACAGCTAGGAACCAACCCATATAAATTTGGCATGATCGGTTCCACAGACTCTCATACAAGTTTAGCTACCGCCGAAGAAGAAAATTTCTTTGGAAAGCATTCAGGAAATGAACCAAGCGGGCATCGTTCAACGGGATTTGTGGCCAAGTTCGGCGACGTCATGGTATTTGACTGGGAACTGATTGCCTCCGGCTATGCAGGTGTCTGGGCCACAGAAAATACCAGAAAAGCCCTTTTTGATGCCATGATGCGCAAAGAAGTCTATGGAACCACCGGACCTAGAATGCTCGTCAGGTTCTTTGGTGGGTGGGACTTTTCGGAAGAAGATGCCAGCAACCGCCTGCCTGCTGCTGTTGGTTACACCAAGGGTGTACCCATGGGAGGTGACCTTACCAATGCGCCCGCTGGAAAATCACCCACTTTTTTAGTAGGTGCTATCAAGGATCCTTATAGTGGTAATTTAGACCGTGTTCAAATAGTAAAAGGATGGACCGACAACTCAGGAGAAACCCACGAAAAGGTATACAATGTAGTTTGGGGCGATGCCGAAAATCGTAAATTGAACAATAAAGGAAACCTTCCCGATGTGGGAAACACCGTGGACGTAACCAATGCAAGCTGGACAAATTCAATCGGAGATGCAGAATTAATTACTGTATGGACTGATCCGGATTTTGATCCTAAACAGAGGGCCTTTTATTATGCCAGGGTAATTGAAATTCCCACTCCACGCTGGACGGCTTATGATGCCAAAAGATTTGAAGTGAAAATGCCGGATGAAGCGCCGATGTTCACTACAGAAAGGGCTTACACATCTCCAATTTGGTATACGCCAGGGAAATAGATAAATAAACGCCGAATGCCGAACATCGATCAGGGAATGTCAAAGTGCTTTTGTTGAGGCATGGATACTTCAGTGTCTTGTTTGATGTTTAGTATTCGGCGGCCACTACAGGGGAATTACCATATTATTTAGTTGACAAAGATTAGTCAGCATAATTTCAAATCATGAAGAATTTATATAAACAACCCCTGCTCCACTTTCTATTAGTCGGATTAGGGTTTTTTCTTTTATTCAAAATATTGAACCCGGAGCAGGAAGATTACAAAACCATCGTAGTTGATAAAGATGTCCTGCTTACACATCTGCAATACCGTTCCAAAGCTTTCAATAATGATGTATTCGAAAAACGGTTGGCCGAAATGCCAGAGGATGAACTTAACCAAATCATTCGGGAATATGTTCGTGAGGAAGTTTTATACAGGGAAGCTATGGCTCTGGGGCTGGATCAGGAGGATTATATAATCAAGCGAAGAATGATTCAGAAAGTAGAATTCATGACTGAAGGAGTGGTGAATGCCTTGATTCAACCGTCGGATAAGGAGGTAAATCAATACTATCAGGAAAATAAAGAAAATTACTTTCTGCCACCACAAGTAACATTTACTCACGTCTTTTTCAGTATTGAACTGAGAAATAGGGAGCAAGCCGCAAAAAGTGCAGAAAAGGAATACAAATACCTGAATAAGCATGCTGTGCCCTTTGAAATGGCTACCAGTAGGGGGGACCGTTTTCATTATCACACTAACTACGTGGAACGCGATCCTGAATATGTGGCCAGTCATTTTAGTAAAACCTTTGCTGAGAGAATTTTTGAGGCCTCACCATCGAATCAATGGATAGGCCCTTTTGAATCAGCCTATGGATATCATTTGGTCATGGTAACCTCCAGTGAACCTGGCCGGTATTCTGAATTGACTGAGATCTGGGACCAAGTTGAGCAGGACGCTAAATATTGGCAAAAAGTACAACGCAATAATGAAACCATACAAGCTTTGGTTGATACTTATCAGGTGAAAGTAACATATCAACCAAACTCTTGATCAGTCTGGATCTATGAAAAGGTTGATCATTCTGATAGGGCTGGTATTCACAGGTATTTTTCTCAGTGCTCATGAGAGTCGCCCTTTATTTATTGAAATAATAGAGCAAGAGTCAGGTATTTACCTATTACAGTATAAAATCCCATCCAGTATTCCGGATTTTAATTTGCCGGAAGTAAAAATGCCAGAAGGATTCGAAGCCTTGGGTTCATTGGCCACCTATATAATTGGTCAGGGATTGTTAAAGAGTCAGCGATATAAGTCAACCAGCCCGATTAATGGCCTCCATATCAATGTTCAATATCCGGTAATCAATCCATCAGTGTCCAGCATTGTGAAAGTACGTTTGCAAAATGGATCACAGTTCCAGGCGGTATTGGGGCCTGATGAACTGATTTGGAAGATACCAGAGGAAGAAGATTTCTGGGGAGTAGCCAGGCAGTATTCCGTACTTGGAGTGAAGCACATACTGGAAGGTTGGGACCATTTATTATTTCTAATATGTCTGATTATAGTAGCTGGAACGGGTAAGAAGCTCTTGATTACCATAACGGGATTTACTCTGGCACATTCTATTACTTTGGCGCTTTCTGCATTAAATTTTGTACAGATACCCATTCCTCCCGTTGAAGCGGCAATTGCCTTGAGTGTAGTTTTTTTGGCCACTGAAATAGCTATAAACAATCGTGACTCATTGACTTATAAGTACCCGATTCTTGTTTCTTCTTTTTTCGGACTCTTGCACGGTTTTGGATTCGCTGCCGTGCTGGGGGAATTTGGGTTGCCACAGCAGGAAGTTATTACCAGTTTGTTATTCTTTAATATTGGAGTTGAAATCGGTCAGGTCTTTTTTATTGTGGGAGTACTAGCGGCTCTTTGGATTGGTAGGTGGATAATGTCAGTTTATTGGATCAACAATCATTTTAGTTTGTCAACCAAGACCATGGAAAAAGTTACCGTATATGCAGTCGGATGCGTGGCAAGTTATTGGGTGGTAGAACGAGTGGCCGGATTTTTTTGACGAGCTAATTTTCTGCGGATCACAAACAAAAACTTAGCACTCATAATTCCTAATTCATAATTATTTCACATACGGCGCCCCCGCTTCAACTAAAGCATCTGATAAAGATTGGAACTCCACCTGCAATGGAACCAGTATTGCTTTGATGTCATCCAATTGAGTCTTCACGATCTTCATGGTTTCCTTATTTGTACCCGTCGGTCCATAGGTTGACCGGGCAATGCCTCGATTAATAGCTGACAAACGTTGAGAAATGGTGGGATCTGTTTTCTCTCCCGGTTGGCTTTTGGCCCGGTTGCCGGAGAATTTACTGTCCAGTGAATAGAGCGAGGCCCTGAGTTTAAACAACCTGTCATCCAATTCACCAGGTGCAGCATTTGATCGTTCCAATGCGGTTTGCATACCCTTAATTTTGGTGAGTGCATTTCGAATTTCAATTTGCATCGCAGAACTGACTTTATAAGCCGCCTCATATTCACGATAGAAAACCACCGCAGCTTCCGGATCGGCTGATGCAAGCGCCGCCTTGCGTAATGGCACTACTTCGAATTGTTGGGGTTCCGATAAATTGGTAAGTGTTCCATTTACTTCCTTGATCAAGATGACAGAATATTTCCCTGGAGCGGCTAGCAGACCACTTGGGGCTTCCTCATCATCTGAGGCAACGGCAGTCCCTTTTAAGTCAATGGCATTGGGCAGGGGATAGGTAAGATCCCAGGTAACTCTGTGGAATCCAGCTTTAACAGGCCCAGTGATTCTTCTTACTACCTTACCCTGGTCATCAGATATACTAAGCAATATCCGGGGCTTGTCTTCATTTCGCTCAGATTCCACTGCTTCCCATCCAGGAAAGGGTATATCGGCATCAGCGGCAATTGACTTTTCTCTTTCCTGTCTCAGTTCTTTGCTGCTTTTCAGGCCATCCTTCAAATAATAGGTGAAGGTGGCACCGAAATCAGGATTAGGCGCTACATAATGGGCATCACCCTGACTTCCTTTTTTATCCCCAAAACTCAACTGAGGTCGTTGGACATACCACCAGGCTTTGCGAACTGAAAACAAAGTGGCTTCGGCCTTTAGCTGTTGTTCTGAAACATTTCGCAAAGGGCTGTAATCGTCTAGTACAAAGAAACCCCGCCCAAAAGAAGCGCCTACCAGGTCATTTTCTCTTTTATGTATGGCCAGGTCCCTGAAACTAATGGTAGGTACGCCTCCTTTAAGTTTAGTCCATCTGTTTCCACCGTCTATGGTGAAATAGATCCCGAATTCAGTGGCAACAAACATCAATTTTGGATTTACATGGTCCTGTACCAATCGCCATACCATGGTACCAGCCGGGATATTATTGCTAATGGAGGTCCAGTTTCTACCTTTATCGGTACTTTTCAACAACATGGGCCTGAAATCACCGTATTTGTGATTGTCGAGCGCCACATAGACGGTATTTTCATCAAACAGATCCGCCTTAATGTCGTTCACAAATGCCGTTGCAGCTACCCCTGACATATTGCCCACTGGTATTTTTCTCCAACTGTTACCGCCATCTTCTGTTACCTGAACCATCCCATCATCTGTTCCGGCATACATCACCCCATCTTTAACAGGAGATTCAGCCAAAGAGGTTATGGTATGGTAATTTGACATGGCATTTAAATCCCAGGCGCCGTCCCAGCTTTGTTTGCGTCCCATTATGGGTAAGGTGATTCGGTCCTGATTACTGGTAAGGTCACCTGATATGGTCTTCCAGTTGTCACCCCGGTCATCAGATCGCCATATCCGGTAGGAGGCGAAATAAATTCTGGCGGGGTCATGGGAACTTACCAAAATCGGAGCATCCCAATTGTATCTTTCATGGGGGTCTTCCGGACCAGGTTGCGGTTGAATATCAATCACCTCACCGGTAGTGAGATCGATCCTGGAAATGTTTCCTTCCTGACGTTCAGCATACATGATGTCGGGATTTCCGGGTGTAGTTGCGGGTTGATGACCATCCCAGTTTAATATTATACGCCAGTCAGAGTTTTGGATGCCATGAACGTTATCAGTACGTGATGGTCCTCTCTGGGTGCTGTTGTCCTGGGTTCCTCCATATATGTAATAAAATGGCACAGCATCATCGACAGCTACTTTGTAATATTGTGTAACTGGCAGATTTTCAATAAAACGCCAGCTCTTACCTAAATCAAAACTTTCATATAGGCCTCCATCCGTACCAAACAATAAATAGTTCGGATCATCTTCCCGGAATACCAGGGCGTGATCATCTACATGTCGATTGACTACGTTTACAGTGGTTACTGTTTTACCTCCGTCTTCTGAAACTTTGGTTTGAGTGTCCATTAAGTACAATCGATCGAATTTATGGGGTGATGCATATAATTCCTGATAATAGTGGGGTCCGGTAGCTCCTGAAACGGCATTTGATTGTTTTTCCCAGGATGAGCCCCTGTCTTTGGACTTATAAATACCACCGGTTCTTCGATTCAGTTCTATCGCTGCATAGATGATGTCCGGTCTTTGAGGAGAAATGGCCAATCCGATTTTACCCATGTTGGACTTAGGTAGCCCTTTTGTCAGTTTAGCCCAGGTTTCACCACCGTCATTACTCCGATAAATTGCGGTCCCTGGGCCGCCTCCCATATAAGCGGCTACTGTTCGATGCCGCTGCCAGGTTGCTGCATAAATCAAATCCGGGTTTCTGGGGTCTATGGCTATGTCGGTTACACCCACCCATTGATCATCACCTAAGGTCTTTTTCCAGTTTTTACCGCCATCAATCGACTTATAAAATCCTCTGTCTCCGCCTTTACTCCATAAGGGACCTTGAGCAGCCACGAAGATCGTTTGAGAATTTTCAGGATGCACCAAGATCTTAGAGATATGCTCTGATTTTCCAAGCCCCATATTTTTCCAGTTGGAACCGCCGTCAGTGCTCAAGTATATTCCGTCACCATATGCCACATGCCGGCCTCCAATGTTTTCTCCTGTCCCAACCCAGATCACATTTGGATTGCGGTGATCGATGGTGACGCACCCTATGGAATATACTGCTTGCTTGTCAAATATCGGGGTCCAGGTGGTACCGGAATTTATCGTTTTCCAAACGCCGCCAGAACCTACTGCCACATACCAGATACTGTTATTTTCAGGGTGAACAGCAATATCTGCAATCCGACCGGACATAAAACCAGGACCGATATTTCGCAGCTTTAACCCGGAGAAAGTACTGTCAACCATCAGGGAATTGGTTGGTGCAGTGGTCCTACTCTTGCGCTGAGCAAAGATATTTAAAGAAACCATCAGACAGATTAAAATGGTTATATAAATGGGAGTTTTCATAGGTGTTGATTCTTAGATTCTGAAAATAAACTTTAGGTTATGGAATGTACATTTTTAGTGAAGAATCGAAATTTGTATAATGTACATAGTTGCGAATATTCATCCATAAAACCATGGGCGGAGTATCCGGTGGATGACTTCGTGCTACAAACGGTCGAACATTGTTAAATTTGGAATTGGCGGTAATGGCTGTGACCGTCCAATTTTCTCCCTGGTTGCCTGTTTTCCACTGTTCAATTTCAAACACTCCATTTATTTCTCTGGACAAGTATACCATAGAGGGGTCGTGGTGATTAAGGATAATTCCTCCCGAATAGTTGGGCTCTCGTTCTATTTCACCTAATGGAGTTTCCGGAAACCACTTACCTGAATTTACCAATTTAATGTTGTTCCATTGTCCATCCTTCCAGAACGCGTAATAATATACATGTGTGGAATCGGTGGGAAACCTTGAATATACAATAACCGGATCATCTTGCGCATTTCCCCCAACATCCCATATCCAGGCCTTTTCCTCAGTTGGATTGGCATCATAAACTACATCGCTTTCAGCTGGATCCAGCGGAAGCTCAGTCCAATCTTTTATTATTTCACCGCTGGCTTTTACTAATTTCCCCTCTTTGTATTGGGCATAATATATACTGTTTGTGGGTTCCTTATTAGGATGACCATCGGTAAAGGCAAAATGTATGATGTCTTCATGGTTACTGCTCATTTTAAGATAAGGTCGTCTATTGCTATAAGTTCTTTCAGGGAGAATCAAGATACTTCCCAGCTCCCAACTGATTCCATTGTCAGACGAGGTAGAATAGTTCGGCTTGAAATCGACGCCCCTCCAGAAAAGATAAAGCAGGTTGTCTTCCCTCGATAATTGGCAAATATTGGTATAAGTGTAAGTATTTGAAGCACCTGGGGATTCGGTGGTATCATTAATCGCCAGTTTTTGGACCGGCTCCCAATCCGTTATACTTTCGGCATATTTAGCCCGGGCCAACCTCATCGGAGACATACTGGAATGAAGCGAATAAAATACTATCAACTTTCCTTCAGTGTCAAATAATAGGCTGGGATTATTGTGGTCATCTATTTGGAGTTCGGAATCAATTACATTTGTTTCTATAGCGCCGTTTTGATGATCATAAAATCCTACCACAATACTTCCTTTGCTATCGACCCAGCCTGAATATGTTCTACTGTGGTTCCCCTGATGATAAACTGCCCGAGGGTCGGAGAACCAGCACCATGCGCCATCATCTGAAAATGATAAATGGTCTTCTCCGCTTAATACCAGAGCTTCTTCCGGTTCAGGCGTACAACCAATTACAGCTAGCAATAGCGAATGGAGAAACAGGAATTGGGAAATGGTGGCGTGCACTTAATAAAGTTATCATTTCTATACATTAATACAATAGGACGTTTGGCTCATAGTATTAACTTTGGGTTCTTCAGTTACAGTCCATATTAATGATAGTTATAAATGCAAATTAGATTTAATCGCTCGAAATGAACCCGACTTTCACCATCTGGCCTTAATTTCTGATACACATATTCCCGCTGACGAAAATGAAAGTTATAGAGATTTTTTTCCTACAAAGAATTTCCAGAAGAAAGTTGGAGAATTTACATTCCAGTATTCCGCGCTACTTTTACAGTTTCCGCAACGAGGTTCAATGAAGCAAGACTGCCATTCTCTACCCCCTTTTCAAAGTCATCACCTGCTTGTGCCATGGTATTGGTTAAATGAGCAAAACAGATTACAGGCTTATCTTTAACCTTTGAAAAAGCATAAAGTGCAGCAGCTTCCATTTCTACAGCCACTGCACCGTAGTCTTTAGCTTTGATTATGGCGCTGGCAGTTTCCCGATAAGGAGCGTCCGTGGTCCAACTTTTCCCATGTTCAAGGTTGAGTTCATTCATTGTGGTCAAGGGCATGATTTTTTCTAATAGTGAGGCATCGATTTTAGATTTTTGACCGGCTGGCAAATAATGATAGCTGGTGCCTTCATCCCGAAGGGCCTCCGTGATAAGCAGAAATTGGGTGTTTGGTTGTTGCGGTTGATTGATAATACCTGCAGAAGTTACGCTGATTAAGAGTTCGCACTCTGATACAAATAATTGTTCCGCCAATAAGACTGCAAAAGAGCTCCCTACCGCACAAGCAATTATTCCGGTGTTAACTCCCTGATTGTTGAATTCATACATTTTGGTATGATAACAGCTCCAACAGGAGTTTAGTTGTGCTTTTTCAGATCTCACTAAATATTCCAAGATGTCGCCATCAGGATCCAAAATGCAAACCTTAGGAACAGGACAGTCTGAGATATTCTGCTGCCGACGTGCTTCTCTTAGTAAATTCTCAGGCTTGAATTGAGAAGGCTCGTTTATAAACGGCTTGTTAAACAAAAAGTCTATTTGGTCCAATGCCCTGTATATTACCTTTTCCCAATTAAATATTATTCAAGTTTGAAGTTAAATTATTTTTTATATTGAGTTAGCAAACAACCAACTCAAATACAATTGAAGCGATTTATAGTGTTTGCCCTGTTGCTAATTATAGCATGGGCATTTAAGACCACCAACCTAACCATTCCCAAAACCTGGGACCTCGATGCCATAAAGAAATCACATCTACCCCCGCCGGATGCCGCTGTTGAGGTGCAATATGCTCCAGAGGAATATTACAATTCACTTCCTGAACATGTGATCTACAAAACTTACCCGCGTTATGCTCAAGGTTACCAACCAGAAGGGTATCTGGACTCATTACGCACATTGGATCCGGAAATTGCTTTTGATGTAAGTAACATCAAAACGCCACAGGATTGGATAGATGCTGGGAAAGAGGTGTTCTTTTGGCCTGTTAGTGGGTTGGGAGAGGTTGAAGGTCAGTATCCAGGAGTTGATAGCGCCTACTTGTCCGAATCCGGAGACCCAATCACAGCTGGTGGGATATATCCATTTTCCCGCTATGTTATAAAGGAGAAAGGAAAAGTACTTCGAGGTAATCTAAGTTGTTCCACATGTCATACCCGGGTCATGGACGACGGGTCAACCATTATCGGGGCCCAAGGAAATAATGCATTTGATCCTGGATTTGTGGTTGCTATCGTAGAAAAGTTCAATATCCCCAAAGAAAATCTGGATCAAGGTATTAGTTCATTGATTGCAGTTCCCTGGGCTCCGGAAGTTAAGCGCCGAATAATCTCAAGAAAACGAGATGAATTGATCGCAGATCTAATGGCTACACCTGGTGGCGTGATGGTAAGGCAAGGAGTTGGATTCATGCCGGTAAGCGTGCCGAGTTTAATTGGCATTAAAGACATTAAGTATCTGGACAAGACCGGATTAATGATCCATGAGGGACCTGCTGATTTAATGAGATATGCAGCGTTGAACCAGGGAATGGACATGCTTACCAGTTATGACGGGTTTATTCCCATGGGGACAGATGAACATACAAAACTCCCCGCTCCTGCAGCATGGAATCATGGTTTTGGGTACGAAGGAAAACGGTACACAGATGCTCAGTTGTATGCATTGGCTCAATACATTTATTCCTTGAAGCCACCTGAAAACCCCATCTCTTATTCCTCAGAAACCCTACTAAAAGGAGAACAAGTCTTTATGGAACAAGGCTGTGTGACCTGTCATACACCTCCGCTTTATACCAATAACATGCTCACCCCGGTAGATGGATTTACCCCACCTGATAGTCACTTTGAATTGTACGACGTTTTCGATATTTCGGTAGAGACTGATCCGGATTTGGCGCTTAAAGCCAGAAGAGGCACAGGATATTACAAAATACCTTCATTAAGAGGTGTCTGGTACCGGGGAAATTTCTTTCACAATGGAGAGTTAGCTACTCTTGACGATGTTTTTGATCCAATGAGACTTAAGGATGATTATGTGCCAACTGGCTACAAGTTATCTACCGTTTCATCAAAGTCAGTCCCGGGCCATGATTTTGGAATGGATCTCAGCTCCGATGACAAAGAATCGCTAATCTCATTTTTAAAATCACTCTAATTTATATGCTGAGGTTAATATTAATGTGCTTGTGGCTGGTGTATTTACCGGCTCATGGACAAAGTGTTTGGACAATCGATTCTTCAACTGTTAACTTTCACATTAAAAATGCCGGAATAACCGTGACCGGAAGTTTCTCCGGATTGCAGTCAGAAATAAAATTCAACCCTAAAAAGTTAAAGAAGTCCTCCATCGTTGCTACAGTTGATACCAGGACTGTGGATACGGGAATACGAATAAGAGATAAGCACCTGATAAAACAAGAATATTTTGATACAAAGGTCCACCCCAGTATCTCTATGAAGTCTCAAAGCTTTCAAAAAGTCGGTCAAAACCAATTTAAAGGAATATTTATAATCAGTATCAAAGGAATTAGCGACACTATTTCGTTTCCTTTTACATTCACATCAGATGGAAAGTATGGAACAATTTCCGGATCATTTGAAATTGACAGAAATGACTTTGGATTAGGAGGCTCAAGTATAATACTAGCCGACAAGGTGAAAATCGACCTTTGGGTAAAAGGGAAATTGGACTGAAGTCAATATACCGCGGGATACAATTCATAATTTATCACTCATAATTTCTAATTCATTTTAAATTGTCTCACAAAATGACATCCTTGATGTCGAAATTGCTGTCATCATCTACTTTGTTTGATTGTGAAAGTGAGTTTCGAGAATATCGGGTATCTTATTAAGATATCGCTGCTTTTTTTATTGCTATTTTTTTCCAAAGGCTGCGAAACAGTGAAGGAAACTCAAGGTCTGGAAGCTGATCACCAAACAATATTGCTGCTGATTTCAATCGATGGTTTTGCCTATGACTATTTTGACAAGACGGAAACACCAACATTGGACAGTCTAATGGATGTTGGGGTAAAAGCGGATGCCTTTATACCGGTGTTTCCCTCCAAGACCTTTCCCAATCACTATACACAGGTGACTGGGCTTTACCCTGATAACCACGGGATCATTTCTAATCGAATGTTTGATGCAGATTTTAATCAATATTTTACCATTGGCACTAATGGCACTACTGGAACCGGCAAGTGGTACCAGGGAGAACCTATTTGGGTTACTGCCCGGAATCAGGGGTTGACCACCGCCACCATGTTCTGGCCAGGTTCTGATGCAGAAATAAAAGGAGTACGACCGAATTATTACTTCCCATACAACGGAGCGGTCTCACCAGAGGATCGGATCGAACAGGTGTTAAATTGGATGCAAATGGGAACGTCCCGGCCTCAACTGATTACCTTGTATTTTGAGCTAGTAGATCAGGTCGGGCATCTACACGGTCCCAATTCCCTTGCAGTCGAGTCAGCCATCAGGGCTGTAGATGGCTACCTGGATAAACTAATGGAATCAATTACCTTACTGGGTTTTGCAAATCAGGTAAATGTTATAATAGTATCTGATCACGGCATGGCCGCCCAAAGTCGTAAGCAAGTAATTTTCCTGGATGACTATATAGACCTGTCCATGGTAGAAGTAGTTAATTGGTCACCAGTGGCTGAACTTATTCCAGCATCAGGAAAGGAGGTCGAGCTATATAATCAGTTGCAAGCAGTTCACCCTCATTTAAAGGTATATCGCAAGGCTGCGTTGCCAAAAAGATGGCACTATAATCATCATCGCCGAATCACTCCAATAGTTGCGGTAGCCGATGTAGGGTGGTCCATTGGATCCAGAGAATACTTTGAGTCGCATCCAAAAGCATATAAAGGTGGGACTCATGGCTATGACCCCTTAGAGCCCTCAATGGGCGGAATTTTCATTGCATCGGGTCCTTCTTTCCAGTCCGGAGTGAATATAGGTGTGGTAGAGGCCGTTCACTTGTATGAATTAATGTGCAATGTTCTGGGGATTCTTCCTGCGGAAAATGACGGTAGGTTCGATGTGTGGGATGGAGTTTTAAACTAAGCTGGCACAAGTGTTTCGCAGGGCTACTGCACTATTGTATGGCTGTCATTGAATATGCAAAACCACTCGATCACTCCCACTTAATCTGGATTGCTGGTTTCCATCTACACCATGATCAGTATAACTTGCCTTCAACACACAAACAACCATAGTTACCTCAGGTGGGATTTTAAAGGAGCCATTGATGCCTGCATAGATGGTTCTGTGGTCGTTCCCTCCATTGGCAAGGATCCATTGAACTGCCTGTCGGGCTTCTATTTCGGTAATATCAACCTGTGCAGGCATACTGGCGCTTGACCAATTGCCTGAGGATCCATTTAATACGCTGCCAACTATTTCATCGATGTCTTGTTGTTGGTACTTCCGGGCAATCTTGTAAAAGGCAGGGCCCACAAGTGCTGTTTTCGAATCGTGACAATTGAAACACCCGCTTTCTTTGATCATCTTCAAACCCAATATATCTTCCCCGGCGTTTGATTGGCTTTCTGAGTTGACCATTTCTTGTTCACTTGGAAAAAACCAAACATCAATAAACACTTCATTTGGAACAATTTCAGCGTAGCGGCTATCTCCATCTTCAGTATCAACTACCTCAATTGAATAGAATACTTGTTGTCCTGGCTGGAGGTTTAAGTGATTTTTAGGAGTAATTATAGAAACCTTGGGAGGATGATTTTGCCCAGGTTCGACAGGATGGTTTTTAACTATGCTCTGAACTTGTGACCACATACCACCAAAAATAGCCGTCGTTAAAACAAGACTTGTCCATCTCATTATCAAGCCTGATCGATTTCTTTGGCTACCCTGTTTGCTGACCTTGTTGATGCCTCCATCCCCCAGTTTAGATTATCGGCATAGGCCCCGGCAAAATGGATCCTCTTATGAGGAGTCATTACATGAGGCCAGAGCTTTGTCATGGTATTTATAGGGAAGTCCAATCTTTCACAGGTGGGGGCGAATTGATCTTTGCTCCAATCCTTAACAATCGCATGTTCTATGGTTGCCTGCTTCCCTGGATATACTTCCATAAAGCCCGCCAGGGCCCTCATCGGGGTAACACCCGCAGGGGCCGAACCCATCAATGCCACCCTATGGGTATCAACTTCTTCTGCCACCTGACTAATGCCATCAATACTTGGGTGATTTAATTGCATATTAATACTTAAGCCGTCTTCCAGCCAAAATTTAGATTTAGCCTGGAACACCACTCTTGAATAACTACCGTAGGCAATATTGTCCAGAACATATTGTTTCGATTCTGGAAAACCAGGAGTGATGGGAATTTTACGAAAAGCCGGCAGTGGAATACAATTGGCCAGAAAATCAGCAGATTCCTTTTTTTCCTCTCCATACTCTCTGTAGGTAATTGTAACTCCTGTCTCACCATGATCAATAGCTAGAATAGGTGCACTTAATTTAACCCTTGTCCCTAGTCTTTTCGCAAATGCATCGGGTAAACCTTGATTGCCACCCTTCAACCGGAACACTTCAGGAGGCCAAAATGGAACGCCCCTCAATGTATGGATACCCGCCTGCCAAAGCGCATACAACCCAGAAATTTGACCTCCACCGAGAAAATTCATAGCAGTTGGTGAAGCCCCATCTTTCTTATACAATTCTGTAATTGGAGTACTGTCCAAATGATCATATCCAACACCAAAAGGCTGATATTCATAAGTGAATTTATCTACGTAGGGGCCGAGGTACAAGGCTTTCAATTCCTGCATGCTGTTATCAGCTAAATATTTTACCTCTCGTTGATTAAACCCAAATTTCTTAAGTACTTCAGGATCAGCCAACATCTCCTCCGTATAAAATTTCTCATTGATCCTCACTAGCATATTTTTTCTTCTGGGATAGGGGAGTACTTCAAGGTCAAACTCTTTGGTATACTCCCAATATCGCTCATATCCAGGTTTGGTAATGTGCTCCGCACCCATGTCTGCATACAGACCGTCGGACAGTCCATCTCTTCCGGTAAACACATGTCCTCCATGTCTTCCAGATGCATCAAATACCACAACCTCATGGCCCAGCTTCATTAATTCATAAGCACAGCATAATCCGGCGATACCGGCTCCAGCCACAATAACTTTTTTAGGGTTTGTGGTGGTTTTTATTCTTGTCTTGGCAGGGTCATTCACCAAGGATTTTCCCAGTAATATTTCTGAGGAGAAAAGGGAACTGCTCACTCCGGCTATGGCGCCGGTTTTTAAGAATTTCCGTCGATCAGTTTTCATAAAAATCAGTCATCAGTTAGCTAGAATTAGTATAAATTAAGTATAGTATAAGATAGAAAACATTAAAGGAAATATATTGAAATACATTATAAATGATAATGAATCAAATGCAAACTGTTCATTAATTTTATAATTTGTAGTTTAGAAATATCGTGCTGTGACTAGAAACCCAAAACAAAAGCCCACAATCAGTGTGAAGTGCCCACAGGTAGATTGTTATGTCATAAGATATCTTACTAAAGGTAGACACTGGTTTTTCCAAGCCCTTAGCTCCCCGCCTCACTTTTTTGGGTACCCAATCTTGCTTTGTTTATTCATCATAGCTTGCAGTCCATCTTCACCAGATTACGAACTACAGCTCCCGGAAGAAATCAGCTTCAATTTTGATATCAGGCCTATACTTTCTAACAACTGCTATGTATGCCATGGTCCTGATTCCAGTACCAGGCAGGCTGACTTTAGACTGGACCTTCGTGATTCAGCAACTAAGCGCCTGGATGATGGGTCAAAAGCTATTTCACCGGGAAACTGGCAGAAAAGTGTACTGATTAGCAGGGTGACTTCCTCAGACCTCGAGTTTATGATGCCGCCTCCTGAAATGAAAAGACACCTTAGTGAAAGGGAGATTGCATTACTGAAACGGTGGATTGACGAAGGGGCCAGATGGGAACCATATTGGGCTTTTATGCCTCCAGTTGAGCACTTAGTGCCTGAAGTGAATGAAGACCAATATGTAAATAATTATATAGACAATTTTGTCATCAGTAAACTAGAAGATCATCAGCTCACCCCAGCGAAAGTAATTGATAAGTCCGGATTGGTCAGGAGGCTCGCCTTTACACTTACAGGGCTACCACCGGAAACTGAAATGGTAAGTTCGTTTGTTGACGACAACAGCCCGGATGCCTATGAAAAACTGGTAGACCACTATCTGGGTTCCCAGCATTTTGGTGAGCAATGGGCCCGTCATTGGATGGACCTGGTTAGGTATGCTGATACCAGGGGACATGAGTTTGACTATACCATTATCGGTGCCTGGCGCTACCGTGATTATCTTATTCGAGCGTTTAATAATGATGTACCATATGACCAGTTGATTAGAGAACATTTAGCGGGAGATCTTTTGGAAAATCCACGTCTAAATGTACGGGAAGGCTTTAATGAATCCATCATTGGAACCGCCTTTTATTGTCTGACAGAAGGAAAACACAGTCCGGTTGATCTGAGATTAGACCAGTCAGAACGAATTGATAACATTATTGATGTTACCTCCAAGACCTTTCAGGCACTTACCGTAGCCTGTGCAAAATGCCACGACCACAAATTTGACCCCATACCCACTACTGACTATTATTCTTTGTATGGAATGATAGAAAGTACGCGGTTTACCTTAAACCAGGCTGGATTTGATCATCGTAAAAAACTCATCCTAGACAGTTTGAAAGAGGGTTATGTTAACATTAGAAACTACATAACTGAAAATATTCCTGAAACCGATTATTCAGATCCTGTTTCCGGTCAAACTATTAACCTTCAGAAAGATTATCGGGTTATTGGAGATTTCCGTAATGGAACATTAAATGACTGGACCTCTAATGGTATGGCCTTTGTAAATGCTTTAGGACAACCAGTTGTTGAAGGAAACCGTGTAGTGGGCCTGGAAAGTGGAAAAGCTTCAAGTAAAGTTTTGGGTAAAGGTCTTTACGGGGTCCTGAGATCACCTGGATTTGTGATATCAGAGGATAGTTTGGTTATACGTGCAGCTGGTAAATACTCTATTGTCCGAGTGATTATTGATAACTTTCAACTAATCCAGGATCCAATTTACGGACAGCTTCAAACAATTCCGAAAACAGACGAATTACAAGACTATCGTATTGATCTCTCCATGTGGAAGGGGCATCATGCTTATATAGAATTGTTAGTTGGAGATTATAGGCGTAGAAAAGACAAGGGCTTTCATGAATATGATCTGGATCCTCAGGCATGGGTAGAAGTGGAGTATGTGATCGCTTATGATAGTAGTTTTACGGAAAGCATAGCAGGTATGAAAGGCCTGAAATCCAATAAGCTTTTATCAGAGCTAATGCAGGCCTGGGAGGAGGAAAAAGCGACCCCTAATGAAATTACAAGGCTTAATCTATGGTTCTCCAACAATAAACCATTCATCACAGGTATAAACCTATGGCAAAAGAATCAGGAACGTCGAGCTTTGGCACTCTATGATTCGAGCTTTGTAGTGGGCGTAACAGACGGTGATCACATACAAAGCCCGGTGTTCTTAAGGGGTAGTTTACAAAATTTGAGCCTAGAGGAAGTGCCCCATCGTTTTCTTACTGCGGTATCGGATACCACAAAGGTATTTCAAGACAAAGGTAGTGGACGCCTGGAATTGGCTCAAAAAATAGCAGATCCTAAAAATCCTCTTACGGCCCGGGTTATGGTAAATCGTTTATGGCATCATGTTTTCGGTCGAGGCATAGTAGAAACCGTGGACAATTTCGGGGTTCAGGGAAAAATTCCATCACACCCTCAATTGCTCGATTATTTGGCCATAAAATTCATTGATGATGGATGGTCTGTGAAGAAAATATTACGCTACATGGTGCTGTCACAGACATTTCAAAGAATAACTGAACCCTCTCAGGCTAGTCTGGCTAATGATCCTGATAATTTGCTTTTGCAGCATTATCCCGTGCGCAGGATTAATGCAGAATCGCTCAGGGATGCTGTATTGGCTACTTCCGGAAGACTGGACAAATCTATGTATGGCCCACCGATTCCTATGCATTTGACTGAGTTTTTGGAAGGACGAGGTAGGCCTAAACATTCTGGTCCAATTGATGGGGCCGGTAGACGGAGTGTGTACCAAGCTTTGAATCGCAATTTTTTACCCCCCATGATGCTTGCCTTCGACATGCCGGTACCATTTAGCACATTTGGTCGGCGCAACGTGTCTAACGTCCCTGCGCAGTCATTGACATTGTTGAATGATCCTTTTATATCAGAGCAGGCATCGAAATGGGCCAACCAGTTGATAAAAGAACAAGATTCTTTTGAGGAACGTGTCAACAAAATCTATATGAGGGCATTTTCCAGGCTGGCTTTAGACCACGAAGTTGAACAGGCACGATGGTTTTTTGCAGAACAGCAAAATCTATTGGAAAATGAGGTAGCGTTTAACCAGATGGAATTCGAACTGTGGAAAAGCTACTGTCATACCATCTATAATTCGAAAGAATTCTTATTTTTGATATAACCATGACCCGTCGAGAAGCCCTATTATTGACTAAAAATGGATTTGGAGGACTTGCTCTAATGAGTTTAATGGGCTCCTTGGGGTGTAGTCAAGCCAATCCAGGCGATATTATCAAAAAACTGGCGCCTCGACAGAATCTTCCCCATTTTGCGCCAAAAGCCAGAAGTATAATCTTCCTGTATATGGACGGAGGGGTTTCTCAGGTAGACTCCTTTGACTACAAACCCAGATTGGAAAAGGAAAATGGTCAAAACCCCTATGATAAGTTTGAGGTAGAAGCTACCCAGTTTAATAACATCGGAACCATCTTAAAAAGCCCATGGGACTTTAAGCAATATGGGGAATGCGGCATGTGGGTGAGTGATCTATTCCCCAATATTGCTACTTGTGTGGATGATATGGCGTTGGTGCGATCCATGATGTCAGACTTCCCAGAACATACCAATGCCAACTACTTTTTGCATACTGGCCATGGCCTCCAGGGCCGCCCCAGCATGGGGGCCTGGATCAATTATGGCCTAGGCTCGGATAATCAGGATCTGCCAGGTTATGTGGTGCTTGACGGAGGGCTCATACCACCCGGAGGACTTGATAATTTCAAATCCGGTTTCCTGCCAGCCAATTATCAGGCTTCAATTCTCAAGCCCGGAAAAACACCCATTCCCAATGTCAACCCCAGCGAGCCGACTAACGATATCCAAAGAAGTAAATTAGACCTAATCCAACAAATGGACAAGACCTTGGTTGGCAAGATTGGTCATGAAGATGAAGTGGAAGCGGCTATTGATAATTATGAACTGGCCTACCGGATGCAGGCCTCGGTTCCGGAGCTGACCGAATTTCTCGGTGAATCAGATTTGACCAAGAAGTTGTATGGCATGGACTCCAGTGACCCCCATTTGGCAGGTTACGCCGCTCAGTGCTTGATGGCTCGTCGCCTGGTGGAAAGAGGCGTACGTTTCATTGAGTTGACTTGCCCACGAGTTGAGGCCGATCGCTGGGATCAGCATACCGGTCTGATCGACGGACATGAGAGAAATGCCCATGCGGTGGATCAGGCCATAGCCGCATTATTGAAAGACCTGAAAAGTAGGGGGCTATTGGAAACCACTTTGGTAGTGTTCGCCGGAGAATTTGGCCGTACCCCATTTGCACAGGGAAAAGATGGAAGAGACCATAATCCTTCAGCATTTTCAATTTGGCTGGCTGGTGCAGGTGTCAAAGGAGGGACTATTTACGGTAAAACGGACGAATATGGTTACCGTGTAGTGGACAAGCCTACCTCCGTACACGATTTACATGCTACCATGCTTCATTTATTGGGAATTGAACATGAGCACCTTACATTCAGGTTTAGTGGCAGGGATATTAAGTTGACTGACGTTCATGGGCATGTCATTTACGATATACTATCGTAATTACGAATATTACGAATTTAGAAACTACAAATTCGGTATTTTGTAATTTTCAATTATTTCCAAATCATTATCTAATTTACGAAAATGCCTTTTAAACTCAACACAGGATCGGTTGCCTTAATGGTTATCGATATGCAGAAAGGTTTTATTGAAGAAAACGCAGCTATGGAGGTTCCACCTGGCCGGTCCATTATCCCTAACATTCGGAAGCTCATTACTCTTTGCCGGGCAAATGATATACCCGTGATCTATACCAGATTCGTATATTCCACAAAAGTGCCAAATCTGATTGGCGAGCTACATGATCAGCATAAACCTCCGGTAAAATGCTGCATGTTGGGTGATCCGAGTGTGGAAATTGTAGAAGAGTTAAAGCCGCTTGAAAAAGAATTGGTAGTGGAAAAACATGGCTACGACGCATTTTACAACACCAATTTAGACTATGCGTTAAGGAGTCTTAACATAAAACAGCTGATCTTTACAGGTGTCATGACGGATATATGCGTACTGTCGACGGCTACCAGTGCACTTCACCATGAATACCAGGTATGGGTAGCCAGTGACGCTACCGCCACTATCTGGGATAATGTTCAGGAAGTCACCCTGGATCTTTGTGAGCGGGCCTATGGCATGGTCGAAAATACAAAATCACTTATTAAACTTATACAAGCTTAATGCAAGGTCATCTTTTATCTTTGAACCGGTTATATATGTTGAGCATACCTGTCCCTGAGAAATATCTCTATTTTTGAATTAAGTATAGTATTAATATGCTACCGGGTTTTAGCTTCCCGATTTTTTAGCCGTACCGACAACCAGTAAGTTTACACCGTTTCGTTCGGACACTTCGCCAGTTACTTCAACGTTTTCTCCTGCAAGTTCTACCAGAGTCTCGAATTGACTTTTGTCTTTACCAATGCTGAGAAGATATAACTCTCCACCGTCAGTAAGTAATCCGATTGGCTGACCTGCCTTTGCACATGACTTAGCACATTTCGCATGGTCCGGTCCGCTAGCACCGCTGGCCAGATAACATTTCATGTCGGTAACTTCACCGCTAACAGTACTTTGTCCATAGCTGGTAACTGACCATAAAATGAGGCATACAAATAAGGATCCTTTGATTAAAATATTCATGATTAATTGTTTAGTGCTGATCAATATAAGGATATTTTGGTGACAATAGAAGCACGGTGTGGTTGTATGAAATAACTTTGGTAAGAAATTTCATTAAAGATTAGAAAAGTATTTACTTTAGAACCACCAAACATTCCATGCTATGACAATTTCCACTACTATGAAAAGAGTTTTATTTTGCTGTACAGTTTTTATTATTCTTGGCTCGTGTGACCAGAATAAACCCAAACAAGATGCCTCTGCAGGTAATGCTGATGGTTGGATTTCCTTATTGGACGACAATTTAAGCGCATGGGATGAAATCGGATCTTCAAAGGCAAAAATGGATGATGGGGTTGTATCCTTGACAGGATCGGAAGATCAATCCACCGCTATGTTAACCACTAATGATAATTACGATAATTTTCATCTAAAGATGGAAGTACAATCCTCTGATATACAATCTTC
>CAZAWQ010000289.1:0-6259 GCA_964488585.1 uncultured Roseivirgaceae bacterium
TTGGTTGAATTTCTTAAGTCCAACCCATCAGTCAAGGTCCAAATTTCAGGGCACACAGACAGTAAAGGCTCTGACCAATACAACATCAACCTGTCTGAGGGCAGGGCAGGCTCTGTAAGGGGCTATCTATTAGATAGCAGAGTTGATTCCGACCATGTGGTATCAAAGGGATACGGTGAAGCAGTGCCAGTGGCAGCCAACAGTAACGATGAAGGAAGACAACTGAACCGTCGGGTAGAGTTTACTGTATTGGAAAAATAATTGCGGGTGTGATCAAGGCCTATTTTTAGGCCTGGTAATTAGGTAAAAGGCAATCTTTATGATTGCCTTTTACTGTTATTTAGACCGGCAACAAACTGTTTACAGAATGCTTTGATCAGGTCTCTTGTATACTCGAAACTATCCTTAATTTTCTGCTTGGATCCATTAGTCTTGGCAGGGTCCGGAAAGTTTTGATGTACTCTATTTGCTTTTCCGGGAATCACTGGACACCTTTCTTTAGCATGGTCACAAACAGTGATGATATGATCAAAATCAATATGCAAGTACTCATCAATATGATTAGAGGTATGATTTGAGATATCAATACCATCTTCTTTCATGATTGATTCAGCTCTGGGGTTCACACCATGTGTTTCTACTCCGGCGCTGTACACCTCCAGATTTGGATCAAAATGCCGCAAATAACCTTCCGCCATTTGACTACGACATGAATTACCCGTGCATAGGACTAAAATTTTTGTCACAAGATATAGGAATTACTATTCACAACATGTTGGTTCACAACAGCCCAAAGATTTTTCGCCATAAACGGTGATACTGTAAACTCCGCTATCGCTATTTAAATACTTCCGAACCTGACTGGCGTTCATAACGGTTTCTAATACTTCCTGGGGTAAGTTTATTTTACTTTCCTTTTGAATGGATACGTTTTTGAAACCGGCGTCGATAATTATTTCAAGGTAATTTTCCAGGGATATGGCACCTGAAACACAACCTGCATACATTTCTGCAGACTTCAGCAGTTCATCAGGAAGTTCACCTTTTACCACTATATCAGATATGCTAAAGTGACCGCCAGATTTCAGAATGCGGAATGTTTCATCGAAAGCAGCTTTTTTGTCCGGGACCAGGTTCATAACGCAATTGCTGACAACTACATCAGCAGTCTGGTCTGAAAGAGGAATATTCTCAATGTCAGCTTCCACAAAATGTACATTTTTGTACCCCAAATTATCAGCATTTTTGTTGGCTTTTTCTATCATTGCCGGAGTAAAATCCACACCAATGACTTTACCATGAGCACCAGTCAGGGCTCTGGCTACAAAACAGTCATTGCCTGCACCACTACCAAGATCTACCACCACATCTCCTTCCTTAATTTTTGCATACTCAGTCGGAAGCCCGCATCCCAGACCTAAATCCGCATCAGGGGCATGACCTTCCAGTTCCTGATAGGTTTCCCCAATGAAACTGACATTATCTATACAACTACAATCTGAGCCACAACACGAACTTCCCTGTTTGGCTACTTCGGTATACTTTTCAGTTACTATCCTTTTTAGATCTTCTGAATTGTTCATTATATTTTAATTTAACGGTTTATAGCAATTATACGATTAATATTTAGAAATTTTTTTAACAACAATTGGGATCACTAAATGAATCAAACAATTGATTGAGCAGATTTTGTGATTGACTCCAGGTATCAGAATCTATGCAATAGCATACACTGGTTCCTTCAATATTGCCTTTTATCAATTTAGCTTCTTTCAAAGCTTTTAAATGTTGACTTACTGTTGCCTGTGAAAGTGGTAATTCTGCCACCAGATCCCCACAAATGCAGCTTTTAATATTTAACAAATGTTCCAGAATGGCTATACGTGCCGGATGTCCCAAGGCCCTTGCTAAATCAGCCAGTTCATTTTGCTCTGTACTGTAGTTTTCAATTTTCGTAACTCCCATTGTTATATCTATTTATAGCAATATAACGATAAATAAAAATAATTGTTGCCTCAATCTGAGAATACTTTAAGAATATCTTCATATTAAAGGCTTGCTAAGGGGTGGTTAAAGGTGTCATCTGGTAAAAGAATGTTTGTTTTACAACCTGTCCGAGAGCGAGACAGTGCTTTATCAATTGTCCAGATCACAGATTATAAGTAAACTGTTTTCCCGGTTTTAAAGCTCTCATCTGCTGCCAGAACAATTCGTAAACTGCTTATAGCATCATCCAAATGTTGGATCAGGTCTTTGTCTTCCCGGATGGCGTCAAGAAAAAACTCTTGTTCCAGGTCACAGAGTCCCTGATGGTCTGGTTCATCGGTGGCATCAATCAGTTGGTCGGTCTTTGCAAAACTTCCATCTTCGGTGGTCTTGCTATGGTGCAGCCGCAAGGCGTTGGTTGCTGAATGACCATCTACATTATCTGAACTAACCTGGTCCTGTTGTGGATTTTTATCCACTATGCTGACACATCCTTCGGGCCCAATTACGTCTTTGATAAAATAAGCCGTCTCACTCATCATGGGACCCCAACCTGCTTCATACCATCCCACAGACTGGTCATCAAAACGCACCTGCAGCTGTCCATAGTTATACATGCCCTCCTTAAGCTCAGATGATAGTCTGGCCCCTATTGCATTCACGGACACCGGTTTGGCTTGGGTCATAAGGCACATAACATCAACGTAGTGAACCCCACAATCCACAATGGGGGACATAGAGTTCATTAGATTTTTATGAACTTCCCATGTTGATCCATGGCTCTGTTGATTTAAATTCATCCGCATGACCAATGGTTTTCCAAGACCCTGGGCAATATCAATAAATTTTTTCCAGGTAGGATGTACCCTTAGAATATATCCAACCACCAATTTTTTACCATATTTTTGGACAAGCTCCTTAATTTCAAGACATTCTTCTACGGTATTGGCCAATGGCTTTTCCACAAATACATGTGCATCATGTTCTAATGCCAACCTTACGTATTCCGCATGAGTATCAGGATAGGTGTTTATAGATACAGCTTGCGGACGGGTTTCTTTCAAGGCTTGTTGGAAGTTATCAAATTCAGGATAACCTCCTAATTCTCGTGATAGGCGAGACCTGCTTTCAGGGCCCCGGCTGACCAGTCCGACAATTTCAAACTCTGACATTTTGTGATAAGCTCGTGCATGGGAGGCCCCCATATTTCCACAGCCAACCACCAGAATACTAATAGGGTCTTTCATATGCTATAACTGAAAAATTCGATCCATTCTTTGAGAAATTTCCTGCAGCCTTGAACGATCTCCTCCAGGCACTTCCGCAGAACCCCATCCTGAATATCCAACGGCTTTCAATGCACTATTTACTTTACTCCAATCGCTATCTCCGTCCCCCAGCTTCACCTTGAATCCTTCCCAAATACCTTCATTCGTTTGCTTTTCACGGCTGTACTCCTTTACATCAACTTTCAAAATTCTCTTACCCAGGATTTTCACCCATTGATCAGGCCAACCGTAGCGCACTATATTGCCCACATCGAAGTACCAACCGATCATATCATCGTTGAATTGATCGATATACTGTGCCGCCTCCAATGGACTTATAAGAAAATTATTCCATACATTTTCAATGGCAATCTTAACCCCTGTTTCTTTGGCCGTGGGCAGCATTCGTTTGATTTCGGCTGTGGAGCGTTCCCAGGCTTCATCGTAAGCAACCTCTTCATTGACCACAGCGGGGACCAGCAGTACTGTGGTACCTCCGTATTTTTGACACTGATACAAGGCGTCGATCATGGACTCAGTGCAGGCTTCCCGCACCCCTGGATCAGGATCCGATAGCGGTTTTTTCCAGTGCAGGGAGTTAACCAATCCTGGAATTTCCAACCCTGTCTTTTCTTTGGCTTCAAGTATCTCGCTTTCATTTAGGTTGTGAGGACTGTCCAGTTCTACCCCATGAAATCCCAGATCCTTCACTAACTGGAACTTCTCCATTAAGGAAAGGTCCTCCTTGATCATTCCAAATTTCAGGCTTTTTTTATTGAGTGGAGTGGCCACGTTAAAAGCCATAGTTGGGGATACACTGAATGCAAATGCCCCGGCGATCGCACTCTTGGTAAATGTACGCCGCTGCATTTTAAGTAAACTTGGTAATGCCGGGTTTAGCTACTGCTTGAGAAGGCCAATTTAGGTCCCAGCTATACTCATCAAGTTTGGGTCCCAATACCTCTTGGGAATTAATGGCTTCTTCCCAGGTAAGGCTTTGCCCGGTATATGCTACCATTCTACCCCAGACAGCAAGCATAGTACTATTGGCCATCCGTATTCCATCGGAGAAAGGTTTTTCATTTCGAATGGAGGCAAACAGTGTATCGTGCTCATTTTGATACATATTGGTTTTTTCTCCTTTCCATTTCCATTGCTCTTTACCGGAAATTTCGTGTTTTCGTGACACATCGATATAGCATCGTCCCTGGGTACCCATCATATCGATATGATATGACCTGTCGCAGTCTTTCTGTTGTCGGGAAAAATGAAAACCTTTTTTACCGTCAGAGTAGTCATAAACGATGGCGAAATGATCATATACATTACCATATTGGTCCTGGGTACGACTTTGTCTGCCTCCTGTTCCGGTGGCTTTTACAGGCATTACATCACCCATGGCCCAGGACATCAGGTCAAGACTGTGAATTGCTTGTTCTGTAATCATATCGCCTGATATCCAGTTGTAGTATAACCAGTTGCGCATTTGGGCTTCGAAATCCGACCAATCGGGTTGTATTTCACGAAACCAATTAGCACCGGTATTGTAGGTGTTGTAAACTGTATGTATATCTCCAATGGCCCCATCCTCCAATTTATTATAGGTATCAATTTTTGGGATGTCGTGGCGCCAACAAAATCCGGACATTAGGGCCAGTCCCTTTTCCTTGGCTTTCTTTGCCGTTTCTATCACGCTGCGTACCCCGGGGGCATCTACTGCCACTGGTTTTTCACAGAAAATATGCTTTCCTGCCTCAACTGATGCCGCTAAATGTCCCGGGCGGAAATTTGGCGGGGTGCTAAGTATTACCACATCTACATCTGTGGCCAACACCTTTTTATAGCTGTCGAAACCGATAAACTTGTGGTCCTCGTCCACCATTAGCTTATCAGGGTTCTCGATTTTGAGGTTTTCGTATGATTTGTACAATTTGTCCGGAAAAATATCGGCCATAGCAGTTATCATTACGTTGGGATCAGCCAAGGAAGCCTGAAGTGCGGCTCCGGTCCCACGTCCACCACATCCGATTAATCCTACTTTTAGGGTGTCGGCATTGAGGTATTTGCTTGAACGAGGCTTTGCGGATAATATATTAAATCCCATGGCTGATGTTAAAACCACCGAACTGGATTTTTTGATAAATTCTCTTCTGGATTTACGTAGTTCTTTCATTGATGTGAAAATTTTTGAAGCCAAAAAGATAATCTTTTTTTTTGACTTTTACACATTACTTAATTAGATCCATACTACTGAACAATTTTTGCTTTATATTTTTTGAGGAGTTTATGACTGCGTTTTTTCCCCAAGACTGATAGAGTAGAGGAAAGTGCATCTGCTATGGTAGCTTTTGGAGCAATAACAGTGATAACATTACTGTTCTGTAAGCCAATACCGCTATGTGGATCTACTATATGGGAATACCTGACCCCATTCCACTGAAGATTTTTATAACTATCGCCAGAACTTGCTACACCGGTTTGAGCGCTAATCAGTAAGGTCTTACCCTGGTGATCTTTGATATCCCAGATTAATGACCCCGGAGGGGCGTCACCAACAAAAAGGTCACCGCCTCCATCTACTAATGCCCTGGTAATACCTTGATTTTTAAGTACCTCATAAGCTTGATCAATGGCGTAGCCTTTGGCGATGGCACCAAAATCCAATTTCATTCCCCGCTTTTTAAGTTTTACTTGTTGTTTGGAGTGGTATAATTTGATCCAGCGGTAGTTTACCAGGTTTCTGGCTTCTGTTATTTTTTGTGAATCGGGAAACTGCTGCTGTCTTATTGCACGTCTCCATAATTTAGTCAAGGGTCCAATGGTAATGTCAAATGCACCATTACTTTGCCGGGAGATTTTTTTTGATAATTTTATTAAATACCAAAGGTCGTTGCTAACTGGTGTTCGTTGCTCCCCATTCAAGGAAAGTTTACTGACCTCACTGTCCTTTTGGTAGTCACTAAAAATACCATTCAATTGCTTAATTTTCTTAAATGCCAGGTTGG
>CAZAWQ010000290.1:0-26480 GCA_964488585.1 uncultured Roseivirgaceae bacterium
TATTGAAGTCCAAACGAAGTTTGTTGCCCAAACAGTTTGCCTGGGATGCAACGATGCCGGATATGCCTGATGAAAGCGGGAATTATGCAATTCCTATGCCTGGCATTTCCAAGGTTATATAGGTTTCGCCACGGAGGTGGAAATTAGCGCATCAGGTTATTTGTCATAAATAACCATGGTTTTAGCCATCTTGTCACCCAGGCGTTTGTACTGGCCGCCAAAAATGAACAGGGCATCTATGAAACTGACAATGGGAATAAATAACAAAAGGTTGCGAAGAATTGAGGTCCGATAATCATTGGTAATGGGAGCACCCGTATCCTCGTTCACGGCTCTGGTTTTCATGACTTTTTTCCCAATGCTCTGACCTTCCAGGAATGGCAGTGCATCGCGTACCAGTATGTATGCAGCCGCAACTAGGTAACCGAGGGATCCGCCCACAAATCCTCTTAATACGTAGTAGATGACCAAAACTACCAACCAGTCGATCACCCCCCCTAAAAAACGATCCATTAAAGAAGCTTGATGGGAGTTTGTAGATGTATTATTCGATGTTTCCTCCATGATTCTGCCAAGTCGAT
This sequence comes from uncultured Roseivirgaceae bacterium, assembly GCA_964488585.1. Taxonomy (GTDB): domain Bacteria; phylum Bacteroidota; class Bacteroidia; order Cytophagales; family Cyclobacteriaceae; genus SZUA-3. The sequence goes on from CAZAWQ010000290.1 coordinate 582, forward strand.
GGCTTTATGTTCAGAGGAATATAGAAATAATTATATTAATTAGCACTAATTTAGATCAGTTTGGCATGTGTGCTAATCCAGCGTTCCGGTAATTCACCTTCATTGGCTGCCTGGTAATCGGTATAACTGCAAGGAACAATGCAATTACGGGCATATTTTTCCTTTCCCTGGGGGTAACTTACTTCCATCCACCATTTTTCACTAAATTTACTCTTATAGAAAATAATGGAATTTGGATCGCCGTCCATAGTCACCACATATTTCATATAGTCATTGCTTTTATAATCTTTTTCTTTTTTTCGATTGTAAAAGCCTTCAATAAAATACCAGACCATAGTGGCTACTACCCTGGCGGTAGATTGATGGTCATCGTCATATTCTGGATTGTATTCATAAAAACCGGCAGAACTTAGTTTTTCATTGAGGCCCGCATACCAGCACACCTGACAGGCCTCCTCTCCGGATAGTCCGAAAGGTTGAGCATTAGCATTGCCAGGTGCATCACTGGATTTAATGGCAGTAATATCAAAGGTCATCATATCGGCATTGCGAATCACCGGTTCCATTTCATGGATATTCTCCTTCAACAAGCCCAATCGGTAAACATCGAAATATAGTTTTTCCAGTAGGTTAATAGCCACCGGGTCAATCAGATAACTTTGATGCCCCAATTGATTATAATTGAATAAATAATTAGGTTCGAAAAGAAGCATTTTATGAATATGCTGTCGTGATGCTCCCAGTCGGTCGCTTTCTTCCAAATCCAGGAATGCGTCCACGTTTAATATGCTGATTAGTTTTTCTAAATCTTCATAGGCCATAAACTGACCATAATCGAGGTCATGCGTTCCTCCAATGAGCACCGGCAGTACATTGTTTGCCAGAAGTATGTTACAAACTTCTTTAATCCGTAGACAGGTCTCCTCGAGAGATATACCGTTACGTAGGTTGCCAAGATCTGCGACCCTGTAGGAGTACATTCCTGACTTCAGCCGGTAAAGCTTACTGCGTATTTCATCGGCGGCAGCCGCAGCTCCCCGGTTATTCAAGGTCCCTCTTTCTTCTTCCAGCCCAATAATAGCTATGTCCGCTTCTTTGTAGGATGGCATTTCATGGGTGTTAACCCTAACCGAATGGTAAAAAGCACTTACATCATCGATGGATTGTACAATGGTCTCATCGATTGCAGAAAAAAATATCTTCAGGTCCATTTGATAAAAAAGTTTATAAAAAAGCCCTGCTGGTTTCGTGCTACAGGGCTTAAAATCTTAACCTCCGAAATCATCGAAGCGAATATTCTCTATGGGGATGCCTAAATCGTCCAGCATTTTCAACACCGCCGCATTCATTAATGGAGGCCCACATAGGTAGTACTCTACCTCTTCCGGTTCAGCATGCTGCCCTAGATAATTATCGTAAAGGGCCTGGTGGATGAATCCCAAATAGCCATCTCCTTCCTTATCGTCCAGCGATTTTTTCACTTTCCAATTATCATCGGGTAAAGGTTCCGACAAGGCAATGTTAAAACCGAAATTGGAGAATTCTTCTTCAATTTTCCTGAAATGATCGGTGTAGAAAAGTTCTTTCCGTGATCGACCACCATACCAAAAAGTAACCTTGCGATCGGTCTTGTCAGTGTGAAAAAGATGGAATATATGAGATCGTAATGGTGCCATCCCCGCTCCACCTCCAATGTAGATCATTTCCCTGTTTGTTTCATTGATAAAGAATTCTCCATAAGGACCCGAGATGGTAACCTTGTCTCCAAGTTTTCTTGAGAAAATGTAGGAGCTACAAATGCCTGGATTAACACTCATGAATTTGCCTGCTGTACGGTCCCATGGCGGGGTAGCTATTCGAATATTAAGCATCACAATATCCCCTTCGGCCGGATGATTGGCCATGGAATAGGCCCGGAATATCTGCTCATCATTCTTCATGGATAAGTCCCACATATTGAATTGGTCCCAGTCAGATTTGAACACTTCATCCGGATGCCCCAGTTCTGGTTTTGGACTAATTTCCATATCTTCAAAAGATACCTGAATTTCGGGCACGTCAATTTGTACGTATCCACCAGATTTAAAATCTAAGGTCTCGCCAGGAGGTAACTTCACTACAAACTCTTTAATAAATGTAGAAAGGTTGTAATTGCTCACTACTTCACATTCCCATTTTTTTATACCAAATATTTCTTCCGGTATCCGAATAATCATATCCTGTTTCACCTTAACCTGACAGGCCAGTCTGACTTTTTCCTTTTGTTCACTACGGCTTAAATGACCCACTTCAGTTGGCAATACCTCACCGCCGCCTTCTTCTATTGTACATTTGCACATGGCGCATGTACCGCCACCCCCACAAGCCGAGGGAAGGAAAATTTTTTGAGCGGAAAGTGTTGATAGCAAACTTGTACCTGCAGCGGCTATCATGGCGTTACTTTCGTCTCCATTAATTATTATTCTAACATCCCCTGATGGAACCAATTTGCTTTGAGCAAATAACAGGATCATAACCAAAAGTAAGATCACCAGGGTAAAGGCTACTATTGCGGTAATAATGGTTGTCATGTGGCTATGATAAATATAATCTGTCCGGGGTATTTTAACCGTGACAAATATAATTAATTAATGAATGATTGCTGTGTCCGCTGAGGTAAATAACAGAGGCGGGAATCTCAAATCTCTGATCTCAAATCTCTGATCTCAAATCTCGGTCCCTCAGTCCCTCAGCCCTTGAACTATTGGAGCATTTTTAGAAGTGTGGTAAGTCGATCTTTTAATTCACGCCGATCCACTATAAAATCAAGGAATCCATGCTCCTTGACAAATTCTGCACTTTGAAATCCCTTCGGTAAACTTTTGCCTATGGTTTCCCTGATTATCCTGGGGCCGGCAAAGCCAATCAACGCTCCGGGTTCTGCAATATTGAAATCACCCAGCATGGCAAACGAAGCGGTTACGCCCCCGGTGGTAGGGTCAGTTAACAGGCTTATATACGGTAAACCGGCATCTGCCAACAGGGTTAATTTGGCAGAGGTCTTGGCCATTTGCATTAAGGAAAATCCAGCTTCCATCATTCGGGCGCCTCCTGATTTAGAAATTATTAAAAGAGGAAGATTTTTCTTTAGACAATGATCTATGGCCTTGGAAATCTTTTCCCCAACCACCGACCCCATTGAGCCTCCAATAAATTCGAAATCCATACAACATATTACCAATGGAATTCCATTGAGATTCCCGGTAGCGGACCGGACCGCATCATTCAGCTTGGTTTTTTTCCGGGAAGCCTCAACACGATCTGGATAGGCCTTTGTATCAATAAACCCTAACGGGTCAGTGGAGGTAAAATCCTTATTAAGCTCATGGAACTTATTGTCATCAAATAAAATCTCAAAGTAGTCATTAGATCCGATTCTGAAATGATAACCATCTTTGGTGCTGACGAAACAGTTACTCTTTAATTCCCGGATATGAATGGGATGTCCTTTGGGAGTTTTATACCAAAGTCCATCAGGTGCTTCCTTTTTGGCTTCGGTTGGGGTTTGAATTCCTTTGTCTTTTCTTCTAAACCAGGCCATGTTGATTGTATGCAATTGCAATAATAGGATTTGTTGCAATAAAATCTAAATGATCATGTACTAAAGGATTTTAAAATTAGCCAAAGTTGCTCTGAATTTGTCAATACTCACGGTATAGCACAACTAATCCATGGTATCATTCAATTTTTAGAATGTAAGTTTATTTCAATACAGGGTGTTACTATTTTGTTCTTTCAGGTATCAACAGGTAATTATTCACTATTAAATCCGGTAGGATGAGGGCATTATTTGCAAACAAGAAGTTACTACCACTTGGGATTATCCTGTTAGTATTTCTGATCGGAGGCTGCGTTGAAACCACCCATATCTATCAAAATGGTTCAACATATAACGACTACGAAGTAGCCACCAACTACCGTATTCGCAGTGCCACCAGCAAGTATAAGAAGCATATTACTAAAGCCCCAAACTGGAGGAAATACCGCCAAAATAAGTATAGGAGAAATAACTAGGTGTTTGGTGTTCCGTGTAGTACCGGTTTCAAGATGCATGTTGTAGTTTGTAACCTGGCGATTGGCTCTTGGAATTTAACTGAAATTTGATGCTTGCCTGCCAGCCGGGTAGGCTGGGTGCTTCTAACCACATTTAGCGATTATTTATTTAACGTCCTCGTAATCCACATATTCTCCTCCCTTGAAATCTTGTTTGCCCTTTTTTTTGTCCTGAGGAACATAATCAATATTTAAATTTCCATCCGCATTCTTTCTTGATTTATGGTGAACATTGCGATGAGAGGGATCTTGGCCCAGAGTGACATGAAACACTCGCATCAGAAAGCCGCCAGCTTTGTAGGTCAGGTAGGATACAATAAATAATATGGCTAGAAATTTCAACATATAAATTGAAGCACTTATCTAATATTAACTTATTTGCTAAGGTACAGGTTTCGTTCGGAATAGATTTTCATAAAATAATCATCCATGATATCATCGATAAAATAGATTGCTTCCCCTGTAGATTTCATTTCAGGTCCTAACTCTTTGTTTACATCGGGAAATTTATCGAAAGAAAATACCGGCTCTTTAATTGCATAACCCTTTTTGACAGGGTTAAATTCAAAGTCTTCTAATTTCTTCTCACCCAACATCACTTTGGTGGCATAATTTACATAGGGCTCTTTGTATGCCTTACAAATAAATGGTACCGTTCGGCTAGCCCTGGGATTGGCTTCAATAACAAAAACCTTGTCGTTCTTAATAGCAAACTGAATATTAATTAAACCTACGGTCTTGAGAGCCAGGGCAATATTTATGGTGTGCTCTTCTATTTGACGTATCACAAAGTCACCTAGATTATACGGAGGCAATACCGCATACGAATCGCCTGAGTGAATACCAGCTGGCTCTATGTGCTCCATGATCCCAATGATATAAACTTTCTCTCCGTCGCTGATGGCATCGGCTTCTGCCTCTATTGCCTGGTCTAAAAAGTGGTCTAAAAGGACTTTATTGCCGGGAATGTCTTTTAAAATGTCAAGAACATGGGCTTCCAACTCCTCCTCATTAATCACGATCTTCATGCTCTGGCCGCCTAGCACATAGGAAGGACGGACCAAGAGCGGAAATCCGATTTCTTTTGAAAGTTCCAGGGCACCGGCAGCATCTTCAATCACTCCAAATGGGGGATAAGGGATATCGATTTCTTTAAGTAGTGATGAAAAGCTTCCACGGTCCTCAGCAAGGTCCAGGGACTCAAAAGTGGTTCCGAGAATTTTGATGCCAAACCGAGTTAGTTTTTCAGCAAGTTTTAGGGCGGTTTGCCCACCAAGTTGCACAATAACCCCTAATGGTTTCTCATGCATGATAATGTCATAAATGTGCTCCCAAAAAACGGGTTCGAAATATAGCTTATCAGCAACGTCAAAATCAGTGCTAACGGTTTCCGGGTTGCAGTTGATCATGATGGTCTCATACCCACATTCTTTAGCGGCCAGTACTCCATGAACACAACTGTAGTCGAATTCAATACCCTGACCAATACGGTTTGGGCCCGAACCAAGAACAACAATCTTTTTTTTGTTGGAACTTACTGATTCATTTTCTTCATCGAAAGTACTGTAATAATATGGGGTCTGTGCTTCAAATTCCGCCGCACAAGTATCTACCAATTTATAGACTCTTCTGATACCCAATTTGTTTCGATGTTTGAACACCTCACTTTCTAAACAACCCAATAAATGTCCAAGTTGACGATCTGCGTAACCTTTTCCCTTGGCGGTTCTTAACAGATCTTCAGGAATGGTGGCCAATGTATAGGTCTTCAGCTGGTTCTCCAGATGTATCAACTCTTCAATTTGATGCAGGAACCATTTGTCAATTTTTGTCAAATGTTGAATGGTATTAAAGGGGATGCCCATTTTAAAGGCATCATATATATGGAAAAGTCTGTTCCAGGTGGGGTTCTCCAGACTGTCCAACAGTTTTTCCCTATTGAGCATTTCCCTGCCGTCAGCTCCCAGACCGTTGCGATTGATTTCCAGTGACTGGCAGGCTTTTTGTAATGCCTCTTGAAAATTTCGTCCAATCGCCATTACCTCACCAACTGATTTCATTTGCAAGCCAAGGTGCCGGTCTGAGCCTTTAAACTTGTCAAAATTCCAACGGGGAATCTTTACAATCACATAGTCTAGCGCCGGTTCGAAATATGCACTGGTTGTCTTGGTGATCTGGTTTTTTAGTTCATTGAGATTAAACCCAATGGCCAATTTTGCGGCAACTTTGGCGATGGGATAACCAGTTGCCTTGCTAGCCAAAGCGGAAGAACGGCTAACCCGGGGGTTGATTTCAATGGCTATGATCTCGTCATCCTCAGGGTTTACCGCAAATTGAACATTACAACCGCCTGCGAATTGTCCAATCCCATTCATCATACGAATGGCCAGATTTCTCATCTCCTGGTACACAGTATCCGGCAAGGTCATTGCTGGAGCTACGGTTACAGAATCTCCGGTATGTACGCCCATAGGATCGAAATTTTCGATGGAGCATATTATAATTACATTACCCAGAGCGTCACGAAGCAACTCCAATTCGTATTCTTTCCATCCCTTGATGCTTCGCTCGATCAAAACTTCATGAATTGGTGAAGCGTGCAGACCATTGTTCAACGCTTTCTCGAATAGATCAGCGGAATTTACAAAGCCTCCGCCGGTACCTCCCAAGGTATAAGACGGACGTATCACCAGCGGGAATCCAATTTCCTGGGCGATCTCTTTACCCTGTAAAAAAGAAGTGGCGGTCTTTCCCCTACAAACGTGTACTTTCAATTCCTGCATTTTCAGCCTGAATTTCTCGCGATCTTCGGTGGTTTCAATGGCTTTAATGTCCACTCCGATAATCCTAACCCCATACTTTACCCAAATGCCGGAATTTTCGCAGTCAATGGCGAGGTTCAATGCCGTTTGTCCACCCATAGTGGGGAGAACGGCGTCAATATCATGTTTTTTCAGGATTTCAACAATGTACTTTCTTTCCAGTGGCTTTAGGTAAATATGATCTGCTGTCACCGGATCAGTCATGATGGTGGCAGGATTGGAATTGATCAGAATAACCTCTATTCCTTCTTCTCGCAGTGATCGGGCCGCCTGAGATCCACTATAGTCAAATTCACAAGCCTGACCTATTATAATTGGACCACTCCCAATAATAAGAACTGATTTGATACTTTTATCTCTGGGCATCTATCTTGTTAAGATTTTATAAGGTTCACGGGTTATAAAAATTGGACAAAGTTAGCTAATTAAATTGTAAATAAAAGAAGGGTAAAACAATGTTCGACATTTAAAAAACCCTCACGTTTTCGGGAGGGTTTTTTATCGCTGAGTATTCTTTATTTTTCTAGTCTTTTGCAATACCTGCAAATGTCAATGCTGCACCTGCTAATGCTGTATCTTTAAGGATCATAGGCATAAGATCCATGTTTCCACCAATTACCCCAGGCACATGGATGGTTATGACAAAAATCACCAAAAGTAAGGCAAGCAATAGGCTGGCCAACCGGGCTTGTTTTTGTATGATGATACTTACTGAGGCTAAAATAAGGGCTAGTCCTGTCAAATACACCCAAAATATTCCCCCGGGAATGAAAGATGGTACCATTCCGGCCATTTGAGCGCCATTCATAAAGTGGAATAACCCAAAAATTGCCATTGGTAAGGCGAATAACAATCGCCCCCCGGTAGTAGTTAAAGTATTCATATTTATTGGTTTTAGTTTCTCGTGGAGTTCACAATATATAAAAATTTTAATTACAATGAGCGTAATAACAATAATGGTTATTCAAACACCTACCTTCAATTTTCTTCACTTGCGTAATAATTTTTATTGTTATAACTTATCCACTTCTTAAATTTAAACCGGAGCAACAATATTTAAAGATCATGAAAATTAACTCTAGATTGATGGCTGCTGTTGTGTGCAGTGTATGTATGATATGGATCAGTGCCTGTTCTGCACCTAAACAAGAAGAGGACCAGGGGGAAGAATTTGACCAGGCAGTCGATCAAATTCAACAACAGATAGAAGGAATTATAGTTAACATTCCACCACCATCAGAAATCCCATTTATAATTCAATCTGCTGGAGCTGATTACAATGCAACGTTGGTAAACGACATTGGTAAAGTGGATCAATATAAAAGTGAAGACGATCTGTCAGCTTTGAACCTAGGAGTTTATTCCACCGATATCGGATATCTTAGTTCTTATGACAAATCACAGGAAGCCCTGACCTACTTTAATGAGATGAAGGGACTGGCAGATCAAATTGGCGTTACCTCTTCCATTGATACTGAGATAGTAGAAGAATTTGAGAGTAGCCTGGGTTCAAGGGAAGCTCTTGGAGATATTCTCGACGATGCCATCGGCGACACTCGTATACACCTAAAGGAGAGCGGACGCGACCGAACAGCAGCCCTGGTAGTTACCGGGACGTTTGCAGAGGGCCTATATATTGTCAGCTCCATAATTGACGAATTCCCAAAAACTCCAAAAGGAGAAGAAATTTCAGCAGATGACCCCAGGTCCAGTATTGGTGCGTTTGCAGTTCCTTTGGTAAATCTTTTGCTTAAACAGGAAAAACCAACGGGGGAACTTAATGCCCTGTTAAAAACCCTGGATAGTGATGCCACCACTGACAAATTGGTAGCAATGACTTCTGATCTGGTGGAAGAATATGCAAGCCTTAATATAGCGGAAACTATGAAGGACGGTCAGGGAATGACTTATTTGGAGGAAGGAAGCCTGACTGATTTGATAAACAAGATCAGGGCCCTGAGAGAGTATATCACCGGGTAATTTGGACTTACAATTAAAAAAAAGCATTGAAGTTAATTCAATGCTTTTTTTTCTACACCTTTAATCACACATGAGTGAGCAGCTATTAAAAGCGATCATCCAGTTATTTGCAATAATAGCAAAGGAAGGAAGCGTTACTTATAACGAGCGCCTTACTATCAAAGAATTTCTGGAACGTCAGCTAAACCGAAGCGGGGTCAGCAAATTCATGGAACTCTTTGATAAACTGGTTCTGGAAAGAGAATCGGAACGGGTCCAGATAGAAAATACGGATGATGAAACCGTTGATTTTGTAGAGGATTGGTCCAAAATAATTCAAATAACCAAGCAGTTAAATCAGGAGATCACTAAGCAACAAAAGGTGGTTCTTGTGCTAAAAATGGTTGAACTGATTACTGCTGATCAGGTGGTATCCGAAAGAGAATCCAACTTACTCTATTATATCAGTGAGGCGCTGAAGCTCAAAAGAAAGACAGTGGTAAACATCACTGATTTCGTAGATTACACTCAGGACAAGCCGGTTATTTCTCCCAACCTGTTAATTGTCGATGACGGCAGCACCGAACTTTCCAATGAAATAAGCCGGATGGTGGCTAATGGGTTACCAGGCCAATTGGTGGTACTGCGCATGCCGGCAACTGAGAGCTACTTTATTAAGTATCTGGGCAAAACTACTGTATATCTCAACGGTGTACCTCTTAAGAACAACAAGGGAGTGGTTTTTTCTACAGGGAGCACAATCAGGGCTTACCGGACAGAGCCCATCTACTATTCAGACGTTGTCGGAAGGTTTCTTTTAGTAAAATCACAGCAGAAAATAGTTTTCAAGGCCGAGAATGTTTATTACAAATTTCCGGATGGGGCATTAGGTCTTAGAGACATCTCAATATTCGAGGAGTCTGGTAAGCTGGTGGGAATCATGGGGAGCAGTGGCTCAGGGAAATCCACATTACTTAATGTACTGAATGGTAATCTAACTCCCAGTGAAGGAGAGATCTGTATTAATAATATCAATATTCATAAGCAGAGATCGCAAATAGAGGGAGTCATCGGTTACATTCCTCAAGATGACTTCCTAATTGAAGAGCTTACCGTTTACCAGAATCTGTTCTACGCGGCCAGGTTGTGCTTCGGCAAAACACCGCCAGAAGAAATTGGAAAACTGGTAAGCAAGACCTTGAATAATTTGGGACTGGCGGAGATCAAGGACTTGAAAGTTGGGACCCCGTTGGAAAAGATTATTAGTGGCGGTCAGCGAAAGAGGGTAAATGTTGGTCTAGAGTTACTTAGGGAACCACAAGTGCTTTTTGTAGATGAGCCCACTTCCGGGTTGAGTTCAAGGGATTCCGAAAATATCATGGACTTGCTAAAAGAGTTATCTCTAAAAGGGAAGTTGATTTTTGTAGTAATCCATCAGCCTTCGTCAGACATTTTTAAAATGTTCGACCGATTGGCAATACTCGATGTGGGTGGATATCAAATATACTACGGCAATCCGGTAGAGGCGGAGTCATACTTCAAGGATATTACCAATCTAATCGACAAGGATCTGGGTACTTGTCCGGTCTGTGGGAATATTCGACCAGAAGAGATCTTTAACATCATTGAAACCAAAGTAGTTAATGAATACGGACGTCTGACGGACAAAAGGAAAGTTAGCCCACAACAATGGGAGGAGCACTTCAAGTACAGATCCATACTGCCATTGGTTCGCAAGGTGATCGAGAAACCAGAAGGCAGGTTGCAAATCCCCGTAAGATTGAAGCAGTTTCTCATATTTACCGCCAGGGACATCCGTTCTAAGCTTAGCGATCTTCAATACATTCTCATTAATTCATTGGAAGCACCTTTGTTGGCAGTACTTCTGGCTTTTATTGTAAAAGAGTTTCCAACCGCCGAGGGAGCAGCTTATTCCTTTGGTAAGAATGTAAATATTCCAGCGTATTTCTTTATGAGTGTGATCATTGCCTTATTCATGGGACTTACAGTAAGTGCGGAAGAGATAATAAAAGATCGTAAGATATTGAAGAGAGAATCATTCCTACACCTAAGCCGTGGGAGTTATCTAGCTTCAAAGATTACCATCCTTTTTGGTATTTCAGCCATTCAGACCTTTACTTTTGCATTGATTGGATGTTTGATTTTGGAAATCAGGGGTATGTTTCTGGCTTATTGGCTGGTGCTGTTTAGTACCTCGTCTTTAGCTAACGTATTGGGTTTAAATGTAAGCTCAGCTTTCAAGAATGCAATTACGGTATATATTCTGATCCCGATTTTGCTAATACCGCAACTAATATTAGGTGGAGTAGTAGTGAAATTCGATGACCTGCATCCGCGACTGCGGACACATGACAAAGTGCCCTGGGTGGGAGAAATAATGACCAGTCGTTGGGGTTATGAAGCCCTGGTGGTCCATCAATTCAAAGCCAATCAATATCAAAAGCACTTCTTTGACAACGACCAGATAATGCGCAACTCTGAATATAAAAATGTTTATCTCATTCCTACTTTGGAGTCAAAATTATTGGACTGTCGTAAACTAATTGAGACCGGTCAGGTTGAGGAATTGAAGTCAACCCTGAAACTTCTTAGAAATGAGCTAGGAAAGGAGTTGGCAATAGTCGGCGTCAGTAAATTGCCCGATTACCAAAAATTAACGGTTGAGGCCATAGACAACCAGGTTATTGATGAGACGCTAACCTTCCTGTCTGGTTTGAAAAGGTACTATAACAATAAATCCAGCAATGCCGAAAAGCAAAGGGTTGCGGATATTGAACGCATTAAAAAGAATTTAAAAAGCCCAAACGACCTCAATACACTACGAAACAGGTATCAGAATGAGACTGTAAGTGACCTGGTTACTAATGTAAGAAGCGTAGATCGCATTGTGGTGGAAAATGACCACCTGGTTCAAAAGATCTATCCCATATATATAATGCCGGAAAGTGACCATTTTTTCGATTTCAGATCGCAATTCCTGGTAGCAAGTAAACCACTGTTTGGGGGATACGTGGATACTTTCATTTTCAATGCGCTGGTTATATGGATCATGAGTTTCTTCCTATTCGTGCTGCTTTATTTTGATGTGCTGGGACGATTGGTGCTTAAAGATTGACAATTATTTGCAATTGGCAATAGGCAGTTTCCAACCTCAGATGCCAAGATAAGAACAGACTTTCGTGAATATTCCGTGATACTTAATTTCAACAGTGAAGGAGCCGGCCTTTTTTCAAACAATGCAGAATTTATTGCCATAACTCCGGAGATTTGCCAGCCCGGCATACACTGTAGGGGTGTTTTTTACTCCACAATAGTGTTCTTCATTTGTCCCTTACTTGAAGGTCTAATCCGAACTTCAACATTTCTTTTTTTCAGGGTACTAAAAGCTATCGCGATCAAACCTAGATTAAAGATGATGCCAATAGTCAATACCACCGCACCTGGAACCAGGTCAAATATGGTAGACCGTTGAAAGATCTGTGAAAAATGCTGCATAGGAGTGGGGTGTATTACAACCTTTGCCACCCAACAGCTGGCTAATACCATAAAGATCCAACCATAGTTCCGTCTCAGGCGCCGGCCAAAGGCCTCCATAAATGAGATCTTGAAACAGGAGTTTTGTAGTTCATTGCTAAGCAGTTCTCTCCAGTTGGAATGCATGGGGGTTGTTTTCGGTGATATAATGTTGGCGAAGAAGTTTTCATTGAGCAATGCGATACGCCAACGCCACAGATCAAAATATTTGTAGCGCCGGGATTCAATGATCAAGAAGAACAGTACAAAAATTGTAGCTAAAATGATCACAAAATGAGGAATATTGGGGCTTCCAAAGGCCACGGACAAGAAGGCCGCAGTAGTAACAATGGCCCAGTTGGTGGTAACATCCAGTCTGGTGCGCCAGGTGTTCGCACGGTCCATTTCTGCACGGTAATAGTGGCAGAGTGCGATTATATTTTCAGGAGCATCCGGACTATCGGCTTTGTTTTTCACTGGCTTTAGGGTTAGTGCCTAATATAAGTTATGGATAAATTAACTGAATTACAATATAAATAGCAGAGGCCGGCAATATCCGCTAATTTAACGACCTTGTGGGTTCATGGCATTTCAGAATTTATTATTTGGAGTACTATTTATCGGGTTGATACTTGAATCACAAGCACAGTCCGACAGCCTCTTTGTTATACCGAGGATTGATGGGATCATTTTTGATGGCAAGGTCGATGAGCCTGTTTGGAACTCTATACCGCCCGTTCCTATGGTCCAATATGAACCTAATGCCGGCGTTCCTCCCACCGAAAAAACTGAAATACGATTTGCCTATGATGATCAGTACTTTTATGGGTCCATAAGGGCCTATGATAGTGATCCCAATGGAGTCAGGGCAACTTCACTTTACCGGGATCGCATAAGAGGATCTGATCATTTTGAAATTGTGTTGGATACCTATAATGACAATGAAAATGCCTATATCTTTACTACTACTCCAACCGGACTTAGACACGATGCAGCTATATCCAACGATGCCACCGGGGGGACCATTTCTTCAGGATCCTGGTTAAATAGAGATTTTAATACCTATTGGGATGCGGAGAGCACCGTTACTGAAGAAGGATGGTTTGCTGAAATAAGAATTCCTTTTAGTAGTCTGCGTTTTCAGCAGGTTGATGGCAAAGTAATTATGGGTTTAACAGTACAACGAAAGGTGGCCAGAAAATTGGAAAGATTGGTTTATCCGGCAATTCCTCCAATAACCAATTGGGCCTTTTTAAGACCCTCCTTAGCACAAAAAATAGAGTTTAGTAACATAAAACCCAGTAAAAAACTTTATGTGACCCCATACGTTCTTGTGGGCATAGAGGGATCGAACGAATTAAATCAAACTGAAACTGGTTATGATACTCAAACTGAATTTCAAAAAGAAATTGGAGGAGACATAAAGTTTTCTATCAGTAACAATCTTACTGCGGATTTTACCATAAATACTGATTTTGCCCAGGCAGAAGCAGATGATCAGCTGGTAAATCTTACTCGTTTTTCTTTGTTTTTCCCTGAAAAAAGGCAATTCTTTCAGGAGCGGGCATCTGTTTTTGATTTCAGGACCGGTGGATTGAGCCGTTTGTTTTTTAGCCGCCGGATTGGGTTGACTGATGATGGTCAACAGGTCCCTATTTATGGCGGTGTGCGAATGATCGGAAGGATGAAAACCTGGGACCTGGGGTTTATGGACATGCAAACCCAAAGACTGGACACCATTCCATCGGAAAATTTTGGGGTACTACGGGTGAGAAGAAGGGTCTTCAATCAAAACAGCTTTGTGGGTGGAATGTTCACCAGCCGTATAGATACTGAAGGGAATAAAAACCTAGCCTATGGAGTTGACGGCCTTATCCGGCTTTTTGGAGATGATTATTTAAACGTTCAATGGGCCCAGACTTTTGACAGCCTGACGGAAAACGGAGGAGCTAAAAATTTTAAAAGTGGGCGTCTGGCCCTTGATTTAAACCGTAGGAGGCGTAGTGGTTTTGGATACAATATCGGAACTATTCTATCGGGGCCGAACTATAATCCAGGAGTTGGGTTCGTTGACCGGAATGATTTTAAATTCGGCACAGGAGCCTTATCATATACCTGGTTAAAGGAAGAGGGCCCTTTTATTTGGCATAAACTGGAAGTATTAGGCAGTACCTATGTAAATAACCAGGACCATGAGGTTCTCTCTGCAGAGGCTGGTCCCGAATGGACATTCTCCAGAAGAAACCTGGACAGGGGAGGAATCGGTGTAAAGTGGGTCTATGAGAATCTACTGGAAGAATTTGAGTTGTCAGATGATGTATCCATTCCGATTGGCACCTATGATTTTTACCGTATTATGGGGTCATACAGTATTGCCGGTGATAATAGGTTAAGTGCTGGACTCAAACTGGAAACAGGCCCCTTTTACGATGGCTGGCTTAATAGTATTACCTTTACTCCTAACTGGTATTTATCAAAGCACTTTCAATTTAATCTGGAATATATATACAGCAATGCCGATTTTAAAGACAGGAATGAAGTCTTTAAATTTCATATTACCAGACTCCGTATAGGAACAGCGGTGAACCGCAAAGTATCCACCAATGCACTGGTTCAATACAATAGTTCCGCGGACCTGTTTTCAGCTAACATAAGATTTCGTTATAATTTCCGCGAGGGTCAGGACCTGTGGGTAGTACTGAATACCGGCATGAACACCAACAGATTAAACTATAATCCGGAATTGCCAGCAGTGGATACACAGTCGGTATTAGTGAAGTATATACATACCTTTATTTTCTAACTAAGCTCCGAGCTAATAATAGTTTCTCGACCATCAAATTCGACATCCAATGCACAAATGGAAAATTGCTGATCGTAAATAGTCGATGGTAAATCATTTATAATGGTCAATCGTCAATAGCCTGACCTACCAACATTCTGAATTTCCAGCCAGTTTCGTCGTTAACCGGTCCCTGAGTCTGTTTCATCAAGATGCCGATGGTCTGTTCTTTCGGGTCGGCAAAATACTGGGTGTTGAAGTATCCGCCCCAGTCAAAAGTACCTTCGCTTCCTTCTCCCCCTCGAGCTTCACCTTCTTTAGTTACTACCCCAAAAGCAAGTCCGTAGTAGCTGTTAATCCCACCACCAAATAGATCTTCGGTTTGATTTCCCATGATCGACTGGATTGTAGTGCGACTAAGGATCCTTACTCCATTCAACTCGCCTCCATTCAGATACATCTGCAGGAAGGTTGCATAATCCATGGCGGTGCTGGAAAGGCCCGCACCCCCGGAGAAAAACGTCTTTGAACCTTTAATGGGGTAGTCGGTATCATAGAAAGTCACCGGATATTTTACCCATTTATCATCTTCTTTTTGTTGAACGCTAACCAGACGTTCCGCCTTTGCACCAGGCAGATAGAACCAAGTGTCGTCCATTCCCAAGGGATCAAACAGCCTTTTTTTAAGGAATTCATCAAATGGCATCTCTGATACTATTTCGATAAAGTATCCCAATACATCAAGCCCTTCGCTATAGGTAAACTTCTCCCCTGGATTGTGATGTAGCGGTAATTTGGCCAACTTTCTAACACTCTCTTCAATGGTGATAGGCTCAGTAGTAAATAGATCAGTAATACCGGCTTTATTATAAATCATTCTCATTCGCTCGTCTCCGTCGATAACTCCATAACCGATCCCAGAGGTATGGGTAAGCAGGTGGCGAATGGTTATTTCTTTATCTGCGGCAGTAGTGGTATAGCTGTACTTAAATGATTTTAAGACTTGCGGGTTCTTAAACTCCGGAATATATTTTGAGATTGGATCATCCAATTGAAATTTACCTTCTTCCCAAAGCATCATCACCGCAGTGGAAGTAATGGCTTTTGATTGAGAAGCAATTCTAAAGATATCGTCTTCTTTCATTTTTCTTCCCGATGAATTGTCCGCCATCCCATAAGCCTGATGGAAAACGATTTTTCCATTTCTGGCAACCAAGGCAACAATCCCTGGGAGGTCACCAGATTTTACTGCCTGCTCACACATAGCATCGATACGGGCCAGTCTTTCGGCGGACATGCCGACACTTTCAGGGGAAGTAGGCGTAAGTGGCGCGGATTTATTACCGGATTTGGTTTGTGCATTGACTGAAAATACCAATGCAATCAGTATCAGGGTGATTATGTTTTTCATAATTGGAAGTGCTGTCCTCATTGTTAATTCTTAATTTATATACGCCCGGTGAATCTAAGAAAAAAATATGTTTTCTGAACCGGCTTTCATTAAAGCGAGGCTCCGTGTAGATCTCCTGACAGAAAAAACCAAATAATAAATCACCAATCCCAAATAAATCCCAAGCACCCCTTAAATGCCATCTGGGCAAAAGGACATTCATATTAATTACAAATGACGTATTACGAATTTGTTACTGAAGCATTTTTCGTAATTTGTATTTCGTAATTCGCAATTGAATTTCCTATGACTCAATCCCGTCAATTGGCAGCCATCATGTTCACCGACATCGTCGGCTATACTGCTTTGATGGGAAAGGACTCCGACAGTGCATTGGAACTAATTCGCATCAACAAAAAAATCCAAAAACCTCTGGTTGAGAAGCACCATGGACAGTGGTTGAAAGAGATGGGCGATGGAGCGCTGGCCAAGTTTGGGACCGCCTTGGATGCCGTGCTTTGTGCTGTCGATATACAAAAAGCTGCTAGGGCAGAATTGGACGCTCAACTGCGAATAGGTATCCATTCAGGAGATATTACTATTGAAAATGATGACGTTTACGGCGATGGTGTTAATGTGGCCTCCAGGCTAGAATCTATCGCTGACCCAGGAGGAATCTACATCTCCGATGCCATTGAAAAAGCCATTCGTGGTCAAAGTGATGTACAGGCTAAATACCTTGGTGAAAGTAAATTAAAGAACGTGGACTATGGTGTACGCACCTATGCCGTTCAAGGAGTAGGTCTGCCGGTTCCTGAGGTTAAAGATGTAAAAGAGTTGTCAGGTCACTTCTGGGCAGAAGTACAAAGACGGGGTGTGATTAGAGCTACTGTCTCCTATATGGCAATTTCCTTGCTATTGGTGATACTATGGAATCAAATTAAAGACTGGGGTGTGATCTTGCCTCAATGGTGGTTTGAATTGCTGCTGACGGTATTGGGGATTGGTTTTCCTTTGGCCATTTATTTTGCCTGGAAATACGAACGAGGTCCGGATGGATTCATCAAAACTACTTCCCGGCAATCCTGGCAGAATCCATTAACAGCCAGCCAAAGGAAACCGTTGACCGGTTCTTTCGTTATTGCTGGACTGGTGTTGATTATTGTGATCATGTATCTGTATCCCCAGCAGAATACAACAGACCATAGCTTGAAACCTTTGGAACCGAACCTGGAATCGCCAGTCACTGACAAATCCATTGCGGTGATTCCTTTTGTCGATATGAGCCCAAAAGGCGATCATGAGTGGTTTAGTGATGGAATTTCAGAAGAACTGCTTAATGCCCTGGTCCGAATACCTGGTCTGAAAGTGGCAGGTCGGACTTCCTCATGGACCTACAAGGGAGTCACCAACAAGGATCTCAAGGAAATTGGTAAGGAACTGGGAGTAGGGTCAGTTCTTGAGGGAAGTGTCAGGAAATCAGGAACTAATATTCGCATTACCGCACAGCTTGTGAATACTGAGGATGGCTTTCACTTGTGGTCCCATACCTACGACAGGGAGTTGACGGATATATTTGCAGTTCAGGATGCGATAACTGCCGCAATTGTGGATGCAATGAAGGTTTACGTTAGCAATGAGTCTTTTTCACTGAGGCAAACCACCACTGCTGACATTGATGCCTATACCATATATCTTCAGGCACGACAAAAGCTTGCTTTACGTGGCATAGAAAACCTGATCGAAGCAAGACAATTATTTGAAGAAGCCATCAGGCTCGATCCAGAGTATGATCCTGCTTACTCGGGCCTTGCCCGGGCGCTTTCGCTTTTTCACCATTTCTCTACCGCGTTTTCTACTCTAGAGTTAGTTGAGCCGGCCAAAAATGCCGCTAACAAGGCTCTTGAGCTTAATCCAAAAAACTCAGAAGCCTTCTCTGTTTTAGGATATATAGCAGCCGTTCTTGAGTGGGATTGGACTGCTGCTGAGCAGGCATTCAATAAATCACTTGAGCTCACCCATGATGATGCGGAAATTTATAATTTCATTGGCGATTATTATCGCATTGTGGTTCAGCACCCTACACTGGCGATTGAAATGGAATTAAGGGCCTTAAAACTTGATCCGCTGCATCCTGTAAACCATGATGATTTAGGTTGGGCTTATGCATTAGCGAAGGACTGGGAAAATGCCCTCCAATATGCACAAAGCGCTCGAAATTTGGGTATAAACTATTGGGCCAACCACAAATTGCTGCTGAACAGCTACATCAATCTCGGCCGCCTGGAGGAAGCGGAAGATGTCGTTACAAGACTGGATGATAGCAGTGATAATTACTATGCCAACCTGTATTTGAGAACCATTTTTGCCATAGCAAAAGATGAATCCGATGTAGCCCTGTCAAATATCAAACTCATGGTCAACTATAAAGAAGAGAAAAGATACTCATGGATTGGTCTATTATATCTCGAATTGGGAATGCTGAAAGAAGCTGCTTATTGGATAAAGAAGGGATTTGAAAATAGAGAGTCGAGCTTGTTTGTTCTTACACTCCCTGAAAACCTCCCTGACCATCCTGCTTTGCAAGCAGCACTGGACCAACCAGAGCTTAATGAACTGTTTGAAATAAGGAGGAAGAGTCTTGGTTTAAATGACACCTCACCCTTATAATTTGTATTTATGAGGGTGTTCTACCAAAGCATTGCCAGTTTTTGATACTACAAGTCATTAGCTTGCAATAAATATTTGACGCTTTGGGAGATTTGCTAATACCACAACAACGCATTGCAGACAAGATACATCTAATCATCAAATATTAAGTGCTCGATTTCCGGTAGCCACCAAACACGCTTCCTTCAGCGCTTCTGAAAACGTGGGATGGGCATGTGACATCCTGGAAATATCTTCCGCCGAAGCCCGGTACTCCATGGCTACTACCGCTTCTCCGATCATATCAGCAGCCCGGGGGCCGATGATGTGCACCCCCAGTATTTCATCTGTTTGCTCATGGGCCAGCACTTTAACCAATCCATCAATATCCATACTCGCTCTTGCTCTTGCTGATGCCTTGAAAGGGAACGCCCCTTTTTTATAGGGAATTTTAGCTTCCTTCAGGGCCTCCTCAGTATGCCCCACAGACGCTACTTCCGGCCAGGTGTACACTACTCCTGGTATCAACAAGTAATTTATGTGTGGCTTTTGTCCTGCCAGTTGTTCGGCTACCAACACACCCTCTTCCTCCGCTTTGTGCGCCAGCATAGCTCCCCGTACCACATCGCCAATGGCGTATATGTTATCCACAGTGGAGCGCATGTGCTCGTCTACCGGGATTCTGCTTGCTTCATCCGTAGTTATGCCCACTTTTTCAAGGCCCAATCCCTCCGTGTAGGGTTTTCTACCGATGGATACCAGACAATAATCGCCTTTGAGTGTCTTGGATTCACCGGACTTGTCTTCTGCAGTAACAGTTACCTGCCGGCCGGTAGATTTAACTTCGGTTACCTTATGTTCCAACAGGAATTCAAAACCCAGTTTTTTCAGCACCTTCTGTAATTCTTTACCCATAGTACCGTCCATGGTGGGAATGATACTGTTCATCATCTCAACTACAGTTATCTTGGTGCCTAATCTTGCAAACACCGAGCCCAGTTCCAGTCCGATCACCCCTCCGCCCATAATGATCATGTGTTTGGGTAGTTTGGTAATCTCCAATGCCTCGGTGCTGGTGATTACCCTTTTTTTATCCAGCGTGATAAAAGGTAGGCTGGCCGGTTTGGAACCAGTGGCTATGATAATATGCTTACTGGTCAGGGTAACGCGCTCTGGCCTGCCTGCCTTACTTCCGGCAGGTAAACCGGCAGGCAAGCTAGGCTCCACACTCGAAACTACAATAGTGTTTTTATCCTGAAATTCACCCACCCCTGTATACACATCGATCTTATTCTTTTTCATCAAGTAGGTGATTCCTCCGGTGGTCTGGTCCACTACCGACTGTTTTCTTTTTATCATCTGCTCCAGGTCGATCTGGTATTCACCTCCCTTAATCCCGTGCTCTTCGAACTCATGAACTGCTTTATGATAATGTTCACTGGAGTCCAATAAAGCTTTTGATGGTATACATCCTACATTTAGGCAGGTGCCCCCCAAAGCAGGGTATTTTTCGATTATGGCGGTCTTCATACCTAACTGAGCGCATCGTATGGCCGCTATATACCCGCCCGGACCGGAACCGATTACTGTTACTTCGTATTGCATAAGTTTATTATATACCTACCAACATGCGGGCAGGATCTTCCAAGAATTCTTTAACCCGATAGAGAAAGCTCACAGATTCTCTGCCATCGATAACCCTATGGTCATAGGAAAGAGCCACAAACATAATGGGTCTGACCACGATCTCACCGTCAACTACTACCGGTCGCTGCACAATGTTGTGCATGCCTAGTATGGCTGACTGGGGTTGATTAATTATGGGTGTTGAAAGCATACTGCCAAAGATGCCGCCATTGGTAATGGTAAAGGTGCCTCCGGTCATTTCTTCAATGCTTAGTTTGCCTTCCCGGGCTTTAACGGCCAACCGTACCACTTCTTTTTCTATTCCTTCGAAGCTCAGTAGTTCGGCGTTGCGAATTACCGGCACCACCAAGCCTTTTGGTGAGCTCACTGCGATGGAAATGTCACAAAAATCATTATACACCACCTCCTGTTCATCCAGCATAGCGTTGACCGCCGGCCATTCCTGTAATGACAGGCAAACCGCCTTGGTGAAAAACGACATGAACCCCAGTCCCACTTCTTTTTTCTCCTTGAACTGTTCCTTGTACTTTTTTCGAATGTCCATCACCGGTTTCATGTTCACCTCATTGAAAGTGGTTAACATGGCAGTTTCATTTTTTGCAGCTACCAGTCGACGGGCGATGGTTTTCCGCAGGCTGGTCATCTTTTCTCTTCGCTGGTTTCTATTGCCGGGCGAGACAATAGGCGCTGCCTCAGCGGCCAAGGATTTCGCCGGTTCAGCAGATGCTACTTTTGGCTGGGCAGCTTGCGCGTCCTGTTTGGTAATTCTGCCTTCAACTCCTGTACCAGCTACTACATTGGGTGAAATGCCCTTTTCGGCCAAAATTTTTGCTGCGGCCGGCGAAGGGTGCCCTTTGGCATAGCTTCCGGTAGTCGTTGCCACCTGGGCAGTTGGCGTAGGCCTGCCTGCCTGTCCGCCGTTAGATTCCGGCAGGCGGGCTGGCGAGGCAGGTGCTTCCTTAGCTTCAGGTATTGCCACAGGAGCGTCAGAAACCTCAATCTTGCAAATCAGGGCACCAATTTCCAGGGTTTCTCCCTCTTGCGCTACCACCCGCAGTATGCCACTGGCTTCCGCAGGAAGTTCAAAGGAGGCTTTGTCCGAATCGATATCAGCAATGTTCTCATCCAGCTCCACATAATCGCCATCATCTTTAATCCATGAAGCCAGTGTCACTTCCGTTATTGACTCCCCAACTTCCGGAACCCGCATCTCAATCACCTCGGAAGTAGCAGCTTTAGTGGGGGCTTCTGCAGCTGGCGAAGCTTTTTCAGTCACTTCATGTACGGGGCTACCCTCGTGGCTGCTGCGGGGGACGTCCTCGCGCCCGCCCTCGTCGCTTGCCGGTTTACTCGCATTGGTATCTATCTCACATATCACTGCCCCTATCTCCAAAGTCTCGCCTTCCTGTGCTTTGATTTTAAGCACGCCCGTGGCTTCCGCATTGAGTTCAAAAGAAGCTTTATCGGAATCCAGTTCACAAATGATTTCGTCCAACTCCACATGATCACCGTCCTGCTTTAACCATTGACTGATGGTTACTTCGGTTATTGATTCACCCACCTCGGGGACTTTAATTTCTAAACTCATGATCTTTTTGGTTTAGGCTATGAAAAAGCCCGTTCAATTATATCTCTTTGTTCTTTCTGATGTACTTTGTGGTATCCTGTGGCAGTGGAAGCAGTGGCCCTCCTGGAAATAATGTCTTTAGTCACTTCCCTAAAAGAGCGCAGAATAAATGCCCAGGCGCCCATATTCTCAGGTTCTTCCTGGACCCAATATATGTGATCGGTTTTATACTTTTTTAGTTCAGCCATAACTTGCTTCTTGGGGAAAGGATGCATCTGTTCCAGTCTAATAATTGCCAGGTCCTTTCTTTTTTTCTTTTGTTGTTCCTCCTGAAGTTCATAGAAGATCTTTCCGGAACACATTAGCACCTTCTTCACTTTTCCCGGAGTGGCATAGCTGTCCGGGATTATTTCTTTAAATCGGCCTGTAGTAAATTCAGAGATAAGACTCATCACCTTGGGATGCCTAAACAATGATTTTGGAGACATGATCACCAACGGCATTCTGAAAGGCAAAGCCAGCTGGCGTCTTAATGCGTGGAATAGATTGGCAGGCGTGGTTAGATTGGTAACAAACATATTCCAACCAGCAGCCATTTGCAGGAACCGCTCTGGTCTGGCATTACTGTGCTCAGGCCCCTGTCCTTCGTATCCATGTGGCAACAACAAGGTGAGTCCATTCATGCGATGCCACTTGGTATAACTGGCAGTGATGAACTGATCGATCATCACCTGTGCACCATTAGCAAAATCTCCAAATTGCGCTTCCCAAATCACCAATGCATTGGGATTAGCCATGGCATAGCCAAATTCGAAGCCCAGTACTCCAAATTCGGACAGCAGTGAGTTGTGGATGTCAACTTTCTCCTGACCGGCTGCTATAAAGTCAAGGCTTGAATAAGACTCATTGGTTTGGGCATCACGAAGTACCGCGTGCCTATGTGAGAAAGTACCCCGCCGGCTGTCTTGACCGGAAAGCCGCACCAATTTATTTTCTAGTAACAGAGATCCGTAAGCAAGTAATTCCGCTGAAGCCCAATTCAGTTCCTTTTTGTCAAAAAACATCTCCTGACGTTGCTTGAGTTGCTTTTCAATTTGTTTGATGGGCTTGAACCCTTTTGGCAGCTTGGTCAACGCTTCGCCAACCTGCTTTACCACCGTGGCTTTGATCCCGGTGGCTGGAGATTTGTCAAAGTCCTTGGGATCTGACTTACGCAGACTGCGCCACTCTTCCTCCATACGCTGATATTGATAGGGAAGTTTCTGTTGTTTTACCCTGTTTAAGCGGTCTTGCAGCAATGAACGGAATTCTTTGTCCATGCCTTTTGCCAGCTTAGCATCCACATCACCCCGTTCTATTAGTTTTTTGTTATAAACTTCCCTGGGATTGGGGTGCTTGGAGATGATATTATAAAGTGATGGCTGGGTAAATTTCGGCTCGTCGCTTTCATTATGGCCATGCCGCCGGTAACAAACCATATCGATAAAAATGTCACGGTTGAATTTTGTGCGAAATTCAACCGCTAGCTTGGTGCAGAATATTACTGCTTCAGGATGATCTCCATTTACATGCAGCACAGGTGCGTCTATGATTTTGGCTACATCAGTACAATAGATACTGGAACGAGCCTCATCGAAATCGGTAGTGAACCCTACTTGATTGTTAATCACGAAGTGTATGGTCCCTCCGGTAGAGTAACCGGCTAATTTTGACATTTGTGCCACCTCGTATACCACACCCTGTCCAGCAATGGCAGCATCACCGTGAATCAGTATGGGGAGCACTTTGTCCTCATCATTGTGGTACTGCTTGTCGATCTTAGCCCGGGTGAATCCCAGGACCAGGGGATCTACTGCTTCCAAATGCGAAGGATTGGGAGATAATTTCAGGTGGACGATTTTTCCAGATGGTGTTTCCACCTGACTTGAAAATCCCATGTGGTATTTTACATCACCATCTCCCATAGTCAGGTCTGGTTGGGTCCCCTCAAACTCACTAAAGATCTGCTCATAGGTTTTACCCATTATGTTGGCCAAAATATTTAGTCGGCCCCGGTGTGCCATACCAATAACCACCTCTTCTACCCCAAGATCTGAAGCTTTATTTATAATAAAATCCAGTGCTGGTATAGTGGTTTCTCCACCTTCCAGAGAAAATCGCTTTTGACCGATATATTTGGTATGCAGGAAGTTTTCAAACACTACCGCCTCATTAAGCTTGAATAGTATTCTTTGTTTTTCGGCGGCGGTAAGTTTGAAGTTTAATGCCTCGTATTCACACTTTTTTTCAAACCATTCAAAAACTTCTGGTTCCCGTATATACATATACTCAAAGCCAATTGGCCCCAGGTAGATGGATTCTAATGCAGCAATAATGTCTTTTAATTTGGAACGACCGATGCCCATAGCGATCCCGGCATCGAATTCCAGGTCCAGATCGGCCTCCGTTAACCCAACATCGGATAAACTGATCCGCGGCCTGCGATCAAGCCGGGTTCTCACCGGGTTAGTATCTGATTTCAGATGACCCCTGCTCCTATAGGCATGTATCAAGTAACGAACTTGCACCTCCTTGTAGGCATTGGCATCAGCTGCAGTCGGTAAGCCTTGTTCTTCTGAATAGTCATACCCTTCAAAAAATTGGCGCCAGCTGCTATCTACCGATTGGGGATCTTTCTGAAAAGATTGGTAAAGCTCCTCAATATAGGAACCGTGGGCATTAGAGATGTAGGAGTACTGGTTCATGAAAGGGTAAGATCAAGTTAGTCAAAGGTAGAGAATGGTTTTTGAATAGAAAAATTGTTTAAGCGAATATACAGGTATTATCAATTGACAATTAGCAAAGAACAATTGACAATTAACGTTCCAGTAGCTTGTGGGAGGTTGTATTTATCCTGCTGCGTTCCACCTAATTTTATTTTTGTAATTTGAAATGCATAATCGCAAATCACGTATTGATATATTTTATGTGCTATCGTCAATTTTTATAAATGTCCATGCTAAAAAATTATTTTAAGATTGCCTTAAGAAATTTATTGAAAAGCCCAACTTTTTCCGCAATCCATATCTTGGGTTTGACTATTGGGGCGGCAGCTTGTTTGTTGATCTTTCAGTACATCTATTTTGAACGAAGCTATGATCGCTTTCACCAGCAAGCTGAAAACATATATCGGGTGCCCATTCGATATTCGGAAGGATTTAGCTCATTTTCAAAGACCGCTTCCAATCATCCTGGTTTGGGTCCCGCTATGAAGTCCGATTTTCCGGAAGTAGTATCCTTTACCAGACTACTGCATCCCTCTAATATTGGAGCTAAACTGGCTTTGTCTACTATAAATAGTGCTGGTCAGCGTATGACCTTTAGTGAAAATAAAACTTACCTTGCTGATTCACTTATATTGTTAAAGAAAGTATTAAAAGATAATATGGCATTAAAATCAAGATGAGAGTTTGCAGGC
>CAZAWQ010000291.1:0-8715 GCA_964488585.1 uncultured Roseivirgaceae bacterium
TCGGTCAATGAGATGTCGTATTCCTCCTGGCTTATTGCTTCTTTATCCAGTAAAGATCGCTGTCGGAATTCCCGTTCTTTCATCAATTGCTGGGTGTAACGCATCTTTTCAAGCTGGGCAATTATTTCGTCGTCGTCAAGAGTAACCAGCAATTCTCCTTTACGGACCTCCGTGCCTTCTTTGAAGTGTATTTTCTCTACCATCGCGGAAATTTCGCTCTTCAATTCCACAGATTCATTTGCTACTATTGACCCGGTTACGGAAATTTTGTTATCAACCTTTTGTGGAATTACTATCACTCCACTAACCGGTATTTTAGTATTGTAACTAGCTGGAGCGGATGTTTCAGCCCCTGCGCTGGTGTCCGCGAACAACCCCCATAGCGTGGGATTGATCAAATATATAATCCCGACACCAATCACAATGATAATTCCTAGTTTAAGCGATTTGCTCATATAACAGATTATTCAATTTTACAATTTACGCACAATCAGGGTGAATTGGTAAAGGTTTTACCTGTAGATGGTAATTTACTATTCAATTCTGGGCATTTCTGGTCTTAATATAACAAGATAGATTTAGCTATATTTGGATATGTCACATGATATTGTTGACGCCACCTTAAGAGGTTTTCGGGCACAGCTTTCAGAGGCCATTAAATCGCTACATGAGTTGATCGAGCGTATAAAGAGTCCGGATCTCGCTCAAAATGCCAGTGATTTACGAGAGCGGGTCAGGGAGCCGTTTATGTTTGTAATTGTTGGTGAAGTAAAGTCAGGAAAGAGCAGTTTCATCAATGCCCTGTTAAACACCGGCACCGAAGTTTGTAAAGTGGCGCCGGATCCCTGTACCGATACTATCCAACAAGTGCTGTTTGGCGAAGAGCAAACTGTAGTGGTCAATGAGTATTTGAAGAAAATATTCCATCCGGTTGACATCCTCAAGGAGATAGCTATTGTTGACACACCGGGAACAAACACAATAATCAGGCACCATCAGGAAATAACTGAGCGTTTCATACCGGTAAGTGATCTTATAGTTTTTGTATTTGAAGCCAAGAACCCCTATAGGCAGTCTGCCTGGGAATTCTTTGACTACATTAACTCCGAGTGGCGAAAGAAAGTAATTTTTGTACTGCAGCAATCTGACCTTATGGAGCCGGATGATCTCCTGGTAAACATCAAAGGAGTAACTACCCAGGCCGAGAAGAAGGGAGTTGTGGAACCCAATGTTTTTGCAGTATCTGCTAAAAAAGCGCTTGGTGGTGATTTGGAGAGTAGTGGAATGGGTAAAGTCATTGAATACATCCATGGTCACATCACCGGAGGCCGGGCTCCCTGGTTGAAGTTGGAAAATAATCTTAACACCGGGCGGGAAATTATGAACAAAATTAGCACCGGGTTGGAAGTCAGACAAACTCAATTAAGTGAGGATCAAAGTTTCAGGAAGGAAGTATCCGAAACCCTAACACAACAAAGTAAGCGATCAAAGAAACAGGTTCATATGTTGGTTGAGAACATGGTGGCTGGGTTTGACCGGATTACAGGAAAGGCTGAGAAAGACCTGGGACGCGGCTTGAACTTTTTTACTCTGGTTAAAAGATCCTTTTTATCAATTTTTACCAAAAAAGAGTCTCCTACAGGGTGGTTGACGGAATTAACTGAAAAAATGGAGACAGACCTCAAAAATGTATTGACCGTTAAGGTCAATGAAGGGGTAGTTTCTGTAGCCGACAGTATTCAACAGATGGCAAAAATGATCCAGTTGAAAATTCAAAGCAGTGAAACTATTTTAAAAGCAGATCAGGGTATTTTTGCGGATATTTCTGAAAAGAGAGTTCAGGTTATGCAGGAATTACAAGAGGCGTTCTCTGATTTCCTGAATCGAACAGAAAACTTCGTGGATGAAAGTATGATCCCTAAAGACTCACAGTTTACACCCGACCTGGCCAAAGGAGGAGGATTGGCAGTCATCGGAGTGGTAATCGCCACCGTTACTAAAGGTATGGCATTTGATATTACCGGCGGCATCCTTTCGGCAATTGGGATTTTATTCGCAGGAATAACCGTGGGGCTAAAACGTCGCAAGGTGATGGGAAGTTTTGCCAAGGAAGTGGCAAAAGGAAGAGCGTCATTGGAAGAAGATATAAGCACCAAATTGGAAAAATATGTGGATACTATTGAGCAACGAATTGATCACAATTTCTGGAACTTTGATGCCATGATCCAGTTGGAAAAACAGGAAATGAGTCAATTGGGGGATAAATACCAAGCTGTCGACCAGCGACTTCAGTCCATTGAGAATGAAATAAAGGAGCACATGAGCATAGCGCATGGCGAAAGGGCATAGTCATTGTCAATCAATCTTAGATTTATCAATAGAACGTCATCAGATCGTGAGAGTTTTGTGATAATTAAAAACTAGTTTTGGACAATGCTAACCATTTTCCTGAATGAAAAACGTCTTGCTTATAGAAGATGACCCAGATATCCTTGAACTTTTGCAAATTCATCTCAAGGACTTAGGGTGCCAGACGCAAATTGCTTCTGACGGCGAAACAGGATTACAAATTGCTTTAGACCAGCCGTTTGATCTTCTTATTCTTGACATAATGCTCCCCGGAATGGACGGTTTGGAAGTCTGTAGAGAGCTAAGAGCCAGGAAAATACCCACTCCAATTCTTATGTTGACCGCTAGATCGGAGGAAATTGATAAGATACTGGGCTTGGAAACCGGGGCAGACGACTATCTGACCAAGCCATTTAGTGTGCGTGAGTTCATTGCACGAGTAAAAGCTATGTTCCGCAGGGTCAAAATGATCAAAGAATCCGGAGAGGACCAAGCGGATGTTGTACTAGTCAAACAAGATCTGATGATCGACAAGAATAAAAGAAAGGTAACCCTGAAGGGTAAACGATTAGAATTGACACCTAAAGAATTTGACCTGTTGGTGCTGTTGGCATTCAACCCGGGACACAGCTACTCCAGAAAACGATTACTCAGAGTAGTCTGGGGATATGACTTCGAAGGATACGAGCATACCGTTAATTCCCACATCAACCGGTTACGAGCAAAAATTGAACCCGATCCTAATCAACCTTCATATATTTTGACTACTTGGGGGGTAGGATACCGCTTTTCTGATGATTAATATAAAAGACATGACACTTAAAAACTTTTTTACTAGCCTGTATTGGAAGATTGCCACTACTTTATTACTGCTTTTGGTGGTAATTGGCTGCGCCTACATATTCATTACTGCTGAAACCGTTCAGATGTATTTTCAGGAAAAAAATCAACGGTTGAATGCAGAACTTGCCGCCCATGTGGTCCAAGAAGTGAAACCCACGTATCAGCATGGAAAGGTTGATGAAGCCTCCATGGATAAGATTATGCACAGCATGATGGCCATCAATCCCAGTATAGAAGTTTACCTGTTGGATGTAGATGGCAATATCTTGAATTATGTAGCGCCTTATAAAAAGGTGAAAATGACTAAAGTAGCGCTGGGACCCGTCCATGAGTTCATTAAGACCAAAGGACAACAATTCATAAAGGGGGATGATCCAAGAAATCCAGGGTTGCAAAAAGAATTCTCAGCAGCCCCGATTACTGAAGAGGAGCAATTGATTGGCTATGTATACGTGGTATTGGCCAGTGAAGAATATGATATGGCTGCACAGGACCTGATAGGCAACTACATCATGCGATTGGGGGGCAAGACCATGTTGATTACACTTGCTACCACCTTGATAGTCGGTCTTATGATATTTTGGTTTATTACCCGTTATCTGAATCAGATCATTAAATCTGTTAAACGTTTTAAAGAAGGTCATCTAAAAGAAAGAATTCCAGTAAGATCTAGTGGTGAGCTTAAAACACTGGCAGTGACTTTTAATGAAATGGCCGAAGAGATCCTAAACAATATTGAAAAGATAAAGACTACGGAAAATTTACGTCGCGAATTAGTGGCGAATGTC
This sequence comes from uncultured Roseivirgaceae bacterium, assembly GCA_964488585.1. Lineage (GTDB taxonomy): Bacteria > Bacteroidota > Bacteroidia > Cytophagales > Cyclobacteriaceae > SZUA-3. The sequence continues at coordinate 3,981 of CAZAWQ010000291.1, forward strand.
TCTCATGATCTGCGAACACCACTCAGTGTCATCCACGGATACGTGGAGACCATGTTGATGAAAGCGGAAACTATTACCAATGAGCAACAAAGGCAATACCTGGGGACCATTTTGAAAAGTACGGAACGGCTAAAAAAACTGGTGGGAGATCTTTTCGAGCTTTCCAAGCTTGAGGCAAAAGAAGTAATTCCTAAAAAAGAACCATTCTTTATTACAGAATTGGTGCAAGATATCAGTCAAAAACACGGGCTAATCGCGGAGGAGAAAAATCTTACTATTGTTCCGGTGGTGGACAATAACGTGCCTATGGTACACGCAGACATCTCTCTGATCGAACGAGTTCTTCAAAACCTCATGGACAATGCCATAAAATTCAGCAAAGATGGTGGAGTCATTACCATTGAGACCCACAATTATGGAAATGATGTAGAGGTAAAAATCACCGATACCGGACGTGGGATCCCGGAAGAAGATATTCCCCTGGTATTTGACCGCTATTTTAATCTATCCAAGTCTACCTCAGGAGAATCGAAGGATCTTGAGCAGGTTTCAAAATCCAGTATGGGATTAGGTTTGGCCATTGTAAAGAAAATCCTGGAAATACACAATGCCACCATTCATCTTACCAGTAAGTTGAACAAAGGAAGTGCATTCTCATTTCGTCTTCCGGTATACCAGGGTTACTGATTCGTGAGTCTTTAGCTACCTAATCTTTAAATTTTCGTGATTCTTCTGTGATATCTAGTGAGTAATTTTGTCAGAAACGAACAAAAACGAACTATGAAAAAATTGTTTTTTGCGCTCCTTATAACAGGAGTATTCATCAGTTGCAACGACGATGACTCTAATGCAGGGCCTCCAAATGGAATATTATCGCTTACTATAAGCGGTTTAGAGAATTTAGGTGCAACTGCTCAGTATGAAGGTTGGGTCTTGTTAGATACCGGTCCTATTAGTACCGGAACATTCAATGTAGATGATAATGGAAATTTGCTGCAGAGTACTTTTTCTGTGGAGGCTGCTACTTTAGATGCGGCCCTTAAATTCATTCTTACCATTGAACCCATTCCCGATTCTGATCCCGCACCTTCAGACCAAAAATTGATCGCTGGGGATTTTTCAGGAAGTACGGCCAATGTTTCCACAGCAACGGCACCGGGGATAGGAGACTTCTCAACTGCGGCAGGCACCTTATTTCTAAGGACACCTACCGATGAAGATAGCGGCAATAATGGAAATGACGAGTATGGTGTATGGTTTGGCGCACCAGGCATGCCTCCTACAGCCAATTTTACCCTTCCTACGCTACCCACTGGATGGATCTACGAAGGATGGGTGATTGGGGATGCCGGCCCTATTTCTACCGGTACTTTCCTTGATTTTGGTAGCCAGGATAGTGGTAATCCTCTGAGCGGGGTGCAAAACAACCTAGGACCTCCGGTGCCGGGAGAAGATTTCTTCTTGAACGCTCCTATGGGCGAAACCTTTCCTTTGGATGTTAGAGGGCGTATGGTAGTAATCAGCATAGAGCCAGTACCAGACAACGATCCAGCACCATTTACGCTAAAGCCACTAGCGACACTTTTAGCGTCAGATGCCGAAACCGCCCCAGCTACTCACGATTTTGGTTTGAACCTAGGGTCTTTCCCTACCGGAACAGCCAGCAGATAATTCAAGTTAGATAAAGCAAAAACCCTGACGGAATAAATCTCGTCAGGGTTTTTTTGGCAATAGCTGTCAGAAATAATCGTCACACGGTATAACCGAGCGACATAGTAGGGACGAAGGAATATTTCTAAAAACCTATTTTAACCAGAAAAGAATCTGATCCATCAATTTGCTGTCATCCACCCCCGTAACTGATTGAAGATTCATTGAGACTCTGTGGTTTGTATATACTTCATGTGGATATTCCAGTAATTTATCAACTAGTTCCTGTTCAGAAATTATATCTCCCATGGGATTCAAGGGATTCAAAATCAATACCTTTTTAGGATTTAGTGCAGCTATCAAATCTGGCAGGTCATATTTATCTATGGCTCCAGATACAATGGAAGGTATGAATGAGGGTTTATATTCGGGCTCCTGAGCAACATCAACGAAACTCAAAAATGGTGCGATCAAGGCAATTTTCTCAACATCCTTATCAAAAGCTGCAAAGTGCAGCAACTCACTACCCAATGTACCCACAGAAAGCGCTGAAATGGCCTCAATACCATCAACGGTTTTGATGAAATTCACCAACCGAGCTATGTCTTCTGCCCTTATCGCCACTATAGATTTTCCAGTAAGAATGCCCGCAAACCATTGATTAAAGGAAGTATGGGCCACGTAGGCATCACCTTTCAGGTACCCGGGGCCCAGACTACCAATACCCGGTACATCTGCGATCAGTACGGTGTAACCCTGTTGAACCAGAGGATGAATCAATTGGCCCTGGTTAGCAGCATGTTCCATTCCTTGTTCATCCAGAATCAACACCAATTCATTCTTTAGATTTGCAATTGGTTTAAACAAAGCCGCTGGAAGCATATAATCTCCTCCTCCAGGAATCAGGTATTTTTCAAGCAGGTAGGCATCCTGTACATATCGACCTGAGAAAATAGCTGTTTCAAAGTGCTTTGGATATTCGAATCCACTTAACTGCCTGGCTCCGGTTACAACCTCGTTCAAATGCGTGCTTTCTTGATTTCTGGAAGCTTTTAACTGCTTTTCCTGTTCCTGCACTACTTTTTTATTCAAAGAAAATAGGGACTCTCCTTTCAATGATGTAGCCAATTGCCCCGTTTCAGTTACCCAAAGTTCCTGCTCCTCAAATATTTCTACTTCCAGGTCTTCGGGGCTGCCGGGGTTATCCAAATACTTTTGGAAGAAAGCATACATAGCTTCCCGATTTTTCTTGGTAGAAGTATGTACATCATCATCTTCAACCATACCAATGTATTCATCGCTGCCCAGTCCCTGATAAAATTGTTTTGCCTCCTTATAGGTCTCCCTGGCTCCCTGTATGCTAAAAAAATCACGAGTGGTGGTGATAACAAGCGCAGGTTTCGGGGCCCGTACTTCCAGCAAATCAGCATGATCCAGCCCTTCACTAATCTGGTGGAAAAGGTTTTGCTCCGCATCCTGTGGTCCGATTGATTTTAGTATGTACTCCATGCTGGTTATAAAACACTCTGGAGCAGCGGCCAGGATTCGGTCATCAAAGGCAGCAGTATAAATGGTTTGAGTCCCGCCCCCAGACCTGCCCGTCATACCAATCCTATCGGGATCGATTTCCTTTCTGGACAATAAGTAGTCAACACTTCTTATTCCGTCCCAGACGAAATAGTTGGTGGGAGAATAACCAGAGATGTAACATTGTGCTCCGGGATAGGAGTGCTCGATAGTGGGACTATTAAATCTCCGCTCTCCGGTGGTCTCATCAAAATAAAACCATCGCTCGCCCTGTCCCACTGGATCGAAAGCCAGTACCGCAAACCCTTTTTTTACTAAATTGATCATTACATGCTGGTACGTGGGGCTTCTAAAACCTTCGACGGTATGCCCGCTGGCGTATATCACCGCTGGCAGCTTCCCTTTTCGACGGGTGGGCAGAAAAAGTGCTGCGGTAACGTAATAGCCAGGAATCGATTCGTAAACCACTTTCTCCACCCGGTATTCTTTTTTCTTGATTACGCCGGTGACCCGGGCATTTAAAGGAGTCTTTTCAGGCAAAGGGCCGATGATCCTGTTTAATTTTTCCCTTACCAGCGATTGTCTGTTAAGGAAGTCATCCTTAGTGCTCAACTTGGCTATTTCGGACTTGCGTTGTTGCAGTTGCTCAAAAGCCAAATTACAAGAAGTCTTGTACAAACAATTTTCGGCATCTGAATAGAATTGCCAAAAATCAAACAAATTAACATCATCTTCATCCTGGGACTGAGCCGGTAGCAAGGATATGAAAAAGAAAACGGGAATTAGGAGTAGGATTTTCATGTGGATAATTTGAATTACAAACTGAAAGTAATGCAAATTAAAAATAATTGAATATTTGACTAAGAATAGTGGCTACCCATTTTAAAATTCCTCATCCGGGAATACTTATTGGCATCCGGAAACTACTACCCGGTTCGGTATTATTATGGGTTCAAATTTTCCACTTCAACTGCACCCCATTCTTTGCCAATAGCACTTGAAAATCTTCCAATTGCTTGGTTGATTCTCTTAGCGCGCGAGGTGAGATCTTTTTGGCCAGAGCATAGGCGCACAACGATCCAGCGGCCTCCCCGATGGACCACTCTACGGGATGTAACCGATAACAGCCGTTGGAGATATGGGTAGTGCCAATATTTTTACAACCGGGAATTAGGTTGTCCATTCTCTGTGGAAGCATCGAACCTAATGGGATCTGAAAAGGTACGCTGGCAGTATCAATATAGTTGTCACCACCGGTACTGGGATGCAAATCCAAATGGTAATAACCAATGCCCACGGAATCATAAAATGGCGTAGCCAAAATTTGTTGATTGGATTTACTGCCGGTTTGCTTTCTTGCTTCTAGGATTATGTCTTGCTCCACAATGGTATACGCTGCCCGAATCCTGCGAGACTCGCGGATATAGGGATACTTAGCCAACCCATCATCTGTGCCCATTATGTCTTTGCGTAGTCTCAATCCCTTCCATCCTTGCTTTCCATCAGGCCGGGGCACTTCCGTTTGCAACCAGTAGAGTAACGAAAGACTTAGTTGTTT
>CAZAWQ010000292.1:0-7644 GCA_964488585.1 uncultured Roseivirgaceae bacterium
ACCTGATATAAGGCATCAATATTCTTTTGCCCAATATTGGAAGCCAGCATCAGACCAGATTGACTCCAGCTGATGCGATGTGGATTTCTGAATCCAAAAGCATACATTTCTCCAAGTGCCTTCTGCTCATGAACATTGGTCCATGGATTACTCTTTGGAATTCCATATTTACCGTTGGCACTATCATTACCCCGAGGGTCAATGCGTAAAATAGCGCCCCATATTTTGTTCCTATTTTGAGTGAGCTGAGCATAGCCATGCAATACACTACCTCCATCTCCCACACCAATATACAAGAGACCATAGTCCTCTTCTTTGGGGCTTGCCATCGGGTTAAAGGTAATCTCTTGTACACCATGGACGCCGGTCACCATATTAACACGCATCAGCTCTCTTTTTTCACCCTCGAATGTCTCTGATTCCGGATACAATGTCTTCCATTCCGATAGTACCCACTGTACCATCACCGGAATACTATCGGCGTAAGAAAAATCTGCGGGGCCAGAACCCGCTTCGGTATGAGTAGTGTATAAGAGGCCATTCTCCGCCCACTCAGGATGGAAAGCAAAACTACCAAATCCTGTGGCCAGACCAGGCTGATGAACGAAGTTTGGGAAATGTTGAGTAAGATCGAGATATAAGTGTGGGTTATTATCATGGATAGCAAATAGCTGTCCTCGAAGATCCACTACGAACAATGTTTGAGTTGATGGCTGAGGAGCAAGCTTAGTGATGCGGGTCAATGGCATTTGCGCACTCGAAGGGGGAATTTGGCAGACTAATTTCAGGTCAACAACCAGGTCATCCAGAGGAATTTTATCTGGTATTGGGTCGATAAGTTCTTCCGACTCGCCGCCACTTTCACCGGTGGGGGCAGCCTTTTGAGTATGTAAAAAAGCAATAATACCCTCTATATCGTGGTCAGGTAAATGTGCAAACCCGGGCATGACGGTATGGTATTGGTCAAATAATTCCTGAGCCCTTTGGTCACCCGAGTCAATGAATGCCTGGGGGTTCTTAATAAATTCATGTATCCAATCAGGAGCAACCAGCCTGGTCAAACCCCCTAATTGAGGGCCGATACCATTTTGCCTAAAACTGTGGCAAGCGCTACAATGTAAGGCGAATAGTGACTTCCCCTGGTCAATAGTCACCGAATCTGTAGCAATAGATGCTGTCTCTTCTGCTCGTTTCAGTTCACAAGCACTGGAAAGCAGCAGTAGACAAATGACCGTAGCCAAACTCAACCTGCGTACTTTAACTCTGGTTTTCACCGCCATGCTCTTCATATTGGTTTTTTGAAAAGGTTAATTGCTACTCTACTTCCATAGTCCCCACAACATACCACCCGTCATCGACCTCGATTATATTCAGTTTTGATGGCAATAACTAATTAATAAACGGACATAGTTAACATAATTCGGATAGCTGGCAAAACGTTTAAAAGATAAATTCTTCAAGTGCCGGGAGGTATCCAGTCCATTACTTTTATCAAACCGAAAAATTACTGATCTTGATGAGGCCTGGGGTACAGCCTAAGTAATAACCCACATTGATGTTTGAATATACCGTACCATGCGGATTCCTATAGGACTAATTCTGATAATGACAATACTGCTTTCCTCTTGTCAGAGTGGAAATGCTCAGAGCACAGATCAAGTCTTCCTTTTATATGTTGGCAGTTACGGCAAAACATCAGAGGAGGGAATTCTGGTATATCAGTTTAATACGGTGGATGGAAGCCTGAAATTTATTTCGATTGCCAAAGGCATCCGGGCCGCATCATATCAAGCCATTCACCCTTCTGGAAATTTTCTTTACTCAGTCAATGAAACCAGTGATTTTGAGGGAAAGAAGAGCGGGGCAATTTCCGCATTCACTGTGGACCGGCAATCAGGTAAACTTGAGTTCATTAATCAAAAGTCATCCGGGGGCATGGGGCCCTGCTACGTTAGCGTAGACCAATCCGGACAATATGTTTTCGCAGCCAATTATAGGAGCGGCAGTTTTTCGATGCTCCCGATTGGACCCAATGGCGGTCTAGCTGACTATGTAGACTTGAAACAGAGTTTGGGACCCAAACCTCATGGACATGCAATTGTAGTAGGTCCTGAAAACCAGTACGCCCTGGCTGCCGATTTGGGTACTGATGAAGTCAAGAGTTTCAAGATTGATCTGGCCCAAGGAAAACTAATAGATGGGTCCGTGTACAATACTGTGCCTGGCTCCGGACCCAGACATTTGGTTGTTCATCAAAATGGCAGGTTGGTCTTTGTTGGCATGGAGTTAAATTCTACGGTCAGCGCTTACACTTTTAATGATCGCGACGGAAGCCTTACTCAAATTGCATTAGAAAGCACGTTACCTTCCGATTTTAGGGGTAAGAACTCGGTGGCAGACATTCACTTGAGCCCTGATGGAAAGTTTTTATATGTATCCAATCGCGGACATAACAGTATTGCCATTTTTTCTATTGATCAGCAAAGTGGCAAACTTACACCAGTGGGGCACCATCCGTCCGGTGGCATCCGGCCAAGAAATTTTGTGATCGACCCTACCGGCAAGTACTTGCTGGCAGCCAATCGAGAATCCAATAACGTGGTAGTTTTTAGAATCGACCCAGCCACAGGTCAGCTGAGTGCAACAGATTCCGAAATTTCAATTAATCAACCGGTTTGCCTCAAATTCTTAAGTATTAAAAACCAGTAATAACAAAATGTACCATGATTAAGCACTGCTCGAAGCTATTGAAGTTTATGGCTCTTTGGCTAATAATTCTCCCGGTAATAGCCCAGAACGCTGACCTGAAACTGGTTGATTGGCAGCCTAATAGTCAATTAGTGGTTTCCAAAACCACCATTGAGAAGGCCAAATTCCCAGTAATTGACGTACATAATCATCTGGGTGATCTGACAAAAGCCCGGGAATATTTGAAAGAGATGGACCAGGCTGGGGTCTGGAAATGTGTAAGCCTGGATGCAAAATCAAAGGACGATTTTTATAAAGAGCATCTTGAGGTTTCACATAGTATATCTAAGGATCGATTCATTATTTTTTTTCGACCTGATTTCAGTAAGATCGATGAGCCGAATTTTGGTAGTATTGAAGCCAGCAGGCTGGAAGAAGCGGTAAAGATGGGCGCTCGGGGGGTGAAGGTCTCTAAAGCGCTTGGTCTGGTGTTCCGAGACAAAAATGGTAAACTGTTCCGGGTAGATGATTCTCGTATTGATCCAATTTGGGCAAAATGTGGAGAATTGGGCATTCCGGTGATGATTCATGTTTCTGACCCAAAAGCATTCTTTACCCCATTGGATCGAAACAACGAAAGATACGACGAATTGGCAACCCATCCTCATTGGTCATTTTATGGAGGAGATCACCCCAGCAAAGATGAGATCCTGGAGCAAAGGAATTCTATTTTAAAAAAGCACCCCAACACTACGTTCATCGGCGCCCATTTTGGAAATCTGCCTGAAGATCTGAACAAGGTAGGCCAGTGGTTAGATGAATTCCCGAATTTCTATGTTGATGTTGACGCGCGAATCAGTGAATTGGGCCGGCAGCCTTACTCCGCCAGGAAATTCATGATTAAATACCAGGACCGGGTTCTTTTTGGTACGGACACTGCACCCAATGCAGATGCTTATCGGCTTTATTTCCGGTTTCTGGAGACCGATGATGAATATATTGATCCATCTCCGGCCCACCAACAACAAGGCCGATGGATGATTTATGGTCTTTACCTACCAGATGAGGTACTTGAAAAGATCTATAATAAAAATGCACTGGGCATTTTTGAGAAATTCAAAGGATCCGATTAATCAGATTAGTTTAATTAAACCAAATAAAATGGCTAATAAGTTAGATAGACGTGAATTTATTAAAAGTTCAGCAGTAGTAGCCGGTGGACTGGCTTTGGGTACTAGCGCGGCTCCAAGAATAGCTCAGGCAGATCCGTATGAAGGCGAGACCATTCGCCTGGGGTTTGTTGGCGTAGGAGATCGGGGCTCCTATCACCTGGATAGTGCCCTGGGAATAGAAGGTGTGGAGGTTCCTGCTGTATGCGACATCAATGATGCAGTACTATACCGGGCCAAACAATGGGTAGAGGATGCAGGACAACCCACTCCGAATCTTTACGGTAAAACCAATACTGATTTTGTAAGGATGTGCGAGAATGAAGAATTGGATGCGGTTATTTGTGCCACCTCCTGGAAATGGCATGCCCAGGTCTGCCTGGCCGCCCAAAATAACGGCAAACATGCGGTGAGCGAAGTACCCATTGTTCTTACTGTTGACGAGGCCTGGCAATTGGTGGAAGCCTACGAAAGCACCGGGAAATGGGCCACCTTGGCTCTTGAGGGTATGGGGAACCTGAACGTACTGAACATGGTGCAACAAGGCCTTCTGGGAGAGATTATCCACGCTGAAGGAGGTTATATACATGACCTGAGGCTGGTTAAATTCGATCCTGAGCGTGAACCCTGGCGATTACAGCATTCAATCAGCCGCAACGGTAACCTCTACCCCGATCATCCGATGTCCAGAATGCTACCCCAACTTAACATTAATCACGGGGACCGTATTGATTACCTGGTGTCTATGAGTTCAAAGGCCCTAACCTTGAACCGGTACGCAAACTTATATTACGGTCCGGACCATCCCTATGCTACCCAGAAAATGGAGCAAGGGGATTACAATGCCTCCTTAATAAGGACCGTGGGTGGAAAAATGATCACTCTGAATTTTGACACCAACACGCCACATCCACGGGGAGTTTATCGGATACAGGGGACTAAGGGAGTTTACACTAACGGCGGTAAAATAGGAGGCCCAAAAATCTACCTGGATGGGATAACCCAGGAAGAACATGAGTGGGAAGATGCTGAAAAATACCTCAGGCAATATGAGCATCCCATTCTCAAAAACTATAATCCTCCGCAAAGAAAAGCGCTCCGGGGGCACGGTTCTAATGCCACCCAGACTCCTATTACCTGGCACCGGCTTATTCAGGCCCTCAGGGAGAATAAGATGCCCGATTGGGATGTTTATGATTCGGTTACCTCCAGTGCTATTTCACCAATATCCGAAATGTCCGTAGCAAACAGGAGTAAGCCCATTGATTTTCCTGATTTTACCAAAGGAAAATGGGAAAACAGAGAATCGCTGATTCTTAGTTAGTGCGTGAGTGAATGAGATCACTGCATCCGCTTTGGTCCAGAAACCAACTTTACCGGCTTTGGTGAAGTGCTGTCCTGTACTTTAAACAGTTCTTTGCCATCCAGATAAACGGTAATTAATGAGTGATTTTGTGGAAAATCTATATTCCATAATTTTTTTTGTTCATATTCGCAATAAGGATGGGAAATAGCCGATGATTGAAGACAGTTACCGACACAGAGGAATGCGTCGGGCGCTTATTAGAACGCTTGAAGAAAAAGGTATCAGCGACCCCAGAGTTCTTAATGCCCTTGAGAAAGTACCCAGGCATTTATTTTTTGATGAGGCCTTTTTGGAACATGCTTACCAGGACAAAGCTTTTCCCATTGGCGAGGGTCAAACTATTAGTCAACCCTATACGGTAGCTGTACAAACTGAATTGTTGCAGATTGAATCTGGTGATAAGGTACTGGAAATAGGAACAGGTTCGGGTTACCAATGTTGTATCTTATTGGAACTAGGCGCTAAGGTATACACCATCGAATACCTAAAATCATTACACCTTCAGGCCAAGAAGCTGCTAGCTATCATGGGATATAAAGCGCATTTCATTCATGGAGACGGTTCCAAAGGGTTCAGAGTTTACGCCCCATATGATAAGATTTTGGTAACGGCCGGAGCACCATCTGTACCTGAGATACTTATCGAGCAGCTGGCTACCCCCGGAATACTGGTTATCCCTGTAGGGAGTTCGAACCGTCAAAAAATGGTCACTATTCAAAAATTACCAGGAAATAAAACAATAAAGAAGGAACACAACTATTTCAGCTTTGTACCTTTGTTGGGGGAAAAGGGTTGGAAAAATAAATAAACCGCATGTCTAGCAAGAAAAAATTTGCCAAGGAATCATTAGTTACCATGACTGAATTGGTATTACCAAACGATACCAACACTTTAAATAACCTGATGGGAGGCCGGCTGATGCACTGGATGGACATAGTTTCTGCCATTTCAGCCCAGAAGCATTCCAATAGGATTGTGGTGACCGCATCAGTAGATAATGTGTCCTTCAAAAAAGCCATCCAACTGGGAAACGTGGTTACCCTTATTGCTCATGTCACCAGATCTTTCAATTCCTCCATGGAAGTTGCCATTGAGGTATGGGCTGAAGATATACCTTCGGGAAAGCGGATCGAAAGCAACCGGGCGTTTTTTACTTTTGTAGCAGTTGACCAGTTGGGCAAGCCTATTGATGTTCCGGAATTGATACCTGAAACAGATGAGGAGAAAGCACTATTTGAAGGTGCATTAAGAAGGAGACAGCTTAGATTGGTTCTGGCCAAGCGCATGGCGCCGGAAGATGCTAAAGAATTAAAGTCAATTTTCAATATGACTTAAACCTGGATTAAGGTGAAAGATTCCTCTTTTTTAAATCATTTTATTACTGAGAATATTTATCTGATAGATCAAGTCACCACAAGTCAGGTGGAGTCGTCAGCTTCGGAAGCAAATCTTATTGTGACAACCCTTCCATTGTCCGATAAAGACAAAGAGTTTATTTACAAAATATTTGCGGCGGTAGATGTGTTTCCTGACATGTTAGATTTTGGAGGACCTGAAACCAAATTCAAGGATGGACACTCCAAAGTGTTTTTCTTTGGAACCAAACCCCCGATGGAGTCAGTGGACTTTTATAAAGAACTCGCCATGAAAAATTGCACCGCAATTGTTGCCCACAGTTTATCTGAAATAGCGGAGGACACCGCTAAAAAAAGAGAGCTGTGGTCTGTGCTAAAAACCTGTTTTCCCTAGCCTAATGCCTTTTCATTTTGATTCGATTTATGGGTATTGTCTTCTCAACAGATTGTGGGTGATTTGTTGCACATGCACATCGGGTCCGTGTGGGCGAGACCCGTGGGACCAAGGTAGGATGTGTCCTGGTGGGGTGGAGAGGCCTTGCGACCAGAAAATCGTTGCGGCGTTGAACACGAAGTTGTTCTTTGGGCCAGGAAAGATGGTCGCGGCGTAAGATCCTTCACGTGTGCCGCCAGCCCAGATAGAGCCTTCGGCCAGCACTTCGAGCCCTATGCGTTCGAGGTCCGGCTCGCCGTGATGTTCCCAACCAACCAAACCGGGGATACGCTCACCTTGTTTCATGCCGGTGCCCTCGAATACCCAATGTTTCGGCTTGGTACAAGTCCAATCACCACCGCCGTTGAATGGCACGACGCTACGCGCACCTATGATATTGCGCTCGTCGGGGCCCTTGCTCGTCAGGCCGGCAAACATTTTGTTGTACATAGCCAATTCATCCTCGCGTATTGCGCCGTAGGTACCGGCGCGCGCGATGATCCTCTTCTCCTGACCGCTGGAATTAGGCGAAAACGGTGAAACGATGAATACCGAGTTCCCGCAAAGCCAGAGCACATTCACGCCGCTTTCAATCGCGGCTTCTGCGGCGCGATATTGTCGAATATCCCAGTA
>CAZAWQ010000293.1:0-3587 GCA_964488585.1 uncultured Roseivirgaceae bacterium
GGTGACCCTGCCTACTGGAAACCTTCTTCAAAGCAGGTGAACAATTTTCAGAATGCGGATCTAATTATTGCCAATGGATTTTACGAAATAGTATAATGGATAATTGATTACAGCTATTACTGGTTTATTGGCCTCATATTCTATGGTATTTTCATTTTTTGAAGTACAGGAAAGCGAAAAAATAAAAATAAGTATTGAAATAAATCTTGTCATTAGGGTCTATGTTAAATGATGAAATATCGGATAAAGTCCTCCACAAAAAACCCTGTTATTGAATATAACAATCCTGCAAATAGGATACTGCTTCCGGTTAAGATAATTAGCTCAAAGGATATGATTTCAAATACCTTAAGTTTGCTCGATCCAATAGTAAACATGGTATAAATCTCATTTTTCCGAAGTCTGATGGATAAAGTCACAATCAGGGCGAGGATCAACATAGTTGCAACACCTACTAGCACGAATACGGTATTAAAGATTTGCTTTATCCTAAAGATGCTTTGAAGCAGGTTATTTACCACTTCCTCTGGAACAATTGATTGCTCGGTAAATTCTCCGGATTCAAACCTTCCTCTTAATATGGTTTCAGACTTATGATCTTTCGGAACAAAAATCAGAGAACCTGTGGGGTAAGCATCCATATCGCCATGAAAATGAAAACTGTCCATATTTTCTCCGCTAATGGTATTATATAGGTACAGTTTCGCTCCAGCTTTCACCATACTAGAATCTCGTTCAATTACAATGGTAGGATCATAGTTTTTGGCAAGATCTTCATGGCCGTGCCCCAATCCCATAATCACCCAATTAGTTTTGATGTCAACGAAAACGGCCTGATCATCTGGAGAGTCTGTAGCACCTAATACACCCACTACGTTCATTTTTAGAGGATAAACACCTGCCAAATCAAAGAAATTTTCAGGAGAAGACACCAGACTATCTCCCACGCCAATATTTAGTTTGTCGGCCACAGTACTGCCAATTACACACTCGCCAACAAAACTCATCCATCTACCGGATGACAAATTCAACTTTCGAAAATTAAAATAATCTCGATCCGTGCCCACTATCGGAAAATTTCTAGTATTAAACATGGACAATATCGGTATTGCATATCCAAATCCGGTAGCATTGACTGCAGCCATGACTTCCATAGAAATGTTTTCTGTTTTTTCCTGTTGAAAGTAAAGTGTGTTGATTACTAAATCAGTAGAGCTGCCTTTGGCTCCAATAATCAGTGGAGTAGCTTTTGCACGTTTAACCATTTGGATTTCACTTTCACTGATTAGCTTTTTCAATCCATTTGGCAAATAGATGATAATACCTATCGAAAAGATCAAAACCATGGATCTTGTCTTATGAAACCTAATGTATTTATATGCCAGGTAAAGGCTCTGTAGCATATGTTAGTTATTGTATAATTCTTTAAAATCAACAACCCTGTCAAATCCTTTAAGCAATTCATGATCATGTGTAACGGTGATCAGTGAAGAACCTCTGTCCTGCACATAATCAAATAAAATGCTCATAATCTTCTTCTTATTTTCAGGATCAAGGTTTCCAGTGGGCTCATCTGCCAGAATTATCGGTGGGTCATTAAGCAAAGCGCGGCAAATGGCCACCCGCTGACGTTCACCCTGTGATAATTTATCAGGATATTTGGTAAGCTTGTCTTCAATATTAAGCATTGAAGCTATTTCCTTTGCTCGATTCCTGACCGGGTTTTTTAATTTTAGGACTTTGTTGATCCTGAAAGGAAGCAGTATGTTATCCAATACTTTCAAATAGTCTAATAATTTAAAATCCTGGAATACAAACCCGATATTGGTGAGCCGGAAAGTGCGCCGTTCAGCATCAGTCATACTACTGATATCCTTTTCATTCACCACTACTGATCCTTTTTGAGGAATATAGATACCAGAAATTAAATTAAGTAAGGTAGTTTTGCCAAAGCCACTGGGCCCAATTATTGCCGTCTTTGATCCGGATTGGAAGGCCAACTTATCCACTTCCAATCTAAAATCAGAATTTGAATACTGAAAGGCAATGTTTGTTAGATTGATCATAATTACAATCTTACTTCCTCAATGATATCGAGATCAAACATTTTCCAAGTCCCGGCAATAGGTTTTATTTGAATAATGGCATCATACTGATTTACGCGTCTATGCTTATGACCCCAATGGCCTACTACACCTTTAACTATCCAGTTACATCGATAAGAAAGCCCTTCACCTTCTTGAAACGCTTCCTCCACCTTGGTGACCAAGACTTCATCCACCTTAACTTCTATCCCACCTTGATTTTCGATCACCATGCTGCTTCTCGTTTGTAAATAAATCTGTTGCAACAATCCAACATCATTACACATTGACAGTTTATCATACACATCGCCCTCTTCCCTGAAATCAAAAGCCCGATAGGTATTTTTCAACAACTGGCTTATCAGCTCTATGGCCTCCGGAGGGGAATAGGATTTCTTCTCCATATACGGAACGTTGGTTCGATAGCTGATTGGAAATGCTAAAATTCCCAATATGATATAAAGAGCAAATAAGAATTTTTTCCATTTGGACAACCCCGTGAGCTTCCATCCATTTCGAAAAAGCGTGAACAGGATCAATAAAATAAACATTATGCTAAATATCCGGAGATTTACACTGGCGCTTTTCACCTTTTGCTCTGTTACCGTGGGCAGTTTATATTGCTTTAAAAAATTGGTCCATCTGAGAATACTATCTGAAGGTTGCAAGTCATAAGGCAAAGGTCCGGCAGGATCTATAGACATGGATGGAATGCGCTGTATATTGTCATTGAAAATGTCCCAATGTACAGTTACTTCCTTCGGAATACCTTCATTTGGATAAGCAAATATTATCCCAATAATAGCGGAAGCATATGGCAGTGGTTTTGGAATTTCCATGATCTGAATCCCGGACAATCTTACTTCGACAAAATGTATTCGGTCTATAATGGGCTTTAATGCTTCACCATCAATGCGCACGATGTTTCGTTTTACCAGAAATTCTGCTAGAAGTTGTTTTATACTGTCCTGCTCATCCACTTCAATTATGTCGTCCATTCCATAATCAAAATCAATCCAATCTTCAAGGTCTTTTATTCTTCCTAGTATTTCATGTCTGACTTCATATGGCTCAACATACAGGAACGACATAAACGAGGAACTATGATGGCGAGTTATATTTTTATTTTCAAAATATGAATACCACGGATCGTTCCAGTCCAGGTGAAGGGGCTCGGTTACTCCCAGGTATCTCAGATCATTGACAGGTATAGCTTTATGGTATACGATGAATCCAATATTGGCAAGTGAAGTTTGATGCTCCTCCAGTATTGGTGGGGTAATAGATAATTGCTTTATTTTAGAGCTGAGTGGATATTCAATTTCCACATAGATGATTTTCTTATTTAATAAGGTAGAGTCAACCAGACCTGTGTATAAACTTGATCTTGGAATTTTTGTACGTTGCTCAATTACCTTAATCTTGCCAAGTAATACACGATGATTTGATTGGAGGATAAACTGTTGTTGCATGAAATGATTCCAACGGGCTTGTTGATTTTCC
>CAZAWQ010000294.1:0-2846 GCA_964488585.1 uncultured Roseivirgaceae bacterium
TCAAAGGTGGACCGAATGTGTACTACCGTAGGAGTACTAACCTCTGCCGCGTATACAAAATTCAATCCGTCCGGAACGGTGAAATCTTTATTTTCGAAATAGTTGGTGAATTGTGCTTGGGTATTACTTAGTTGGTCCCCGGTTGGATCGAGGTTTGTAACGAAAAACTGCAATCCTCCAACTGCCATGGCAGCACCCAGGAAGGAAGCAAATACTAACCCGAAGAAAAATTGTTTCTTATTCATAATTCAAATGTTATATTCTAGTGTTTATATATTGTTTCTAATCTTGTAACGCAAATAAAATCGAATCTGTTTTAGGTAAGAAACAATAATCGTGCGTTTCGCCGGTTTTTAACATAATTTAACAAAAAAAGGCGGAATGATCCGCCTTTCTTACAAAATCAAACGCTCTACCCTACTCACTAATTTATTTTTATGGTTCTTTTCAATTCTTTCTTTTCGTCCTTGGGAAGCGTGACCTTTAAGATCCCATCATTATAAGCGGCTAGGATCTTGCCGTCATTTACATTTTCCGGCAGATGAAAAGTGCGGGTGAACGTACCGTATCGGGTCTCCCTGGTATGGTAGTTAACCTCATCTTGTTCCTTTTGGAATTTTCTTTCACCTGAGACAGTCAATTGACCGTCTTTAAAATCGATTGTGAAATCCTCTTTCTTGAAACCGGGAGCGGCTACCTCTAATTCAAAAGCCTTGTCCGTTTCAGAAATGTCTACTGCAGGAACAAATCCTGAACCGTTGCCCTGAGTTTCAAAAGTATCCTGAAAAAATCTGTCCAAAATACTGTTGAAAGATCTACTGCTGAAATTTCTTAAAGCCGGGTTGTATGGTACTAAAGTCATGATCGTATAATTTAAATTTTCAATTTATTTCGTATTTACCCTGTATATAGTGAAAATTGTGCCAGGCAGAATATTGGTGCAATAATATGACATTATGGCAGTATTTAAGTTGAGCGATAGTAATTATTATGCCGTTTTGTCAGCTATTGAAGTATCATGCTATTTTGTCATGACATTTTGTCAGCATTTAATGACGACTCCCCCTTAAAAAAGTTTTTACTTTTCAATAATCGCTGTCCAAATACTCAAAGTTTGCCCATCAACCTGGGTCCAGATTGGCCGAATAGATCCTTGGTGGGCTACTATATTATTGTAGTCACCAAAAAAGAGATCGCCATTGGTCTTGAAGGGATTTTCACTGATTTTCTCATTAACGAATGATTTGCCGCCATCCGTGGATGTTGCCAGATAAACCTCTGTAGTGTGATCATCGAAATTACGACGGTCATAAAATACTACATATATGTGACCGGTAGTTTGATCAATAGTTGCCCAGGGAAAGAATTGATGATTTCCGCTTTGGTCATTATTAACCTTAATTGGTGCGGACCAGGTAAAGCCGCCATCTTTAGAGGAAGCGATCCAGATATCCGTGTTACTATCCCCTGCACGTTGGTCCGACCAGTTGACATACACCGAACCTCTATTTGGTCCGTCAGATAGATCACATAGCGTTATTGGCAATCCATTTACTCTTCCAATCTCCGGTAATTGATGTTCCCATCCTCCTGGTTGGTCTGTAATAATAATGTCTCGTTCCATCCAGGTAGCCCCATAATCCTCAGAACGATCGAAATAGATTTTTTCATTATACGCCCAGGATACATAAATCTCACCATTTGGCCCTACTGCCGGCACTGCTCCTTCTGTAGTATCATCATCGTCCAGACAATCTCCGGAGAATTGATTGATTTGAATTGCCGGGGTCCAGCTTAAGCCATCATCGGTAGATTTCGAAAATAAAATATTACTGAAGTGCTCTGGATCTTCACTTCCATAAACATCAAACTGGGTCCAGGTCAGATAGATATTATTATTTTCAGGGTCAACAATACCCCACTCTTTATCCTGATCTTTAGGAGGATTTAATCCAGTATATGTCCCGTCATTCCAATTACGCCCTCCATCGGTAGACTTTTGACAAACCATGCGATCGAGTTTATCCGAATCCCAATCACCCTCTCCACTGGGAAACGACAGATGGAAATAATAGAAATTACCTCTGGCATCGGAAATAACCACAGGGTCGCCCCAGACGCCGTAGGGAGACCTCAGTTGCTGTTGCTCCCAATTGAGTCCTCCATCCTGGCTATAATAAACCCGGTCCAGTACCGCACCGACAACCAGATTATTAATATTGTTGAGATTCATTGCGATAGACGGCTCACAGGGACCATAGCCTACGGCATTACTGTCAATTAGAATATTACGATAATGAGCAGTGGTGCCACATCCGGTTACAAAAGCCACCAGGAGTAACGTCAACCAACGTAAAGTCATAGTACTAAAATTTAACTGAGGGAAATTGCTTAAATTTAAATAAAATACCATTTAAAATGGTTGCAAAATTGTGTGGCTAGCACTAATATTGCAACCCAATTCATGACGCCTCGGCGTCAGCTTTGGATCAGACGGATCCTTAAAAAGTTACATGGACATCAAAAATCGTTGATTGTTAATCGATGTTCGGTGTTAGACATTTAAGTTGCGAAGCAACTTACACTCCTCCTTAGCTCAGTTGGTTAGAGCGGCTGACTGTTAATCAGTAGGTCCTTGGTTCGAGTCCAAGAGGAGGAGCTTAACATACAATCACTTACAAGGGAATCTTGTAAGTGATTTTTTAATTTGCACGTGGGTGACTTGTCCGAAAGTAGAGGAGTAGGGAAGCTGGCATTTTTGATCCGAAAATCATTTACTCAGCTTCATCTGGTTGAATATACTTTTTAAAGTAAATCATCCACTCTTTATCAAGCCTATCTCTTAG
>CAZAWQ010000295.1:0-25100 GCA_964488585.1 uncultured Roseivirgaceae bacterium
GAGAATTAACCAAAGTCCATGAAGAAACAATCAATGGATCTTTGGCGGAACTTTTAAATTATTATAAAATTAACACATTAAAAGGTGAACTGGTTATTGTCATTGCGGGCAAGTCATCTACGGAGTATTGATTAAAACCTGAGCCAAGCTCAGTATTGGTTTGTGCATAAATTGAATCATCAGTGATGGCTGAAAACTCTTCACGTATGTCTACTAACTCCTGCTGAAAGTCAACTGAATCAGCACCAGATGGGAGAATTGGAAAGGTAACATATTTCATGGACCTGCTTTCCTCCACTTCATATTCAGAGGCATGATCGTCTAAATACGCCTGCAATTCAGAGTCCTTCACAGCTACCACCGAATCACTTACAGCATAATAAGGAACATATAAATATTTCACTTCCGCAACCGTAGTCTGTTCTTCATATAACCTTTTGGATTCCTCCAGAGTGGAGTAGCTGGACTTTATCAAGAGATTTTCGTATTTAATTCTTCGGCGGCCGGTAACAATATCCTCTTCCATACTATACCACAAAGCTTGATTTTGAACAGGCATGTTACTAAGGTTGCTTAGAAACTGAACGATACTTGTCTTATCAAACTCCCCGGTTTCAGGGTTGGCAAATGCTGTTACTAAATCCTGATGTATGTTCTTACCCTGTACCATGTCAACCTCCTCTTCCTCGGTAACTACGATACCCAGGGCCCTGAACTGCTCGGTAAAGGCAACATCTGCAATCAACTTTTCCCACGCTTGTTCCCGCAAAGAGTTATTTTCTAAGTCCGATGGGCGTCTTCCATTTCTCAGAGTAAACTTGTTCGACAAAACTTCAATGGCACTCCGATATTCCGGTGCCATAATGGTCTGTCCGGCTATTTCACCAACACTGTTGTCCTGTCCTCCAAGAAGTGCTGAGTTTGGTCCCAGGAGATCCGCCAAAACGAAGGAGACGATGGCAAAACCCACTACTACTACGATTGCGGTACCCATCTTATTCCTTAATTGATTAATCAGTGCCATATTTCAAATTTAATAGGAAGACGGCAAAATTAATCACATAATAAGTCAAAATCAACGGATTGCCTGGAAACTTAAACCATCTACAAATCGCGATTTAAAGACATTCTTACCACGTCAATACGGGTTTCCTGGATAGAGGTAATGGTAAAGGTAAAAGGAGGAATTTCAATGATCTGGTTTAGATCCGGTATATCTTCATGTACGGATAGAATATAGCCCCCAAGTGTATCGTAATCTCCTTCCGGGATATTCCATAGGTATTTCTCATTTAAATAGTCAATCTCATGACGTGCGCTAAGCAAATAGGTATTGTCGGTCAGTTTTTGTTCTACCAGGTCCTCATCATCATGTTCATCTTGAATCTCACCGAATATTTCCTCAATAATGTCTTCAATACTGACAATTCCCGAAGTTCCGCCAAATTCATCCACTACCAAGGCCAGGGTTTTACGTCCATTTATGAATTGTATCATTAATTCATTGGCCAAGAGTGTCTCCGGCACGATTATGATGGGGGTTAGTATATCCCCAATTGACTTTGGCTTTTTAAATAATTCCTGAGAACTGCAGTAGCCGATAATGTCGTCAATGGTCTCTTTGTAAATAAGTATCTTGGAGTGACCACTGTCGATAAACGCACGTTTTAAATCCGTTATGGGGTCTTCGAGGTCAACAGCAACAATTTCCGTTCTTGGGATCATACACTCCCTAACCTTGACTGTTTTGAATTCAATGGCATTATTAAATATTTTGGTGTCTACCTCAACCTGAGCATCTGCAGCATTTTCCTGAAGCCTGTGCAGGTAGTTATTTAGGTCTGTTAATCCGAATACAGGCTTGTCATCAGAATACTCCAATCTCAAAATTTTAACGATCATGAATTTTGATAGTGTAACCACCACCAAGACCACCGGTTGCATCAGCCAATAGACCAATTGCATGGGCCAGGCAAATATTTTTAGCATTCGATACGGATTCAGAAGAAAGAGGCTTTTTGGGGTAAACTCTGCAGTAACTAGCACCAACAAGGTAGCCCCCAGCGTTTGCATCAACAGAATGAAACCATTATTATTAATAACCTCAGGTAATGATTTATGTAATATCGGTTCCAGGATGGCAGCCATGAAAATGCCATAGATAACCAATGTTACAGTATTCCCCACCAAGGTAGTGGCGATAAAACGAGATGGGTTTTTAGAAAATCCGGAAAGGATTTTCCCGGTAATTGTACCCTGTTTCCCTCGTAACTCGATGTGCAATCTATCTGATGATACAAATGCAATCTCTATCCCTGAGAACATGGCTGAAAACAGCAACGAAACCAATACAATGGAAATGTTGGTATAGTCCATCATTTAATGCCTTAACCTAGCTGGAAATTAAGAAAAATCCAGATCATTTTTAGTTTGCATAGCTACTTGTTCTTCTGATTACGGTAGTTGTACCACAACAGCAGTACTATACTGAACATAAATATCCAATAGCTGTAAGGCAGCCCGTATTTCATGGTCTGATGAATTCCAATGATAAATAATCCAGCTGAAAATGTTAGGATTATGGTGTTAAGCACTCTTTAGTAATTGTTTAAATTTAATTTTGAAATTACGCTAAGCGCTAAGCGCCGGGCGCCCGACGTTGTGTGAATCGTTCTTTTTTAATTATAAATTATCACTCGAGGCCCAACTCACCGGTTGGGTTCAGAATTCTATAGCTACTAAAGTCCTGGGCTGCAGTTAGGCCCTCTCCATGTAATATATCTTCTTGGGTTTCAATAATAACAAACTTATCAGTATAAACTTGCTCGTCCCTCACATCCCAGAAGAGCTCCTCTGTATTTAATTTTTGTTGGTTCTTCAAGCTTTCCAATTTCACATTGCCCACTGCCTTATACAGCTCAGTTTCTTTGGTATAGTAAGCATAATCTGCTTCAAGAATGGAGGTAATTACAGTGTCTTTACCATAAAATTCTACATAAATTCCATTAGGATACTCCTGATCACCATTCTCATATTTAAGCATTTTAGCAGCCTTCATCACGAGTCTAACTACGGCGGAATCACTGTACCATAAGTTAAGGTCCTCAACTTCATAGAAAGCACCATCATATACTTCACGTTCATCCAACTGCTCCTGAGCATTGGTGCATGAGAGTGCCAAAGAGATTGACAATAACATTGCAAAATTTGCAACTTTGAATATTCTTGGTAATCCTGACATTCCCGCTAAAATGAAAAAAAGCGACTCTTCGTATCTGCTGAGCGCCAATACAGCTACTCTAATCCCTGGTTTGGATCATTACTGTTTCCCCGATCCAACAATCAACAGTCATATTGTTTCCCACTGATTTCCCCTCCAGAAAAACCTCCTCCTTTAAAGGAAACTGCTGTTTGGCTCTTGCCATTCCAGAATTGTTGCCAGCCTTTCTATACATCTCATAGGCCGCCAAATAACATCCTCGGTCTTCAACCTTACTTTTTCCCGCCCTACAGTCCCGTATACTACCAAAGTACAAATTACCGATACTGGTATAAGCTTTCCCCCTCTGAGTGGGATCTGCAGAAGCCGCTTTTTGGAAGTAGGTCCTGGCCATGGACTTTGCACCGCTGGTAGCCTGCATGGCCCCTAGTATTAGGTACACTTCTCCTTTTTCCTGGTTGTCTTCGGTTAATTCAAGCGCCCTGTTAAGATAGTCTAACGTGCATATGTTGTCTCCATTTCCTTTACATTTTAGAGCAATTACTTTGGCCAGTCCAAAATCCGGCTCAGCATCAAATACAGTTTTAGCTGCAGTCATAAATACCTCACTATCTGCACATTTCCCACTTAACGAAAGCTGTATGATTCTCTTGGCCACTTTGATATTGTCCGGCTCTGCTTTAAGTTTTGCTCCAAGATTGGTCTTGATATAATCACAATCGACGGTGATTATCTCAAGCAACATTTCATCGATCTTATTTTGCATGGTAATTATGTTCGCACCCTGTTTACTTGCCAGGACCTTAGAGATCTTATCATAACGATCTAGTATATCCTCATCAGTAAGGTTACCACCACCCCGTTGGTACCTTCTTATGATGTCCATGTAAGCTATGGTGTTCCCATCAAAAAACTTGCTTCCATTTAATTCCAGGGCTTTTTGAAAAATTTGCAGCAATTCCGGGTATTTATCAGGAGTACTGCGGAAATATTTGTAGGTAGTCGACGCCTTTCTATTGAGTACATTGGCCTCCTTATTAAAATACTTGATCCTGAGATCGTACATCTCCAATGCTTTCTCCTGATAAACCAATTTCTTGTCTGGGTCTTGTTCCTGGTTTGCCAGACCTTCATAAATCTTTAATCCATTGATATAAATTGATGAGTTGAGGTCTGGTGCATTTTCATGTAACCATTCAAGATGGCTCAATGCCCCCTTATAATTACCAGATTTGTAGGCATCCGTGTAAAGGGCGTTTTTTTCCTGAGCAGTGGCCTTATCTTCCGGCCAATTCCATCCATTTTGAGCACCAGCATCAGATATAACCAGGAAGAAAATAAACAGGATAAGTTTGATGTGAACGTTCATTTAATCGAATTTTCGCCTAATAAACCACTTATTGTCATTTATGGTTACTCCAAGATACGCCTTAATGTATGTCTCTTTGATCAATTCGTTATCTGTTGTGCCCCTTTGTCCTACTTTAAAGGCTAAGCTAAGTCTGGAAAGATTGCGCAACGGTAAGGTTACACCAAAATTGATACCAAGATCATTAATCTCCTGATCATTTACGAAGTATGGTGTTTGTTGATAGTTAATCCCCATCATGTAGGTAATGCGTTTAAGGAAGTTATCCACAGAGAATGCATCAGGGATATAACTTCCTCCTATGGCTATCTCTTTTCTATCAATCAGTCCTTCACTCTCACCCTCAAAATTCTTGTACTCAGACCAATTCCCTAAGGTAATGTCCACTCCTACCATCCATTTAAGTTTCTTTTCGTAAGCCACTCCAATGCCAAGTTTAGAGGGAACTTTTATACTTCCCTTTAAGTCATCGGTAATCAAATATGGAGGCTCATCAACGGGTGAGAGGAGATCGTTGGAAAGATCCCTTCGTTCCAACCTTTCCAGGCGCGTTACATTTTGGTCACCACCTATGTCATAAGTGATACCCAGGTTTAGGAAATTCTGGTTTTCCTTTAGTTCAAGACTGTATGCCGCTCCAAAACCGAATGTTACGTCTGAAAATGAATTTCGCTCTACTCCGGCGGTTATATACTTGGTTTCTTGTACAAAAAAGGTCTTTTCCTGACGGATACTGCCAAATAGATACGCAGCTCTAAAACCCACTGACAATCCCTTGATCAACTGGAGCCCGGTAGCGAAATATGCCTGGGATACACCACCACTACCGTCGTATGTGGTGCTTAATAGTGAAGATGTTCCTGGTACGGTACCGAGGTCTCTACTATTATAGTTTACTATGCTCATGGGCATGAGTCCAACACTAATGGTCCACAGGTCCCGGATGACGGGAAATCCAATGGCAAGATATCCTAACCCACCGGTAAAATTAGTCTGAGACAGGTCGGTGGTACGCAACTTCTTTCTCTCGGTGGTAACGGCAGTTTCAAATACTACTACCCGGTTATGTGTAAGTAACGCTGGATTCTTATTGTTAAGATGAAAGGGGTTGCCCGTACTGATGCCCACACCACCCATGCCAATATTATGTACCAGATCCGTCCCCTGGATGTCTCCCAATCCGAATATGGTATATGGGCTGTAAGTATTTTGGGCGCTGAGGTTAACTACCATGCAAATACACAACCCTACACTAAATGCTAACTTACTTATTTTGAGCATGGTACATTAAAATACTATTCAATCCGATTAA
This sequence comes from uncultured Roseivirgaceae bacterium, assembly GCA_964488585.1. Classification (GTDB taxonomy): domain Bacteria; phylum Bacteroidota; class Bacteroidia; order Cytophagales; family Cyclobacteriaceae; genus SZUA-3. The sequence goes on from CAZAWQ010000295.1 coordinate 5,902, forward strand.
AACTAAGTGGGGGGCCACAAAAATGGGGGCTTTTACCCTGTCTTCAAAGTAGCTAGCATCTCCGCCGCAAATTATAACCTTCAAATTTGAGAATTTATGCCCATATCTCCGAATGATTCCCTCAATTTCTGAAAGGACACCGTTCAACACGCCACTTTTAATCGAACCTTTGGTATCGTTACCTATTAAGGGGGCCGTATCCCAGGCACCTTCAATTAGTGGCAGTTTTTCGGTATGCTCAGCTAATGATTTGAAACGCAATTCAATGCCTGGACCAATTCCCCCTCCGTGAAAGCTGCCATGAGCATCTAAAAAGTCATAGGTAATAGTTGTTCCGGTATCGATAACCAGGCAGTTAAAGCCCCTATATAGGCAAAAGGCTCCTATCACTCCTGCCAGTCGATCCATTCCTAGTGTGGTTGGAGTACGGTAGGCATTTTTTATTGGCACCTCAAGTTCGGGAGTTAACTTTAATACATTATTCAGTCCTGTCTCCTTTTCAAAATTTGGCAAATCCGAAACCACTGAGGATACAATTATTTGATCAATTCCCTCATCGGCAACTACTTTAATTAGGTCATCCTTTTCCAAATCTTCCAATACTTTTAGTAGTTCATGATCTGAAAAAAACCCGACTTTGATCCGGGAATTGCCCATGTCGATCGCCATATTACGCATGATGCCCATTTAATGATTATGCAGATACAAAGGACACAAAACAGGGTATTAAATCCCAGATTTTAACCTTTTTTAACTTTCTCCTGATCTCAGGTGGAATAAATCGACACGGAAGTCTGATCTCTGGTAGTTGCTCCACAGCCCTTAGAGTCTGCTCAGAAAATAGAGTTTCAAATACTAACCAAGGAAAATGTAAACAACCGATCCCGCAACAAAGCCGGTCATTGCTAGCCAGGAGATTTTTCGCAGGTACCATATGAAATCGATTCGTTCCATACCCATTGCTGCAACACCAGCGGCGCTTCCAATAATAAGCATACTTCCTCCTGTTCCAGCAGCGTAGGCGATGAAATGCCATAAGTAATCGTCCAGTGGAAAATTATACATGCCCATGGATGCTGCTACCAAGGGAACATTATCAATTATTGCCGATAGCACACCCAGCATCATGATCACTATGTCTTGATTTGGAATAGCAGCATCAAGGCCTTCGGCAACATACCGCAGAGTGCCGACGTCACTTCCAGCTACTACCAGCGATTCAAGTGCAGCTACTGCCATCAGTATCCCCAAAAAGAAAAGTATACTGGGCATCTCAATGCGGGCCAGTGCGTGGCGCGCTCTATAATGTTCCTTTCGTTCTTCTGTGAAGTTCTCTTCGGGGGTGATATATTCTGCTACCAACCATACTACCCCCAGTGCCAACATCATTCCCAAGTATGGCGGCAGATGGGTTATAGTCTTAAAAACCGGTACGGAAACTATTCCTCCCAATCCAAGATACAACATGGTCTTGCTACTAAGTAGCCGTTTATTATCATGCTCCTCAGATGGATCGATCTCAAGTTCTCCTCTAAATGGCGGCAGGTAGCTTGCGATCAACGTAGGAACCACCATACAAACCACTGACGGCACTATTAGTTTAGAGATCAGTCCTGCAGTTGATACTTTTTTGCCAATCCATAGCATAGTAGTGGTAACATCTCCAATCGGAGACCACGCCCCCCCGGCATTTGCCGCAATGACGATCATGGCTGCATACCACAATCGAGCTTCTTTATTGGGTATTAACTTCCTCAGCAAGGTGATCAAAACAATGGTGGACGTTAGGTTATCGATTATTGCTGAAAGGATAAAAGCCAATGCACTTATGATCCATAAAAGTTTCCTCTTGTTACGGGTCTTCACATAATCTTTGAGGATCTGGAACCCTTTGTGCTGATCGATAATCTCCACAATGGTCATGGCGCCTATCAAGAATACCAGGATCTCAGCGGTCTTACCCAGATGATGCAGCAATGTGGAAACCAATCCTTCTTCTACTTCTTCAGTGTAACCAGCGGCCGCATCATAAATATGATTGTGGGTATCAATAACAGTTACCAGGCCTGCATGGAAGGCTATTGCCAGCCCTGCCCACATCAAGGAGGCCATGATTAGTGCCGGGACTGTTTTATCAAGCTTTAATGGGTGTTCCAGGGTGATGGATAAATAACCAACGATAAATATTATTATAATTATGGTTGCCATTTGATACGATTCAATAGTTGATCCCAGGAATTCCTGCCCATAGGCTTGCCAACGGGCTCGTCAATATATAGAACTAAGTCCGCATTCTAAAATATTAATTAATTAGAAAGGTAAGGGAATTAAGAATTCTGCACTGAAATCTCATTTTGTTTTGAACAATCCCTTATTCAATGCCAGGAGAACTTCTGTTTTTGAGGTCGTCGGTATCAGTATACTGATGTTGTTCCGGCTTCCGCCGTACGAGATCATTCGAATGGGCTGATCTCCCATACTATGGAACACATTCTTAACCAATCCTGTTTCTTCTGAGATCAAATCCCCAACAATACAGACAATACTTAGGTTTTTGTCCACCGCCACCTCTCCGTATTCCCCCAGGGCCTCCACCAGGGATTTCAGGTATTCATCATCATCAATGGTGAGGGATACCGCTACTTCAGAAGTAGTGATCATGTCAACGGGTACCTTGAAATGTTCGAATATTTCAAATATTTTCCGCATAAACCCATAGGCTAGCAGCATCCTGCTGGATTTAATTTTGATGGCGATAATGCCGTCTTTAGCGGCTATTGCTTTGATCGAACCTGGTTCACTGGCGCTGCTTACTACAGTGCCCCGGGCTTGGGGAGCCATGGTATTTAATAGCTTGACCGGTATATTGTATTTTTGAGCTGGCCATACTGTATTTGGGTGAAGGATCTTAGCTCCGAAATAGGCCAGCTCCGCAGCTTCGTTGAAAGATAAAGCTTCGATTGGATAGGTATTGGGCACTATACGGGGATCATTGTTATGCATCCCATCAATATCCGTCCAGATCTCCACAGCCTCTGCTCTAATAGCTGCACCTAAAAGTGATGCGGTATAGTCACTTCCACCTCTTTTCAGGTTATCGATCTCTCCCAAATGATTTCGACAGATGTACCCCTGGGTTATGAAGAGTGTGAAATCCGTATTTTTCTTAAGAAACGAATTTAATCGATTGGCTATCAGTTCGATATCCGGTTCACCGTGCTCGTCCAGAGAAACCACCTCTAATGCCGGTATGAGCATTGCTTTAATGGAAATTTCTTTAAGATGCAGATGAAAGAGTTTGGTTGACATCAGTTCACCTTGTGCCAATAGTTCCCTGTAACTGGAACGATTAAAAGAGACCTCTGTCAATTTTCTTATTTGGTCAAAGTGCTTATCTACTACTGCCTTCCCTTGCTCACGTTGTGGTGATAACAGGTCATTTAAAAAGTTCAAATAATGATCGTATAGGGTTTCAATCTGCTGGTTTACCTCTGTCGGTCTCAGGTTTTTCCAACTTTTACCAATGGATACCAAGCTGTTCGTAGTACCTGAAAGGGCCGAAAGTACCACTATCTTTGTTTGTTCATCAGCTGAAATTAGCCGCGCTACCTGGCGCATCCGTTCAGGGGCCCCAACTGAAGTGCCCCCGAATTTCAATACTTTTATATTAGTCATTCGCTAAATATCATTTTTATGGCGGTTATTGCTGCCTCATCACCTTTGTTTCCGTGTTTTCCTCCAGCACGGTCAAGTGCCTGCTGATAAGTATCGGTAGTTAACACCCCAAATACCACCGGCTTTTCATATTTTAGTGATACCTGCGTCAAACCATGGGCCACTGCATTACATATAAACTCGAAATGTCTGGTTTCTCCCTGAATCACACAACCTAAACAAATAACCGCATCAATTTCTTCCTTTTTTGCCATACGTTGGGCGCCCAGACTAAGTTCAAAACTGCCGGGGACCTGAACAGTACATATATATTCCTTTTGTACCCCATGGCTTAATAATGTGTGCAGTACCCCCTCCAATAAGGATTCCGTAACAGAATTATTCCACTCAGACATCACAATTCCGAATTTTTTTTCGGATACGTTTTTAAGATTGACCAGGGAATAACTACTCAAGTTCTTGTCTAAAGATGCCATATTATTTAATTAAAAAAGGACCAGACCCTTGGCCTCGTCCCTGGTTATTTCATTCTATTAGTAACTATGGAGAGGCCAACGTTTCTAATCTAGCTTTATATTTTCTTGCATTCTGAAACTCTGCCGACCCAAAATGGTCAGTCAGGATCTTATCGTATCTTGCTGTAGCTGATGAATAATCTGATTGCTTCTCATATGCTAGTGCTGCTTTCATTAAGTAGTGCGGAGTAATGTTTTTGTTTGGCTTGTAATTGGCTGCTTTATCAAAATTATCCGCAGCGTCACTGTAATTCCCTAGCTCCAAATAAGCATCACCTAGAAGTGAGTATGCCCGTGCCTGGACAAGAAGATCTGAGCTACTGAATGACTTTAACTGGTTAATGGCGTTTTCAAACTCTCCTTTTTTCAGATAACTGGCTCCTGCGTAAAATCTTGCTAGGTTCCCTGCATTGGTGCCACCGTAGTCACTGATAATATCCAGTAATCCGAAATTCAACCCGTCACCATTTAGCGCCTGATCAAGGCTGTCTTGCTCAAAATAAAATACTGCCTGAAACATCTCCTTCTGGGCTATCTCATTCTGACTGGAAACATAAAACCTATAACCCAGAAAACCTCCAACCACCAGTATGATTGCTCCCAGTACTCCCAGTACCACGATCTTGTTTTTTTGAAAAAATGCTTCGGTTTTTGAAAACTGCTCAACCAGTACCTCAGGTGTTTCGATAAAGTCCTTTATCTCTTCTTTTTCGGCAACCTTGGTTCTCTTAACCTTGTATCTCCTACTCGACATTGTCAATTTTTTTGGGTTGCAAATTTAATAGATTTTAAATTAGATAATACCCAAATTGGATTTATTCCTTTATGAATGGGTAGTCAGCTTGCACATATACATCATTAAATACTTCAGAAGGGTCAGGAAATGATGATTGTTCAGCAAATTCCACAGCCTCAGCAACTTGTTTTTTAACTTTTTGATCAATAGCCTCAATTTGTTTCTCCGTGACTAGTTTCTTCGAAAGAATGGTAGCTTTTACCCGCTCCACAGGGTCTTGTTTCTTATATTCAGCAACTTCTTCCTTAGTCCGGTATTTAGCAGGGTCTGACATGGAGTGTCCTTTGTATCGATAAGTTCGAAACTCCAGCAGGGTTGGGCCCTTTCCGGCGCGTGCCCACTCTGCGGCCTTGGCTACTTCCCGATGTACTTCTTCTACTTTCATGGCATCAACAGGTGCGGAAGGGATATCATAAGCCTCTCCCAGAGTATAGAGTTCCGTTACGTTTGAGGTGCGGGCAACTGAGGTTCCCATGGCGTAACCGTTATTTTCAATTACAAATATTACAGGCAATTTATAGGTCATAGCCAGATTCAGAGATTCGTGAAATGACCCTTGACGTACTGCACCGTCACCCATATAGGTCATGCAAAGATTCTTGGTCTTTTGATACTTTTCTGCGAACGCTATCCCAATTCCTAATGGTATCTGCCCACCAACTATTCCATGGCCTCCATAAAAATTGTGCTCTTTATCAAAAATGTGCATGGATCCACCTTTCCCTTTGGATATTCCCGTGGCTTTTGCAAACAGTTCAGCCATTATGTATTTGGGATCGGTGCCCAATCCGATGGGATGTGCATGGTCCCGGTAGGCAGTTATGTATTTGTCATTTTTATCGAGAGCAGAGACTGCGCCAGCCACACAAGCTTCCTGACCTATATATAAATGACAAAATCCTTTTATCTTTTGTTGTCCGTATAGTTGACCTGCTTTCTCCTCAAACCTGCGCATTAACAGCATACTACTGTACCATTGTAGGTAGGTATCTTTTGAAAAGTTAGCACGGGAATTTACCTTTGCCTTAGACTTTGCAGTTGTCGTTGCCATACACAGGATTATTCTAAATTAATGTGTGTGTTTTATCCGGAGGATCTGCAAATTAGTCAAAAAACCCTAACAAGGAAATTAATGTACCTGGAAAATATAAGTTTAACTCATTTCAAAAATTACCGACAGTGTGAGCTCCATTTCTCCCGGTACATCAACTGCATTATGGGTCCCAATGGTAGTGGAAAGACAAACTTGTTGGATGCCATTCACTATTTATCCTTAACCAAGAGTGCATTAAATTCCGTCGATCAACAAAACATACAGCATGATGAAGAATTTTTCTCGATTCGAGGGACTTTTAATCTTCAAGGGAAAAACCACAGCATACAGTGCAGTTGCAAAAGTGGTTCCAAGAAAGTTGTTCAAAAGGATAAAAAGCCTTATTCTAAATTGAGTGAGCACATTGGGTCATTCCCTTTAGTATTAATCTCACCGCTTGATATGGACATTCTGCGAGAAGGAAGTATGACCCGGAGAAAATTCATGGATGGTATAATAGCTCAGATCGATTCTCACTACTTGCAGAGTTTGCTTAGATATCAGAGACTGTTAAGCCAACGAAACCAATTATTGAAAAGCTTTGCCCTAAAACATCAGTTCGATGCTCAATTGATCGAATCCTATGATGAACCAATGCTACAGCTCATGAAGATAATATTTGACCGCCGGAGCCAATTTCTAAATCAATATGTACCTGTTTTTAAGAAACATTATGCATCACTTTCTGAAAGCTCTGAGGAAGTGGATCTAACCTATAAATCTGATCTGTTTGCTGCTGACTTCAGAGAGAAATTCCTGAAGAATCATAAAAGGGATTTAATCCTGCAGAGGACAGATCTCGGAACACATAAAGACGATCTTAATTGCCAAATCGGGAGGTACACTATCCGTAAATTCGGGTCTCAGGGGCAGCAAAAATCTTTTGTGATTGCCTTGAAACTAGCTCAGTTTGAGTTGTTACAAGAAGAGAAGGGAATCAAGCCGATTTTACTGCTTGATGATATATTTGACAAGTTGGATGATCTGCGGATTGAAAAACTAATTGACATGGTCTCAGGACAAACTTTTGGTCAACTATTTATTACCGATGCGAGACCAGAACGCACTGCCAGGATTCTTGAAAACTTACACTGCGAAATCTCCAAATTTCTGGTTAATAATGGCGAAGTCACTTTAACCTAGCTTACAAATATTAAATTATCCAGTTAGTGAAATTTGTTCTTTGGTTGAATGAATATTTTTAATAGTTTTAACTCCATGTCAAAAACTACAAGCAGGGGCAATGGCAAGTCTAATCTTTCTACTGTTGGTGAATCCCTGAATGAACTGTTAAAAGCCTACCGGATTAAGGGTAAGTTTGATGCCACTCGCTTAACCTCCTCGTGGGAACGCCTGATGGGTAGACCAATTGCACGAAGAACGAAACGGGTTTTTGTCAAAGATAGGAAGCTGTTCGTAGAGCTCAGTTCTGCACCTCTCAAACATGAATTAATGCTTTCCAAAAGTATTATCCTTGACATATTTGATAAAGAATTTGACCAGAAAATGATAGATGATATCATTTTTATCTAGTTGTCCAGTTCACCATTTGTAAATACCGCTTGTTTTGGCGATCAATAGGCCTTTTGTGCTGAATTAAGTCACCCTTTTCAATTTCTAGTGTGTGTAATATTAAAATGTTAATCACATTGTTAATGGGCATCAATAAGCATTTATTTACCCATGAGGAAATTTTCGCTTCTTTTTATTTGGATACATTTAGCCTTACCTGGCAATGGCCAAAGTTGGAAAGTGCTGTATGACAGCACTGAAACTTATTGGAATAAAGACTGGGGGAAGTGTGTTTCATTGCTGGAAGAGGCCTTGCCCTTGGCTGCCAGAGACCTGAGCCCTAACAGTAAAAACTATATGGTACTGATGAATGATCTGGGCTTAGCTTACCTGGAGAGCGGGAACTACACCAAGGCCAAGACTTTATTTGTGGATTTGGTAGAGCTAAAGAAGGATCTGTTAGGAATAAACAGTGCCGAATATGCAGCCTCTCTCATCAACCTTGCCGGTATATACCAAGACCTTGGGGAGCTTGGGAAAGCAGAGACCCTATACCTGGAAGCTATTGATAATTATAGGGTTTCATTGGGAGATCAGCATCCGGATTATGCTACTTCCGTTCTGCATCTGGGACAATTGTACGAATCTCAAGCCCGCTATACCCAGGCAGAAGCGTTGTATCTAAACGCCATTAATATTCGCAAATTTGCAATAGGTTCTTTCCACCCTAATTATGCCGGTTCATTGTTTAGTCTTGGACGGTTATATCGTAAAACCGGTGATTATGAAAAATCCAGGATCTATTTCGAAGATGCACTGAGTATTTACGAAAAATCATATGGTCAACTACATCCGAATTATGCCAATGCTACCGGAGAGCTAGGAGTCTTAATGCAATCCATGGGTCAGTATGTTTTAGCAGAAGCCTACCTGTCTCAAACCGTTAATTTAAGACGCAACATTTACGGCAACCAACACCGACAGGTGGCAGAATCTCTAAACAATTTGGCCGGCCTATATCGTGTAATGGGCAATTTTGCAAAAGCAGAGCGAAACTACCGCCAGGCCGAACGCATTTTCGAAAAGACCCTTGGCAACAAAAATCCTGACTATGCTACCGTGCTTAACAATCTTGGAGATTTTTACGTTGGACTTATGGAATTTGAAGAAGCCCGGCCCTATTATCAAAAAGCCATAAGCATATTCCGTGACGTCTTTGGTGTTCAACATCCCCTTTATGCGAATGCTCTTAACAACCTGGCCAGCCTTAACCGCAAAACTGGAAATTTCAAGGATGCGGAAGAATTATATCGCAAAACACTGTTGATAGATGAACAAACTGTAGGAAAAAACCATCCGGCATATGCTACCTCACTAAATAATCTGGCCATTTTGTATGTGGCTACAAAGAAATATGAAGAAGCAGAGAATCTATACCTTGAATCAATCAAGATAAAGAAAACCACTTTAGGTGTTAATCATCCAGCCTACGCAAAATCCGTAAACAACCTTGCATTGCTTTACATGACACTGGACGATTACGCTAAAGCAGAGCCTTTGTTTTTAGAAGCCATTTCCAACCAACTTAATCAGATTAAAACCATTTTCCCGGCTCTTAGTGAAAAAGAGCGAGAAGCATTTTACAATACCTTACGTTCGGACCAGGAGCGGTTTAACACTTTCGCAGTTTTACGCTCACTTGACAACCCTTCAATTATTGGGGATATGTTTAACAACCAACTTACTACCAAAGCACTGCTATTTAATGCTTCTACAAAGATGAGAAACAATATTTTAGGTAGTAAGAATGAAGATATGATCAACGATTTTGGTCACTGGAGAGACCTTCGGGAAAAACTCGCCCGACTCTACCAATTGCCTAAAATTGATCTAATAAGAAAACAACAGGAAATGCTGGCGTTGGAGGAAGAAGTCGAGCAACTGGAAAAGAGTCTCTCTCAAAGATCGTCGCTTTTTGCACGTGAAAACGACCGACGTAAACGCACATGGATAGATGTACGGGATCAACTTCAAGATTATGAGGCGGCTATCGAGATCATACGGTTTCGAAGGTATAAAATCGATACCGAGGGCAAAAGTAAAATCAATAAGGATGTAAATGTTCCGGAATACCTCAATTATGGATTCACCAATGAGATACTATATGCTGCTATTATCGTAGACAAATCAACCAAAGAGTACCCGAAACTTGTGCTTTTGGAAAATGGGCTGGATTTGGAAAATAGATTTCTTTCATACTACAAAAACGCCATCCACTATGTAGTTGATGACTATAACTCCTACCAACAATACTGGGCTCAAATAGATAAGAACCTCCTTGAAAGCACGGAGAAAGTATACATATCACCGGATGGGGTTTATAATAAAATAAACCTAAATGCCGTTAGAAATCCTGGCACTAATAACTATCTCATAGACGATCTTGCAATAATTCCCATTACCAGTACCCGCGAGTTGTTTAATCCAAAGTCTATGACTGATACTAAGAGATCGGCGGTACTTATGGGTAATCCGGACTTTGTTTGGGAGGGTGTGGAACCACCGGCAACCAGTATTAAAGGTGACCTATTAGAGTACTTGGATCCATTGCCCGGAACTGACCAAGAAGTAAAGTCCATCAATGAACTGATGTTATCAAACAAATGGTCTACGAAGATATATACCAAAGAGGAGGCCCGTGAACAAACCATAAAAGAAATAAAAAGTCCCAGAGTTTTGCATATCGCCACCCATGGCTATTTTTCAGCAGATGTGGTAAGGACCTCGGTGAGTAACGATTTACTGAACTCCGGATTAATGCTGGCAGGAGCAAGCAATGCGCTATATTACAAGAGAAACCAGATGTCATTTTTAGGTGATGAAGATGGTATATTAACTGCTTACGAAGCTATGAATCTGAATTTGGACCAAACAGAACTGGTAGTACTTTCAGCCTGTGAAACAGGACTTGGAACGGTCAAGAATGGCGAGGGAGTATACGGGCTGCAGCGCGCTTTTAAAGTTGCGGGAGCCCGATCAATAATTCTTTCACTCTGGCGTGTGGACGACCGCACCACTCAGAAACTGCTTTACTATTTCTACCAGGGATGGCTTGAGCACCAAAACAAACAAAAAGCCTTTAAGGACGCCCAGCTTAAACTAAGAGAAGAATTCCTTTATCCCTACTATTGGGCAGCGTTTGTTATGGTGGGAGTATAAGCATCGAGGATAGCATTATTTCCTTATCTTTAAACGTACTATATACCCATATCTGTGGAAAATGATTTAAGAAGCATTAAGACCGTGTTGTGGTTCTTTTTTGCAGTCCTTGTGGCATACTTACTCTCGATCTTGTCAGGACTACTCATACCTCTGGCACTGGCCCTCTTCCTGGCTATATTGCTTGAACCTGTGCTTGCTTGGTTTGAACGAAACAGTATCGGGTTTGGCATTAGTCTATCAGTAATCTCCATTACCAGCTTAAGTGCTTTGGGGTTGTTCGGCATTCTGGTATATCAGACAGGAAAAAGTCTTATGCAAGAAAAAGAAAAACTGTTATCTCAAATCAACGATAAGTTGAGTCATATACTTGACCGGGTAAACAACCTCCCGGGCGTGTACGTGGAATCGTCCGATATTGTAGATAATCTAAGCCAGTTGTTAAGTACTGACTGGTTGGTGGAGTCCTCGGGGACTTTTGCCGGTATGTTGGGTAATTTTACCGGTTCTTTCCTGATAACCTCCATTTATTTAATCGCCTTTCTCAGCGGTATACTCAATTACAAGCAGTACATCCGCTATTTACAGGACAACGAGGATGATTTCCAAAAAATGTTGGATGGATTCGAACAGGTCAAAGATTCCATTGTGACCTATATTAAAGTCAAATTCTTTATGAGTCTTTGCACAGGAATAAGTTACTGTCTTATTTGTTGGATGTTTGGGATCGATTTTGCCATATTTTGGGGTTATTTGGCTTTTGTGCTAAACTTTATTCCTACAGTTGGCTCCATCATTGCTACCATCCCCCCTCTCTTACTGGGGATGATTCAATTAGGATCAACTGGAGAAGTAATTGGTCTAATGGCACTATTAGTGGTAATACAGTTCATCTTTGGAAATATTATTGAACCAAAACTTATGGGGAGCAGTCTCTCCTTAAACACCGTCGTGGTAATATTAGGTCTGGTCTTCTGGGGGTATTTGTGGGGCGTTATTGGAATGGTACTGTCTGTTCCCATGCTGGTATTGATAAAGGTAGTTCTTGTACAATTCGAAGATGCTCAGATTGTGGTGAGGTTAATGGGAACCTCCAATATCAATAATTGAAAATCAACTTGTGGTGGTAATTCGCGTTAGAGATAGTTCAAGACTGAACATAAATCATGAATAGAGCAGCGTTTAAAAATGCAGCCAATAAACTCGAGACATTGTGACCCAACCAGGAACAATAGCTATAATTTATGCTCATTATGAGGTACTTATGGAGTACTTAAATTTCTGCGAAATTTTGCAACATAAAAATCTGATAGAGAAAGAAGTGGAGCAATTTGAGTTGGAAGATACCCAAGGAGTGACTGGACTTAAGGCATTGCGAATCAAAGTAAAAGTGGATGCTGCAGATGATATTAGCACTTCCGAGATTGAAGAAATAATATCCAGCCTCCAAAAATAGAGCTAGTGAATTCTTAACTGCTGACCTGCCAGGAGGTCGGTGGCCTTAATATTATTCAAATATTCTAGTTCCTGTACCGTCGTGTGGTATCTCAGGGCTAATCGAAAAAGATTCTCACCTCTCTGGACTGTATGGTATGCCCCGCCTTTACTTTTTGTTGAGTATTTTTGGGGATAGTGTAAAAGGTGTTTGATTGATCTGTAATCTAGATCAACCGGTAGCCTAAGCGGTTGGTAAGCCTCTAATTCTTTGTTTTGAAGCCCGTTCCATTTCAATATGTCTTCTTCTAACAGTCCGGTGGTTTCAACTATTACAGCTAATGTGACATTAGGTTTCACCAGGTAGGCTCCAAGCGGCGACTGGTAGGGTATTCCCTGGATCTTTAGTTCTACTCGCCTATTTAACTGCCTACCCCTGGCGGTTCTATTATTAGAGGTTGGTCTTTCTTCCCCATAACTTTTGGTAGTGATTTCTATAGAACTGGAGGATGGTTGAAAAAACTCAGCTGCTGACAAGCTGCGGTGCTTGCCCAGTTGATCATTGTGGGTGATACTTCCAATGTTGTCAGTATGGCCCTCAATTAATATTTTTATGGGCCTTCCCTGTTTACTAAGAAATTCGATCATTTCGTCCAGAGCTTTTTTAGCCTCCGATCTTAAGGTGACCCCGTCAAAATCAAAGTAAATTTGGGCACCCAAATAATTGACCTGGTCCACCGGATGTGTATAAACCGGATCCTTTACCGAAGCCTCTAAATGTTGAATATCTGCAGAATGCACTTCCTCTTCCTGAGGAAAGGCTTTATTATCGATAGCAATCCTGCTTTCCTCAAAGACTTCAAAATTGAGTTTCTCCTGATTGCCCATCATTCGATCGATACGTTCCCTTTCAAGAACGCCTAAACCTGTAATAAACTTCTGTTGTTGACCTGCGTAAGGAGAATCCGGATGCCATCCCTTTGCTACCAATTGGTCAACGATTTCCTTATCAGATTCGTTGAGTTCCTGGTAATACCATTGATCGGTTGCATATTGTTCTGTCAGGTATTGCCTACTTAAAACGGTTGCCATCAAATAGTCCTTGGTCTGCATGTCTACCAGTCTTGAAAGACGATCAATTCGAAGCTGATGACCCGGGCTAAGCGTGTTAAAGTAATAACTTTCTTTTGGGGACAGTAATGGTAGCCCTCGTTGAGATTGAGTATAAAACTCCTGTACGATCTTCTCCTCAAGTACCAGATCAGAGGCGTGTTCTTGTCCATCTATGTACTTTTGCAGCTGGCCTTGAAGGTCGCGGGTGCTTGACTCTTTTTTACTTATCAATTCAAGTTGCTGTTGAAGCATAAACTGCTGGGTCTCGAGCTCCAGTAATATTTGATCTAATAATGTTACTTGTTGGTTAGAAGTAGTTTTGGCATTCAGGCTTTCCACCAGTACTTCACGAATTTCCAGTGTTTTTTTAATATCCACTGGTGAATGAAGTCTAGATTGAATAATCATTGGGTCCTCCAGATATAGCTCAGACAGCATGGAATTCTTTTGATTCCCGCTTAATCGGGGATGGTCTACTATGAACTGACGAACGGCAGATTTATGTAAATTGTCTCGATCCTCCGGGCTTAGTTCCTCATAAAAGATCATTTGCAGCATACCCAACTTCTCTATAGAATTCAGGTATTCATTACTTCGGTTTTCCACGTAGATTAAATCGAGTGGTACTTGTATACCGTCCCCGGATGTTACTAACTGTCGACTCTGATTCTTGTTTAATTTGTCAATTCCAGCAAGTTTCTGATCATTCAAAGACTCTGCTAAAGATGTAAGTGATCGCAACTGCACCTTGCTGTCAATTCTTTCCTGATTTTTGGGATTGGCTGTGTATTGTGCTTCGGCTGGGCTTAATCTTGCCATGGCCCGACGACGACCTTCTACCCTTAGATCTATTATTCGGTCGATGATTTGCTTTTCTGTTTTATCAATATTATGATAGAACTCCCAGTCTAATTTTTCCTGAGGGGTCATGGGGTCTCCGGAGGCTATACCTTCAAGCTCCATTGCTCGCTTATGAGCTAGTCTTTCAATGGTTGCTTTGGTAGTGATATCTAGTTTTTTATAATACTTGAAATCTTCTCTGGATAGTTTTTTTGGATCGAATTCACTCTCTGCCTGTTGTTTCATAATAAGTATCCTATCCAGTCTGGCTCTTTCTTCAGCAGTTAGATTATCGTAATAGAATTGGTCTTCGTCACGTACGGAATAAAGGTTACTTCCATCATTGGACCTGATCCTTGATCTAAGCTGGGTTCTTTCTGCAGATTCCTCCAAAAAGTCCGCTAGGTTCGTATCATCTGTTGGCAGGTTAAAAGTATAAATATCGAACTTCCCATAACCATTAGGACGGTTTGAAGATAAATAGCCCATATCTGCACTCAATGAAAAGAAGCTATCATCAAAACCTGAATTGAATGGTGTACCCAAATTTTGTATTTTGCTATTGGGGCTTTGATAACTTTCTACCATAAATATATCCATTCCTCCCATCCCGATATGTCCATCCGAGCTAAAGAAAAGCACATTTCCTTCATGACAATAGGGAGAAGCCTCGTTAAATGGCGTATTAATATTTCCCGGTATAGGTTTGGGAGCTTCCCAGGCCTCCTCATCCTTTGAAATACTGAACCATAGGTCATTACCTCCCGGGCCACCGGGTCTATTGGAAATAAATATCAGCGTATCCCCACCTTGAGTAAGTGTAGGATGCTTGTTATCATACCCCGGTGCATTCACGTGGTCGTTAAGCAATACCGGGTTTTTCCAAACAC
The DNA here is from genome assembly GCA_964488585.1 of uncultured Roseivirgaceae bacterium. Classification (GTDB taxonomy): domain Bacteria; phylum Bacteroidota; class Bacteroidia; order Cytophagales; family Cyclobacteriaceae; genus SZUA-3. Next base: position 20,989 of record CAZAWQ010000295.1, read on the forward strand.
CATTTTCTTTGCGGGTCACGTAAAGTTTACAAAACGCACTTCCTTCATAGCAACTGGTAAAATAGTACTTATCCCCAGTAGCATTGTAGGTGCCCACACCATCACTGAATTTAGTGTTGGTACGATCAAAATGGTCAGATGTACTCTCCGGAATCCAACTATTATCTTGTTTTTTATACCTGAAATTATCAGTAAAGTACTCCCCGAATCGATTGTCAACCATTCCGCCCCTTACTCCCCTTCTTCCTGAAGTAATGGTGATCACAGAGCTGTTCCCAGTTGCCACAGCAGCGTAATCATTACTAACTGAATTAACAGGCTCTGGCAAAATTGCGAATCCCATCTCCCGCCAATTTTTGTTTAATTGCTCTATGGCCCATGAGCAGCTCTCCATGCCATCTTCTGCTTGTTTGATAAAATTGTCTCTTTCCTTTTTTGGTAGAAATGAACCAGCGCTGTTGGTTTGGATAAAATATTCAAATCCATCCTTGGCTTTCTTAAATAAGCTCATGGATTTTTGCATTTGGGCCAAATAAAAAATTGACAGTGGATAAGTACTTTCATCCAGTTCCATGGTTCTTTCATAGTAGTGGGCAGCCAGGGAATAGTTAAATATAGCCCTGTAGCTTTGGGCCAGTCGATAGGTGGTTTTCGGATGGTCCTCTCGAGGTCCGACGGCAACCTGATAGTACTGGGCCGCGGTGTGATACTGTTCCTTGTCATAGTGTTCATTAGCTGTTTTCAACAAATCATCCAAATCCTGTGCCTTTATAGGCATACTTGTAGAGAAACTAATGAGTATGATTTGAATTAAAAGCGGAAAGCAATACCAATGTGATGCACCACATAAGCCGCGGTTCCTTGAAGAAAAAAAATGGCCGGCAGCAAGCATCATATTCGATTAAAATTACCTAATAATATTTAATTAATACCTAAAGAAGAGGTGTGGAAAATCGTTTTAGTCCCTTACCTTTAACTATTCTATAAGAGATTGATGCTTCTACCGCACCCTTACCTCCGGTAAACTGCCGAAGTGTGGAATTGTTAAAGTCATAGCTGAATCCAAACCCCATATTTCTGGTCACCAATCCAAGTGAAACAATAAAAGCGTCATCAAATCGGTACCAGGTACCTAATTGTACTTTTAATCTATTCGCTCGTGCTTTTGGGCCTATCAATTGGTAAGTCAGATATACCCCAGTATTAATTTGGTGACTGTTGTGTTGAGTCATATAAAGTATATTTGGAGATATGGTCAGTTGACGTGACATACTAAAGTTTATCCCTCCATGCGCTTTATACAAGGTGGGAAGCGGGCTCTCTGTACCTTGTTCTCCCAATAGAGACTCATCCGGCCGATTGAGATTTGAAGCGGCAAACCCCAAAAATCCACTCACGCCAGAGCGCAATCGTCGTTTCCCCTGATCGAAGTACCAAACCACTCCCGCGTGAATCACTGGAAAAGTAGTCCGTTCGTTGCCCAGGTCCAATGAAGGACTAATATTTGCATTGAAGCCAATAAAGGGGTCGTACTGAGATCCCCAACTCAAATTGTTAAAATTAATTTGTTTACTGATAAATCCCCCTTGTAGACCTACGGAGATCATCTGGGAAGCATCTGCTTTCAGGAATAAATTATATGCCCCGCTTATGGTGTAGGAAGTGGTCTTAAAATTATTAGCTTCCCCGGCCAATTCATGGTATACTGACATTCCAAGTCCCCCGCGATGTTTAAACTGACTTCCACGTTCCATAATTGGGTATACCATGGAAAACTGAGCAATCTCAAATGGCATATCCAATGACTTCCACTGTGACCGGTAGTTGAGGCCAAAGTAAACATCCGAGTCTAGTCCTGTCATTGCAGGATTCAAATACAATGGGTTGGCATAGTATTGAGAAAAATGAGGATCCTGTGCCTCCAGCGTATAGCAAGTTAATACACTCAAACACACGAACGCCAATCTATATAGTTTCTTTCTCACCTGATCACGCTTATACTTCCCTGTCTCTTAAATGGATTCCCACTGGCAAACCTCCCAGCCAGCGTATAATGATATACGCCTATTGACTCTTTCTCACCAGTTGAAGATTCACCCCGCCAGCCTACGGTATTTGCTTCGGCAAAAGAGTTTGTTTCATAAACCAATTGACCCCAGCGATTATAGATCCGAAAAATAAAATCTTCATCCACTATTTGTTGCCCGTAAACTTTGACCACCTGATCTTCGGGATCCGGAGCATCAGGTGACAAAGCATTTGGTACGAATAATGCCCTTTGTTCAGCAAATCCCTCCTCCCCAATTGCGTAAAATTCACTGGTGGCTGGCAATAAGCTGATTACTTCGCCATCCATTAGACTTCCCGTAAATTGTGACTGGCCCAAACTTAAAAATATCCCTCCAATCGAGTCAGATGAAGTAACTATCACATCCTGGATTTCAACATCCGGGCTCAGTTGCTCATCTGGCCCTACCTTTACCCGGATTTGAGAACCGTCATAGATGCCGGACGTATGGATCAATTGCCAATATCGGGTATCTGAAACTGCCATTAATTGCAAAGGCTCTATTGGGTTATTATTGGGTTGATGCACTGAAATTCCCAATATCGGGTCAGTACCACTGACATTCATTAATTCGGCTGGCCGGAAGTTCCCCTTTGTGCCTACTGGATAGTATTTATAACCCGTTCCCTGTTGAAACAAGGGACCATCTACATATGATTCATCCGATCCTCCGACCACCGAACCGTTGGGTTGCACCAAAACTGTAACTCCATTCGAAATAGTTACTATGCCGTCTGATAGATCCAGGGTGTCTTGTATTTCCATGGAACTGGTAAATACTTTTTCTCCACCACCGGCAATTAACAACTGGTATACCTCCTGTCCATTATGTGCTATATTTTGCCTGTCAGAACCGTTGAGTATGAATAATCCATTCCCAGGAGTATAAGTATCGACATTCATCCAGTCACCGGTTATTGAGAGTGTTCCACCATTCACCAGTTCCCCATTATTTAGTGCTCCACCCAAGATGGTAAGTCTGGTTGATGGAGTAATGGTTATTAAAGCATTGTCGTTGGTCAATGCCTGAGCTAAGGCTGTTGAGCCGCAGATTAGTAAACCCGTGAAAACCAATAAAAAAATCTTTCTCACTTTTTGCTACTTTTTAGCCTCCAGTCCCAGAGATTGTTTGATATCCTTAATATCTTTCTCCATGGCCGCCCGATCCATCTGAAGCTGGGTCAGGATGAACTGCTGGGTACGAACCAATTTCTGTTGTTTGTTCAGTCCAGCCTTAAGTTCATTATTTAGTTCCTTACCCTGTTTCAAAGCCTGGGCCAAGTCTTGAATTATGTGTTGTTGCTCTTTGAGGGCCTCAATCAGTACTGGTATTAGTTCCAGGTAGTTTACAGATAAGTATCCATCCTCATTTTCGCGCACCAGGTTAGGAAATAGTCTTTGAAGATCCTGGGCAATTACTCCAAAATGAAGCTGTTGTTCCCGGTCACTTTTGAAACTGTAGGACTTCCCTTCAATTAAGTTTATCTTATCGAGGGCTCGAGGAATTTCGTGAATATTGGTTTTTAATCGGATATCCGAAGAAGAAAACGCACCTCCGGGGCTGATGGTGAAAGAGTTAACCGCGCCATCACCAGTATAGGTGTCGTTAGCTCCTCCCAGATTGGTGACTGTTATACTGCTTACGGTAGCGGCTCCGGAGTTTAAAGTGCCGGTGGTTTGAATATTCTGACTGCCAAAATCTGGATTTATTTTACTGCCATCAATAGCAGCACTACTGTTTATATCGATATTTGCAATAGTTCCATCGGTGATATCCGTAGAAGTTACCGCGCTTAAGTATCCGGCGTCATTAGTCAATAGTGAAACATTTTCGCTTTCTACCATGACTGTGCTTTCCAATTTGGAAGCGGTAATGTTAGCGGTATTAGATACATCGGCATTCACTACCGTCCCATCAGTGATATCCGCAGAAGTTACCGCGCTTAAGTATCCGGCGTCATTAGTCAATAGCGAAACATTTTCGCTTTCTACCATCACTGTGCTTTCCAATTTGGAAGCGGCAATGTTAGCGGTATTAGATACA
>CAZAWQ010000296.1:0-5689 GCA_964488585.1 uncultured Roseivirgaceae bacterium
AAGTGGATCCAACTATTCCTTCAATTAATCCTTCATTAATCCATTTGCCATTTTTATGATAGATAGACCCGAGACCATTTTCCAGGGAGATAAAAACCCTGTTAGGGTCTAGTTTTGACCTATATAATGAAGATGGCTTCCAGTTTCCAATTGGTTTAAGAGCTTCTTTATTTAATTCATGTACTCCATCATCTTTTGCTACTAATAGTATATCCTCAAAAACCAAAAGATCCCAGATAAAATCTTTTATTCCTTTAACATTTACAAAATATGTCCCTTTAGAATTATCCGTTATCAAACAATATAATCCATTACTGGTACCTGCATATATTTTATTTTGATAGCGTGTGATGGATGTACAAAGAAAATTTATCCCTAATTCATCGTAATGAGAGAATGGAGAGGGAAATTCTATTTTTGATATACCATAATCAAGAGCAGCCCATAGTATTCCTGACCGATCTTGAAACAAGCTACGAGTAGATAAAGAGGCAAGGGTCGTCTCTTTATCTAGCAAAAGCAGCTGGTTCCCCATATGATCAATAATGATTATCCCTCCATTAAATGTTGCAAGTGCATAACTGCCATCATTAAGCTTAAGCCCGGAGTAAAGCTTGTTTTGCTCTATAAAATCATCAGCAGCGGTTTTAAACGGAATCACTTTTTCGTCTTTATAAATAAAAAAAGCATTGTATGTCCCAATCAACAAGTAATCCTTGGAATAGGGAAATATTGCTCTTACTCCCTTATCTGCAAAAAATCCTCCATTTGGCACTAACATCAGCTGGTCATGATCCAAATACATTAAACCTTTTCCGAATACCCTTATATATAAAGTAGAATTAACCCAAAATGAGTTATGAAACATATGCTGCGGCTGCTCTGCCTTCCATATCTTAAAATCTTCATCATTCCATCTATAAAGGGCATTTGCACTTCTAAAATAGATGCCGTTTTTTGTAGCATGGGTTTCCCATATTGTGGTAAAATTTTGGTCTTCTTTATTTAATAAAGAAGATAAAGAAACATAGTTAAGCTTTCCTGTTGAATCGGGTTCCAAATAACCGAATTCGCCCGAAGCTCCAACATAAACACGATTATTTTTATCAATAGCTAAAGATTTGGCATGGCTGTGGTTAGGCAATTCAATCACTTCCCAACTAACCCCGTCATAGGTTAATACTCCATGGCCATTGGCGAAATATAAGATACCAAGACTATCCTGTACTACCCCCCAATTTTGGGGAAATGCATGGTAGTCATCAGGAGTATAATTTTGGATAAACGGATACCCTGCTTCCTGAATTTGTCTCGAAAGTCTTTCTGCATCTTCTTCTTGTGCACGAATGGAATAACAACTCAGGAAAAAGCAAAGAAAGAAGTAGTAACGACAAATCATTTCTTAGAACCAAATATTATACACACTACTGGAAATGAAATTATGAATACTAGTGATTACACGAAAATAGATGAAAAGTACATGACTACACTAATACCAGAATCTCAAAAATTAACACTATGGTAGTTTAACTACCATAATGCAATTTTCTATCTGAAATGTCCAATAATTGGCTACCTGATCAACCAAGCAATCAATTTCAATTTTTACGATTGGATATTCATTGTTTGTGTTTTGTCGAATTAATGGAAAAAAGAGCACATTGATGAGTGGGCCTTGTTACCCAAGTATACTTGATGTTCTCATCTTTCAAGTAAAAAAAGTCGCTAATAACAGTATTCCCAAAAGTGGAAAGTGCAATATTTTGAATAATACCAAAGTAAATATTAGTATCAGAGATAAATAGCTAAACGCCCGAGAAGGGTTGAATTTTTTATTAATGGTGTCCATAACTTCTTGCTGTATTTTTTTAAAGTGATGATCAGGTATTTCACCGGTTATCAGTTCCCAGGCCTTTTCAAATGAAACCCCATTTTCAATCTGGGTTTCCAAATCGCCCATTAAATGATCTTTCATTTCTTCCCTCAACAGTTTGAAGGTTAGACCTTGCTGATCAAGATAATTTTTGATCAGATCAATATGTTCCCGTTTCATTGGTTCCATACCGGGCTTAAATTGACACTGGGATTAGGCCTTAAAATGATTTTCAGGGTTTCGGCAAACTTCTGAAGTTCGGATACCTTTTCAATGGAAATTTCCTTGCCCTTCTGAGTTAGCGAATAATACTTTCTGGCCCTGTTGTCCACAATCTCAGTACTGGTAACCAACAGACCTTCATCTTCCAACTTATAGAGAATTGGGTATAATCCACCATAAGTCAACTTAATTTGGTCTTTAGACAATTCGGCCACATGTTGTGTGATTTCATAACCATACATCCTTTTTTTATCTGATAGCAGTTTTAAAACAATGGTTCGTATGGTCCCTCAGATGAATTCTTCTTTAGCTTTGTGTATGTTCAATTAAAAGCACATATTAGAGCAAACCACATACTAATTCACTCCATGGAACTTAAGTTTGAATCATGATTAAAAAACCAAAACTGATTATTGGGCAATACGTCATAATAGTGCTTTTTATCCTGGTAGGGTTCGCAGGATGTTCACAGCCGGAGCATAAAAGAAAACCAAATATCATCTACATTCTTGCCGATGACCTGGGTTACGGGGAATTGGGCAGCTACGGCCAGCAACTAATTGAAACGCCAAATCTTGATAACCTGGCTGCCAATGGCATGCGTTTTACCCAGCACTACGCTGGGGCGCCTGTATGCGCACCATCAAGATGCATATTGCTAACAGGCCAACATGCCGGTCATGCCTATATCAGAAGCAATGACGAATGGGCTTCACGTGGTGATGTCTGGGATTTTGCCAAAGCAGTAGAAGACCCCAACCTCGAAGGACAAATACCCATTCCAGGTAGTATTCCGACTATTGGCAACATACTGCAAAAGGCTGGTTACAGGACTGCCATAATTGGCAAATGGGGGCTCGGAGCGCCGCTCACGGACGGAATTCCAAACAACCGGGGATTCGATTTCTTTTTTGGCTACAACTGTCAGCGTCAGGCCCATACACTCTATCCAAAGCACTTGTGGAAAAACAAGCAGAAAGTTTGGTTAGAAAATGATCTGATTGTGCCCAAGACAAAACTGGATAGCGCTGCTGATCCGTATAAACTGGCCAGTTACTCAAAGTTCTTTCAAAAAGACTATGCGCCGAAGTTGATGCAAGATGAAGTTTTAGGATTTATAGAGCAGAATAAGGACAACCCTTTTTTCTTATACTACGCAACACCTTTAACGCATAATCCATTACAAGTTCCTCAGGAATATATTGATAGATATGTTGAAAAATTCGGTGAGGAAGAACCCTATCTTGGCGATATGGGATATTTTCCAAATAGATATCCCAGAGCGGCTTATGCAGCAATGGTGAGTTACCTGGACCAGCAAGTAGGAGAAATAATTGAAAAACTGAAGGACCTGGGGCTGTATGAAAATACTTTGATTATTTTCACCAGTGACAATGGTCCTACCTACAGTGGAGGAACCGACTCCCCGTTTTTTGATAGCGCTAAACCATTTAAAAGTGAATATGGATGGGGCAAAGGTTTCACACATGAAGGAGGTATTCGCGTGCCTATGATTGCCAGTTGGGAAGGTAAAATCGCACCCGGATCAACCAGTGATCTTATCTCAGCATTTTGGGATGTAATGCCCACATTGGCAGAAGTAGCCGGTGTAGAAGCACCAGCAGCTATTGATGGTATCAGCTTTTTACCTGAATTAATGGGAAAAAATGGACAAAAACAACATGAGTTTTTGTATTGGGAATTTCCATCTTATCAGGGCCAACAGGCAGTAAGACTAGAAGACTGGAAAGGCATAAGGAAAAATATATTCGAAGGCAATATGGAAATAGAATTATATAACCTGAAAATTGATCCTACTGAACAAAAAAATGTTGCTTCAACTAACCCGGAAGTGGTAAAGCAAATAGCACAAATCATGGAGCAAGAACACACGGTACCAGAAATTGAAAAATTCAAAATTGAACAGCTAGGCGATTAAAGGGACCGGTACCAGTTCTGGGCATTTTTATAGAAGATCTGTTTCTGGTCAGCTTCTGAGAAGTTCTCAACTATCAAATCAATATCCTTTCGTGAAAAAGGAACCCTAGCGCGCGTCGAGGGCAGATCTGTGCCAAACAGTAAAGCCTCCGGGTTAATCTCAATAATTTTTTTCATCACAGGAACAGGATCAAAATCCAGTCTTCCAAATCCAGTCGCTTTTACTCTGGCACCCAGTTCTACGCATTTATATAATTCCTCCATGCCTGCTTTGTTCAGACCCAGATGATCAATTGAAAATGCCGGAAGCTTCCGTAAGGTTGGGAATAATTCCTGGATATCCTGACTGTCCACATAAAGCTCGGTATGCCAGCCAAATTCTCGGTGCAGTTTCTGTGATAAATATTCAAGGTGCCCTAGCTGTTCCGGCCCTCCCCTTTTCAGGTTAAATCTAACGGCCTTTACTCCCGCCATGTCCAGGCGCTCCAGCTCAGCAACAGCCATATCAAACGGAATGTTGGCTACACCATAATACTTGTCTCCCAATTTATTGAGTACATCAATCAAATACTCCTGGTCAAACGCCTGAAATGAACCCGAAACCACTGCCCCACCCAGTAACTCTATACTTTGGGTACATTCGCCGTAATCTTCAATGGTGAATTTTGGCGGTAAATATCCATGGTTGGCAACTAGAGGATAATCAGGATTTATTATATGAAAGTGGGCATCGAAAATTTTCATTAGTCAAAGTTAGGACCTAAACTCCCCTTAGTTTACCCGGATCCTGTGATGTATGAAATACTCTGGACACTACCACTCGGCTGTACTACCTTGTTTCTTGCTGACTGATTATATATTTCATCAATTCTCCGATTTGAGTTGCCCGCTGAACAGCCTCCTCGACTTTTTTACCGCTGAAGTTTTCCCATATGGTGGTCTCCCAAAGTTCCAGCCATCTTTCAAAGTGCTTTGGACTCATAGGCTCTTTCTGATTTAACGCAATATGTTTCAACATCGGATTTCCTTTATACTTGCCTGTACCCAGTAAGGTAGTCTCCCAAAAGTCGTACATTACCGGCATGTGTTTATCTCAGTCGATTTTAATGAACTCGGTAAAGAAAAAACCAATTAAATTATCAGTATCTCCTTCAAAAACCACCTCGCCCTGGTGAATACCAATTCTCAGTTTTAGGTCAGATTTAACCTGACATGTTTCCTGAATTTCCTTAGCACAATAAATCATTTGCGTACTGCTGGCGACTGGAGAAGCTAAAACTCTGATTTAGCTGTGAAAATTAGCCCAGAAAGTATAGAGTAAGAGTAGTGCAACTTCATTGGCTAATTAATTAAAACGCAGGTTTCATTTCACCGCGTAACGGCGAGAGTCGGCCGCCAACCATACGAGTCTCAGCGGTTCAGGTCGCGCCCGACTATATCGCGGAGCAACGAGCAGGAGATACCGGACATGGTTGGTCGGCTGAATGCTTTTGTTATGCGCTTTACCATGTGAGTGATAATAAGACTTAGCGCTCAAGCTTCCTGCATTACTGCTGAGTTAAACTGCTATTCCAGATGTCACGGTGCAGTTTCCAGGTATCATCCTCATGCTTCCAGATTACCACATACTTGCCTGTATCCATCACTTGGTCATCT
>CAZAWQ010000297.1:0-3934 GCA_964488585.1 uncultured Roseivirgaceae bacterium
GCCATTTCAAGTGAAGGGAGAATCTTAATAGCGGCATCTATAGATTAAAGGATTCTCCCTGACTGTCGAAATAACGTCCGGTAACAGCGGTTAATCAAGCATATAATAGACAGAAATAGCCATTTGAAACTAAATTTTTAATGACAAGAATACTACAACTGACACTAGCACTTGCGTTAGTGAGCTTTCAATCTCACGCCCAATACTATCCAGTCGGAGAATGGCTAGAAAGAGATCCCAAGCAATTTAAGATTGACCCCTCGGGATTAAAGAAAGCAGTCGACTTCGCCACGAACAATGAGTATTCAGGTTCCAGGGATCTCCGGCAAGCCATTTATAAAGGCTTTGAGCGGGAACCATTTCATGAGATCAAGGGGCCAACCAAAAGGAGAGGCGGACCCGCGGGTTTGATTTTGAAGGACGGCTATATCATAGCCAAATGGGGCGATATCGACCGGGTTGATATGACTTTTTCAGTCACCAAGAGCTACCTCTCAACTATGGCAGGTCTGGCAATTGATGATGGTTTGATCAAAGACGTGAGGGATAAAGTAAAGCCTTATGTGTGGGATGGCAGTTTCGATACGGAACACAATTCAAAAATTAGCTGGCATCATCTATTAACACAATCATCAGATTGGTCAGGAGATCTGTTTAGCATGTATGATTGGAATGATCGCCCGCCAAGAAAAGGAGGAATAGATGACTGGAAAAAGCGGGAGTTGGTTGAACCCGGTACCGCTTTCGAATACAATGACGTTCGGGTTAATCTCTTGGCTTATTCACTACTCAATGTGTGGCGTAGGCCATTGCCACAAGTCTTAAAGGAGCGAATAATGGACCCTATCGGCACATCAACTACCTGGAGGTGGTATGGCTACGATAATTCCTGGGTCAACATTGATGGAGTAAATATGCAATCGGTAAGTGGCGGCGGCCATTCAGGAGGAGGTGTTTTCATTAGCGCCGCTGATCATGCGAGGTTTGGATTGCTCTTTCTAAGAGAAGGTATGTGGAATGGTAAGCGGTTGATTTCAAAAAGTTGGGTAGAAATGGTACAGCAATCTTCAGAAGCCCATGAAAGCTATGGCTATATGTGGTGGCTCAATAGGGGACCCCGCAAATGGGATAACGACTTATCCGAAGATATTTATTATGCCTCCGGATTTGGAGGAAATTATATTGTGGTAGACAAAGAACATGACCTGGTAGTGGTGACCCGGTGGCTGGAACCTTCTAAATTAGGGGAGATGATGGAGCTGGTAGTGGCTGCCATAGACTAAAGAATTTATATATGAGATGCTTATTAATAATCCTGTCTTTTAGTGTTTATCTGACATCAAACGCTCAGAATGGTCCCAAGATCCTTATATCTGTCGATATGGAAGGATTGGCCGGTGTGGTGACCGGTGAGCAATTGGGACCTACCGGATTTGAATACCAACGTTTCAGAGAGTTCATGACTAACGAGGCGCTTGCAGCTATAGATGGTGCCCGGGCAGCCGGCGCCGGTGAAATATTGATCGCCGATTCTCATGGCAATGGGCAGAACCTGTTAATCGAAAAATTCCCTGATGATATTCAAATTATCCGGTCATGGCCCAGGCGTTTTCATATGTTAGCCGGTATTGATCAGTCGATCGATGGGGTCATGCTCATAGGATATCATGCCTCAACCAGTAATAAAGAGGGTGTGCGGGCACATACCTTTTCAAGTGCTCGACTGACTGATGTAAAAATCAATGGTCAAGCGGCATCGGAAGGCACTTGGGGTGCAATGATTACCGGTCATTTTGGGGCACCAATTATCCTGGTTACCGGTGACAATATCGCCACCAAAGAGGTAAAAGACTTTTTGGGCGACGTGGAAGTAGCGGTGGTTAAGGAAGCATTAAGTTTTCATTCGGCTAAGACCCTAACTCCCAATGCAGCCAATAAGCTGATCAGGAATGCAAGCCAAAAAGCAGTAGAAAGGATTAAGGACTTTAAAGCCTTCAAAATAAGCACTCCGGTAACCTTAGATGTATCTTTTAAACATTACAGGCCAACTGAGGCGCTAGATTATCTGCCCATTTTTGAGCGAATAGATTAGCATACTATACGGTATGTAGGCAAAGACATGACAGAAGTGGCCGATGTCTTCGACTTTCTAATGGAGTATAGCAGTTATCTGGAGCCTTAGTGCCCTTAAATGAAGGCGTCGTAGTTGCGATCGATAAATTTCTCGCATTGACGCTGGCTGCCGACATAGAGTGAGTCATTAGATTTCATGACAACCCATTCAGAGTCTCGCTTATTGTATTTCAAATTAAACTTCGATAAATTTTTACGCCTAAAGATGCTAGTTAGGAAGTTCATGGCCGAACATACTTTTTAGTGGAATATCAAATATAATTACCCAAAACATAAAAACCTAGTGATTTAGGGACAAATGGTAGCCAATATACCCATTCGTCATTTCGGAAAATACTGCATTTAAATCCTCGCTGAGCAATATCTACTCGCAATCTATGAGTACATCTCTATAAAACTGCTGATAATTCCTTCATCGATAGCCATAAATTCTGAAGAAATTTTCTCTTATGACGTGTCCGGGGAAGGGGTTCTGATGATGGAATATAGGGGGCAGAACAATCCTTATTTCCTTAGAAAATTCATGATCCACTTTACAAGTTCACTGGTGTTGAGAGGCAGATGCATGCTTGCAAGGGCATGGTTTATGGTTCCTTCCCAATTTGTTCACTACGAATAGTAAAAAGCGCCTGGTGATATTCTTTTGAAAATTCAGGATGCGCCTGAATCCCAAGGAACCTGTTATCGATAGAATAAATTCCGATCGGACATGTATAAGTGGCGGCATGAATCTGGCTATTTTCCGGCAACTCCGCTACTTGATCCTGGCACATCAATAACAGACTAATACGGTTCATGTCCGGTGTCATCCAGGTGTCTTTGGCTGTTACTTCAAATTCATGCACCCCGATACTCCAACCTCCGATGGCTTTCTCCACTTTTCCGCCCAAGGCTTGGGCTATCATTTGATGACCAAAGCATAATCCCACCAGCGTTTTGTTGGCCTTATAGATAGCATTAACGAAGCTGTTGAGCTCTCCGATCCAGGGGATATCGTCATAAACTGAATGCTTTGATCCTGAGCATATGTATATGTCATATTGATCCGTGGAGGTTGGAAATTCACCATCGCAGACCCAAAAGGGCTTTAAATTTATTTCTGGAAACAGCTTTTCAAACATATCAGGGTATTCCCCGTCGATATGGACCAGTTCCTTTCTAATGTGATCACAAACCAATAAAGCCGCTTTCATGTCAGTCTCATATGGAATGATTTCGGTCTGATGAATTGGTCAAAACCCAGTTCGGATAAAGTGCAGCCTTTTCCGGAGTTCTTTACACCTGTCCAGGCCAATGCCGGGTCCAGGTAGTCACAGCGATTCATAAAAACTGTTCCGGTTTCTATTTTATTTCCCAATTCAATAGCCCTACTGGAATCCTTTGTCCAAATGGATGCGGTGAGCCCGTATTGACTGTCATTTATTAAATCCAATGCTTCATCATCACTAACTACTTTCATAATAGCTGCCACGGGACCAAAAGTTTCTTCAGTCATTATTTCCATACTATGATCAACGTTGGCCAGGATCTGTGGGGACAAATAGGGTAGGCCCAAGTGATTGGGGAAAGTACTGGAATCAATAATGGTCTTGGCACCTTTAGTAATAGCCTCATCAATTTGTTGTCGAACTTTTTCAGCTGCAGATACTCGCACCATTGGCCCAATAGTTACCTCCGGATTTGTAGGGTCCCCTAAATGATATTCGACAGTCATTTGAGCAAACAAATTGATGAACCGGTCATATACCTTTTCGTGCACGTATATCCGTTCAATAGCACAACAGGATTGGCCTGAATTAAA
>CAZAWQ010000298.1:0-2614 GCA_964488585.1 uncultured Roseivirgaceae bacterium
AACAAAAATATAAGTACTTACCGTCCAGGTTGATCTGAGATCTAAAATCTATGATCTAATAGTCTGTTTTGATCTTTTTATCAAACGGAATCTTTAGCTGATAAACTATATCCTGGTCCAGTTTCTCATCCAGCACATCCAATCCATATTTTATCTTCTTAAGATCGTCATAAACAAAAGTGCCAAAGATCCGGTCCCAAAGGGAAAATATATTGCCATAATTGGAATTGGTCCAGGGCCGCTCAAAATGATGATGGAACTTGTGCATATTGGGACTAATAAAACCCAGGCTTAGGGTCTTGTCCAGCCAATAGGGCACGGAAATATTGGCATGAGTCAGGTAGGTAAAGAAGATGGTGGTAATTCGGTAAATCACGTAGTAAGCAAAGGGAGCCCCCGCCAGAACAATCGCCAATAAAGCAAATGTTTCTCTCATAAAATAGTCGCCCGGGTGGTGACGGGTGCCGGTAGTGACGTCAACCTTGGAGTCACTATGATGGACCATGTGGAATTTCCACATCCATTTGTATTTGTGTAATAAGTAATGCACCCAATATTGACCTATAAGGTCCAGCGCCATAACCGCAATTATTAATTCCGCCCATATTGGTAGATCGAATAAATAAAGCAGGCCAATTTTATTAGTGCTAATCCAATTAAACAACCCAACTGTCAACAATCCAAAAAGTAAATTTATTGTTACGGTAGTAGCCAGAAATACCAGATTTACCCAAGCGTGTTTCCATTTGTGGTACTGAAGTTTGAATAATGGAATAAATCCTTCCAATGACCAGCTGAACCACAGGCATCCTACTATCCAAGCCAGTTTTTGCCAGGCGGGCATGGTTTCGAAGAATGTCAGGAATTCATTCATGAAATATTGTTAATCCAATTTTGTAATATAATGAAAACAAGAAAATTATTAGACTGACTTCTTAAAATCACATTCTTGTTTTATACTCTTTTGTTTATTTATATCTTGTTTGTACTTACCTCAGGAAATGCGTACAGTTTTGTGTTTATTTTTGGTCTTATTTATTTACCCTGAACTATCGGGTCAGGACCTCATTCTTTCCCTCAAACACAAAGACTCCGGTTTTGTATATGAAGTAGATCCTGAAAGAGCGGTCAAATATAGACTTTCCGAGGGTGGTACTAAGCGTGGATATATCCAAAGCCTGGCTATTGAATCTATGGTGATAGATGGAGAAATTGTAAACTATCAGGATGTAGTGATGCTATCTAGTTGGCACACTCGTAAAAATTCCAGCGCAAAAACCAGTGGCATCTTGCTAACCAGTCTGGGAGGGTTGCTGACTGCCGCTGGTGTAGTGATCATAACCAAATCCATTGAGGAGGATGACGCCAGTACCGTGATCGGCGTACCTTTTGGGGTCGCTGCCACTGCAGTAGGACTGGGCACTACTTACCTGGGTATCAGGGCACTGAAAAGAAAACGCTTCGATATGATGGACTGGGACTTTGAGGTCAACAGCTATTAAACATTGATCCGTCTGTCCCTGGCAAATACTTTCCAGATATCTACCGCTTCACCACCTTCAACTACTACCAACTCCTGGTGTAAAGCAGTGGTTGGACAAATATGTGTGGGTATGCCATATAAGACATTTCCCACTTCAAAATTGATGGCATTTGGCGTTCGAATTACCAGGTGTTCCTCGTTATGAGAGAGGTAGTCCACCCGGTCCAAATCAGCAAAAAGTACTCTGGGGTGGGGCATTTCAGAAGCCACTGCTTTATGTCCCAGATCCAGACATAGTAAGTCCTCCGATGGTTTGCTTACCACCCGGGTTATCAGTACCGCGGCGTGAAGAAATTTCTGTTCCGGAAACATTTGGCTGTACCCCTGATCCCAAAGCAGGCAGGTGCCAGGACTTAGGTCAACTTGCGGATTCAAAGCATGCACCGGGAATGTGGGTGACCCGCCGGCAACAATCTCGCAAGAATTTTGTTCTGAAACTAGTGTCTTCACCGGCATAAACGAGGTTTCCACCGCTTGCCTTCTTTGCTTGAAATCCGTTAATCGAATATGTCCATCGTACACATGCCATCCTCGGAATTTCAAACCATTGGATCTTTTAATATAGTGCAGCAGATCCAGAGCCTTAGGACCTGGTACTATTCCAGTTCTGTGCATACCCACGTCCAAGTCGATAAATAACTGGAAAATCTCATTGGATTCGGCTGCCAACTTGTCCAGCTTAACGGCAGTGAGTTGGTTATCCACTAGAGCACTGAAATTCGCCTCAGAATACTTTTTTACTAACTCCAGGTATCGGTTAGCATTGGGACCACAAGGTTGATAGGCGAGAAGTATGTCCCGCACTCCACAAACTGCCAACATTTCTGCTTCCGCTATGGTAGCACATTTAAACTTTTCAATACCAACATCCTGTTGCAGTGAAACAATCTCCCGGCATTTATGTGTCTTTACGTGTGGCCGTAGTCGTCCAGGCCCTCCTGCCACCCTCACCATTTCAGTGATATTATGCTTAATCCGTTCCGGATATACCATCAACGCTGGGGATGGGACCCTATCCGGGTTCTTAATTTGATACCACGGTGCCATTAATCTTCCATTAGGAATGGATAT
>CAZAWQ010000299.1:0-2096 GCA_964488585.1 uncultured Roseivirgaceae bacterium
ATAACCCTCTTATCTATGATGGTGTAACCCGGGTGGAAAAGAAGGATATGGAAGATTACCACTTCACTACCGATATGACCGATGAGGCTATAAATTGGATTAAATTCCAACAAGCAATGACCCCAGACAAACCATTTATGGTCTACTATGCAACAGGCGCAGTTCACGCACCTCATCACGCCCCTAAAGAGTGGATTGAAAAGTACGATGGGAAATTTGATGATGGCTGGGACAAACTAAGAGAAGAAACATTAGCTCGTCAAAAGGCCCTGGGTGTAATTCCTGAAAACACAAAACTAGCCCCCAAACCCGATGGGATAAAAGACTGGGATCAACTTAGCGAAAATGAACAAAAACTTTTTATAATTCAAATGGAGACATTTGCCGGCTTTATGGAGCATACAGACAATGAAGTAGGTCGCCTGGTAGATGCCATTGATGAAATAGGAGCATTAGAAAACACCTTGTTTATTTATATTATGGGAGATAATGGGTCTAGTGCTGAAGGTGGATTGATTGGAACCTATAATGAGATGATTAATCTAAATGGACTGTTTGGTACAGAAACCGTAGAAGGAATGCTTGAAAAAGAGGCCATATGGGGTAGTGACGAATCGTTTCCACACATGTCAGCAGGATGGGCCGTAGCTACCGATGTTCCGTTTACCTGGACCAAACAAGTAGCGGGTGACTATGGCGGTACACGGAATGGCATGGTTTTGCATTGGCCAAAAGGAATTTCATCAAAAGGCGAAATTCGGTCTCAATGGCATCATGTAAATGACGTGGCGCCAACCATACTTGAAGCCACAAATCTTCCAACACCAACCATGATAAACGGTGTAACACAACGGGCCATGGATGGTGTCAGCATGTTGTACGCAGCCAATAATTCCGAAGCTGCAGATCGGCATACTACCCAATATTTTGAAATGTTTGGCAACCGTGCGATTTACCATGAAGGGTGGCTGGCAAGAGTTGTTCATCGTGCGCCATGGAAAATCAAACCGAAAGTTCCACTTGCAGAAAACGTTTGGGAATTGTATAATACCAAAGAAGATTTTAGCCTTACTAATAATCTTGCGGACGAAAACGCTCAGAAACTGGAAGAGTTGAAAAAAATATTTGAGGACGAAGCAATCCGAAATAATGTTTATCCGATTGATGATCGTACCTATGAACGATTTAATGCCAAACTAGCGGGACGTCCTGATTTGATGGGAGATCGGAAAACTCTTGTGTTAGCACATGGCATGAAAGGTATTATGGAGAATACTTTTCTCAATGTAAAAAATACTTCCAAATCCATATCCGCAGACCTGGAACTTAATGGCAATGACAATGGTATTATTTTATGCCAGGGAGGTAAGTTTGGTGGATGGGCTTTCTATATGGATGAAGGTAAACCTGCATATACCTATAACTGGTTTGGACTAGAGTATTATACAATAAAATCTAAGCAAACTTTGGCGAAAGGAAATAGCAAAGTTTCTATGAAATTCGACTATGATGGAGATGGTGTTGGTAAAGGAGGAATAGTGACTATTTTAATCGATGGAGAGGCAGTAGCAGAAGGAAGAGTTGAAAAAACACAACCTGTATTGTTTTCTGCCGATGAAACAGCTGATGTTGGCCAGGACGATGCTACCCAGGTAGTTTCAATTTTCAAGGATACCGAGGATTCAAAGTTTTCCGGTTACGTAAGTAGTGTAGAAGTGAGTATTGATTAAGAAAAACATTTCCAACAAGTTTTACGAGTATTATCATCTTGGTCGATACTTCCTTAACTTAATTCTCCATTTACTCGGCGAAATGTCATGACAAGAACAGTGCTGATCGTCAAGGGCCCCATGGTCCCAGTACAACCACCCTCAAACGTAATCATCGACAACGACGGCAAAACAGCACCAGTAGGTGACGCCCCTCTCCTTGGTCTGTGAGGTCACAGACCAAGGAGAGGAGTAGACCATGGAGTAGTTTTATCTGATTGTATCTAAAATTGAAAGAAATCAGCCTGTATACTATGGCAATCCTGTACATTTTGGCAGGTGCCAACCATTTTGTCAAACCAAAATTCTATCTAGGTATTATGCCGC
>CAZAWQ010000300.1:0-1704 GCA_964488585.1 uncultured Roseivirgaceae bacterium
AAAATAAAAATATATTTCATTAAGTCAGTTCTGTTATCCGGGCTGTTCATTTTAAGCCTGGCTCCATCATGGGCCCAGCAGGAAGCCATGTTTACTCAGTACATGTTTAATGGACTTGCAATAAACCCTGCATATGCCGGCAGCCATGAGTCACTAAGTGCAACCTTGTTGTTCAGGGATCAATGGACAGGGTTGCCTGGAGCACCAAGCACTCAAACATTTTCAGTTCATTCTCCCATAAGAAATGAGAAAATAGCGCTGGGCTTACAGTTCATTCATGACAAAATTGCAATTTTCAATCAGTATGGGGTTAATGGATCATATGCTTATAGAATTTTCACCGATAAGGGGACCCTTTCATTAGGTCTCCAGTTCGGGCTTACCAGTTATAATGCTGATTTGTCATCATTAACTCCACCAGACCCATCGGATCCGGTTTTTCAGGGAGACGTTAATAAGGTAATGCCAAATTTTGGCGCGGGGATATACTACTATACAGACCGGTTTTACATCGGTTTATCAGCACCACAACTGGTTACCAATAGCCTCAGTGAAGATGTAATTGAGATTGATGGGGATGCCAGACAGGACAGGCATTATTTTCTTACAGTAGGGCATATGTTTGAGCTTAGCCATAATGTAAAATTAAAACCCAATATCCTGATCAAGGCAGTTGAAGGTGCTCCCATCCAAATGGATCTTAACCTCAATGCTTTGTTTTCAGATGTACTTTGGCTAGGCGTGTCCTGGAGGTCTTTATCTGATTTTGATGCTTTATTAGCGCTCCAATTGACAGATCAGCTGCTGTTAGGATATTCGTATGACTTTGCTCACACTACCGACCTTAGCAGAATCAATTCCGGATCACATGAACTTATGCTTAACTACCGCTTCAGGTATGCCAAAAACAAAGTAATTACCCCTAGATATTTTTGACAATCACCGAAGGCAAATGAGAAGGGGAATCATAATATTCTTGACAACCTGTCTTTCAGGTTATTTGCAGGCGCAAATTCTGGGCGACAACCCTAATGTAGCCCGGGTCGGAGTTGATCTTGCTACTAAACTGCGTAGGGCTGAATTGCATTATCAGTTTTTCTCATACAAAAGTTCAGTTGATCTATATCACCAAGTAGTAAAGAAGAAGGGAGCCAGTGATGCATTGCGTTTAAACATCGCTGAATGTTATCGCAAGTTGAACTGGCAGGACAGTGCCGCTTCCTGGTATTCACAAATTGAAGATCAATCAATCCTGGATCCTTTGCACTATTTGTATTATGCACAGGCCTTGCAATACAGTGGCAACTATGAAGAGGCAAGAATTCAATACCTGAAATATCAAAATCTAGCATCTGATGATCCCAGAGCTTCGCTAAAAATAGCAGCAATCGACAATCGCGAAGATTATTTCCTGGACTCTGCACTATATACCGTAAATGAAGTCTCAATAAATACACCTGAGGCCGATTTTGCCCCCAGCTATTTTATGAACGGGTTCATATTTTCCTCAGCCCGTAAACGACCAGCATTGATACAGAAGAAATTTAAGTGGAACCAAAAACCCTATCTGGACCTGTACTATACCGAAGTTGTGGATGGATCATATGCTGATCCAGTTGGCCTGAGCAACCGGATAAATAGCAAGTTCCACGAAGGACCCGTTTCCACCTACCAGAATGGAAGAAAAATGATTTTCACCAGAAA
>CAZAWQ010000301.1:0-1793 GCA_964488585.1 uncultured Roseivirgaceae bacterium
AGGTTGATGTTGCACTGACGCATCCCGGTAGGTGTTTATTTGTTCAAAAAAAAGCAATTTATCAGGTTACACTTTAATGAGCTTACCAGAAAGACACCAGAACTGGCATACGTAAGATTTTGGTTCAAATAATTTGTCAGATGTGCCAGTTTGATGTATATCTGAATGGTTGTATCAATTAAAGAGGATGAACTATAGTTGTCGGAGGATTATGGGAAAGAATCAAAGAAGGTGTGTGAGCATCAGATTGTGTTGGCAGGGTAGATACTGCTTTTGAGTGGCTGGAAAAAGCCTCCCAGAACTACAAGGTGAAATGTATTGGTTTAAGATTGAGCTCTCTTTTTAATCCCTTCACAAGTGACGCCCGCTGGCAGCATATGCTGGACAAAGTGGGGTTTCCATAGTGAGTGTGAACGGCCGCTATTGGCCGTAAGTAGCCATTTATTCGGACGCATTGAAGGCCATTAAAAAATTTAGGGGGCTATCTGTCCCCCCTAATTAAATTTCAAATTCATTACCACTATTGAGAAAGTTGAATTGTGCCTATATCTGTAACTTCTCCAATTGAAACTTGAACATTTTCTTTTGAACTTTGAAGATAATCTAAGGAGGGATCAATACCCACTGTATAACTACCTGCTTCCAATCCCTGTAGTAAGAAGGCACCATTGCTATCGGTAAAGGCTGAGGTTATTGTATCAGATCCCTGAATGGCATATACTGCCGGAGTCGCATCCAACGGGAGAATAATCCCACCAATGGCTCCATCTTGGGCCTCTGCAATGGCCCTGATTACAGGCTTTAAATTGTAACGCCCTGAATTACCAGATTCAACTACCGAACGCGCTGCGTCGAAATCCAAGAATACCTCATAAGTGATACCAGCGATTAGCGTAGCTTTGAGCTGAAGTTTCAAACCTGATTGTTGGGAACTAGGGGTTGAAAGATCATGTATTTGATCGTCCATCTTTAGTGTGTTCTCATCTCCTAAAATGAGCCTTATTTGTGAGATATAACCAGCAGGAATTTCAGCATCTGCTAAAACCACACTCAACCCATTGGTTAGTTCCAATAGATTATAAACACCAGGATTAGTATTTCCTAATGCTACCCAACCAGAACCACTACCATTCTCTGATGTGTTTACTTCAACCGCCTGGATGTCCACGTTTACTTCTTGGTAATCAGCAGGCGAATCAATCAGTCTTACTACTAGTCGTGCGTTTTCAGGTTCCTGATCGTTACAGGCAATAAAAACACCTGCAAAAAGAGAAACGATTGCCGTAAATAAAAAATTTGATGATTTCATAGTATAAAAAAATGGTGAAAAAGTTAGACAACCTTCATAACGAATGGTTTAATCCTGTTATTTGAAGATGTTGTAATTCTAATCTGAATTAATTGATACTTGTAAGAGCAAGTAAGTAACCAAAAGATTAATTTGTTAGACAAAGAAATTAGCTGATTGGGAATTACTTGGGGGAATCCTATCAATCATTTTGAACGGCCGCTTTTGGCCGAAAGCAGTCATTCATTCTATGTCCGGTGACCAGCCAAAGCGGCCAATTACAACCACTTTGTTAAGGTGCGATCCTATTAATTAGCATATTCTTCATTTAAGAGCTAATTTCAATGCATGCCTGAAGCTAAACAGCGTCACCTTAATTCGGTTCACAGACTTGCGGCCATCATGTTTACTGACATCGTGGGTTATACCACTATGATGAGCCAGGATGAACAATCAACCCTAGCCATTCTACGATCTAACAGGGAAACTCATAAAAAACTGATTC
>CAZAWQ010000302.1:0-1822 GCA_964488585.1 uncultured Roseivirgaceae bacterium
TGAAGCTTAACATTTTTAGTCATTCCATCATGCCCTTTGATTTCCAATTCTCCAGCCTCTTTATAAGTTTGAAGGTCATCATATTCAGTAACAGAGACTCCTATTACCTTGGTATGATTTCTAATTTCGTTAATAAAGAGCCGTACATTTTTCAATGTAACATAGTCATCCGGGACAGCAACCTGGATGAGGTTCTCCTTATTAAATCCTATATCCTTATTCTTGATGTAAGCAGTTTGAGACTTTATAATAAGTATGCCAATCAATAAAACGGACGAAATAATGTATTGTGAAGTAATGAGAAACTTTCTTAGCCATACACCTTTACCACTTTCTGAAAACTTACCCTTTAGCATTATGTTGGGCACAAAAGAGGATAAATAAAGAGCTGGATAAACTCCTGACACACATCCGATGATTATTGAAATCAGTAAAACAGTTGAAATATTTTGGACCTGGGAAAATGACACAAAGTTTATTTGAATACCTGTGAGGTAGGTATAATAGGGCAAAAGTGAAATACAAATGATAAATGCCAAAGCTCCTGATACTAAGGCGAGCAATATGGATTCTAAGATGAATTGACCAAAAAGGTGAAACCGAGATGAACCAAGGGTTTTTCGGATTCCCACTTCCTTAGCTCTTTCTATCCCAAGCGCAGTGGCCAGATTGATGTAGTTGATACATGCAATGAACAATAGGGATAAGATTACAATGCTCAATATCTGCACATTGCTTCTGCTACCATGAGGGTAAGGTTCCCATAGATACTCTGAATTCAGGTAAATGGAAGCGAGCGGTTGGAAAGAGAGTACATTCGACTGATACTCAGATTTCTTGAGTAAATATTTCTTGTTAAAAGCCGGTATCTTATTCCGCAATCCTTCAATATCGTTACCATCGTTTAATTTGATGTAGGTGAATGCATTACCGCGTCCCCAGCTGGTGAGTTCAGCTTCATCATAATAGCTTCGAAAAGAAACCAATGCCTCCAATGACAGGTGCGTATGTTTATCAAGATCTTTCATCACTCCGGTTATCTTAACGTCCCTGGGAGCCCCAGCCCTTCCACCAGACAATTGAATGACATTTCCAACTACATTGGCGCTATCGAATAACCTCATTGCATAGCTTTCGGAAATCACCACACTAAAAGGGGCGTTCAGAGCGGTCTCCTGATCACCTTCAACAAATTCTATTTCAAATACTTCAAAGAAATAAGGATCGGCGAAAAATACATCTTCAGATTTAACAGACCTTTTCTGATTTGCAAGTGTGGTCTGTTTGTCTATTCGTTTTAAACATGTTGCCGCAATAACTTCGGAATAATCAGCTTTTAAAGTCGCAGCGACTGGATAATTAGCCCAACTAACGCGTATAGTTTTATCAAAGACATTCTCCGGACAGACTCTATAAATTCTATCAGCATGTTTGAAATGTTTGTCATATGAGTATTGATCTTGTACATATAACCATAGCAAGTAGGAAATAGAAATGCTCGCAGCCAAACCCAGTACGTTCAGTATAGAATATATTTTCCTTTTGGCAAGGTTTCTAAAAGCTAGTTTTATATTAGTGTGCATAGTTGGTTAAACTGATCCGGCGAAACCATTTTTATATCTTTTCAGTGCTTACAAACCCCGCAGCGCAAGGAAAGAGCGCCCTTGCTCGTTTATCTCCTCTGCACGACCCGTAACCCAACCGCGACAATTCGGTGCCCCACAGTTGCAGGCAAACTGAAAGGTAATCGCATCGTCAGTGGTGGCATAATCGATCGTCAGGTATTCGTCGGAGGAAATATCTTTTAATGCCCGCACTTCAA
>CAZAWQ010000303.1:0-2131 GCA_964488585.1 uncultured Roseivirgaceae bacterium
CTTAATTCAAGAGATCAGTATAATGAAACACATATTTGCCCTCCTTAATATAATATGGCGCGTTAGTCAAAGCATGGCTCAAATCCCGAGTTTATTGGATACAGACGCCAACAATGAATTGGATGACCAGCATGCTATTGCTTACATGCTTTTCAATAGTGACTTGTTCGATATAGTTGGGATTACGGTAAACAAAACCTCCGGTGGTGGTGACATAAGCAATCATATGGCTGAGGCCCAACGGGTGGTGGACTTGTGTGGATATGGATACAATATCACTATCCTACCCGGTGCCAGTAAAAAATACAAGGAAATTCTGCCGGACCTTAACAATGAGCATCATGATGGACACGAGGCTGTTGATTTTATTATCCGGTCTGCACATGAAGTGGAGGGGCGGAAATTGGTAGTAGTACCAATAGGGAGCTTAACCAATGTGGCGCTGGCGCTTACAAAGGATCCCTCAATAGCTCCTTTAATCAGGGTGGTTTGGGTAGGCTCAAACTGGCCTGAACCTGGTGAATATAACCTTGTTAATGACACCACTGCCATTAACAGTGTGATCAACAACCGTCAACTGGAGTTTGAAATCTGTGCCGTTCGTTATTCCCAGTCATCCGGAACTGCGGCGGTGACAGCTTCTGTGAGTGAGATCAGGAGAAAAATGAAAGGATTGGGTCCCCAACAAGCAGAAGGCATTCCAGGGAGGCAAGGTGGCGTGTTTTATAACTTTGGAGATTATAGTATCGAGCTTTTTGAGAACACCGGAGATGAGGTCCGTGCATTGTATGATGTATGTGCCCTGGCCATAATCAAGGACCCACGTTGGGCCCAGCCAGTAAAAGTGCCTGCTCCTCGCCTGGAAGGAGAATCCTGGGTGGAAAGACCAGACAATTCACACCATATCATTTTCTGGGAAAACTTCAAACAGGAAGCAATCTTAAATGATTTTTATAATAGCATGGAAAACCCGGCTGAGAGCGGTGGGAACAAGTGAACCGCAGAACAATATTCACTCCTTTAGGAGCCTGCGACTCCTCCAACCAACATTTCCAGATCATTCTTGGACAACTTGAACAATGCCAGCCGGGCGAATCGACCGGTAACATAGGTAGAAGCAAGCACAATCAATCCCCCATCTTTGGTGGTAGCAAAATCAGCCATTTGGTAAGGTTGTCCAAAACCCAGGTACCTGCTGCCTAACAAGCTTTCATTAGCCTGATCATAAGCCAGTAGTAAGATTTGGCCGCTCTTAGTTTCTGTACCATAAATTACTGCAGATTTTCCAGCTACGTTGACCTTCTTGATTTGAAATTTGGCCTTTTGTGAGAGCTCGTCAAATTTGAGCCCATCCAGGTCACCGGTCACTTCTATACCATTAACATCAATATTGTATTTAGGTATAATCTTATTTTCCAAAAAGCTATAACGTGCCATGGCAAACTCTGAGCCGGTCAATTGAGTGGCGCCGCTAATAGCATCGTCAACGCCCGGGCCATTGATAACCCCAGTCTGAGAACCATCGGCAGCATTCACAAATACCATGGAGTAACTGTAGTTGTAAAAACCGTTAAAGAAGAAATTGTTGCCAATGGATCCTGTCATGAACGGAAGAGGTCTGCTGGTACCTATCAAATGCCTGACTATGTCTTCCTCCACGTCTTCAAAAGTATCGTATTCCTCCTGCCAGACAGCTACTCCATTGGCATTCAGTCTGGTAAGTACTGTTTTCTGGTCTTCCCGGTTGTAGCCCTGTACCACAAATCCGCCACCGTTAACCGGTGCAGCTGCCAAGGGATATTGTAATGCCGGTAAATAGCCTATTTCAGAGAAGGACTCGGTTACGTCATCAACCTGTACCAGGTATGTCCCAAGATTCAATTTGTCCATACAGAAGAATTGGTAGTTTGAACCAGAAACCATCAGTCCGCTGAGTGGATTGGTGTAGTTTTCGCTGGGTGTGCGTTCCCACTCGAACTGCCCTTCAGCGCCTACCTTGATCAGGTATACACTGAGGAACTGAGTGTCGGTAACTTCTTTTCCCCCTAATATAATATAGCCACTATCTGCGGTTTGGGCAATGCTTAAGGGGGTAAAGGCATCAGAATAATTATCATTGTTATAAACCCTG
>CAZAWQ010000304.1:0-18799 GCA_964488585.1 uncultured Roseivirgaceae bacterium
AAAATCGTCAGAATTGTCCATCCTAAAAAGTGAGGCATTAATTGGAACAGCATTTAATTTTGAAAAAACCAATGTTTATTACAACTACGATGAAAGTAACCTGGCCAGGAATGACCAGCCGTTGAAAGTATGGGGAGTGAAACAAAATTTTCAATTCCCATCAGTATATTCATCGCAACAGAGATTACAAAAAAGTGCTGTTCGTTTACAACAACATCAATATGCCATGGAAGAGATGTTATTGGTTAAAAACGTTTCATCTGCCCATAACCAAATTACCTATTTGAAACGGATTCAGGAGGACTATCAATATTTGGATAGTTTATATGATCATTTTTCCAAGGCTGCTAATCGTCGGTTCGAACTGGGAGAAGGAAATTATTTACTCAAGCTCACTGCAAATAACAAACAAAACGAAGTATCCCTGCAACTTAGACAGTTGGAAAAGGACCTTGAGTCTGCTTATGCAGAATTATCCCGGTGGATTCAAAACGAAGAAATTTTTGAAGTTATAAAAGTACCTTTCGAAAAGTTGACTTTGCAATTTCCCGATACCGCCAATCACCCGGGGTTTATGTTTTATTTGGAAGCATTGACTTCAGCTGAGGAAGCAGCGCAGGTGGAGAAAAACAAAATGCTTCCGGATATACGGTTGGAATACTTTCAGGGGACCAATAATGCTCTAAATGCGGATACTTATAGTGGCTTCCAGGTTGGCTTAGGCATTCCAATCTTGTTTGGAAACCAAAAGGCACAGATAAAAGCCTCAAAAATCGAAAAAGAGCGAATCCTCCAGGAAACAAAAAACTATAGAAAAGTAATGGAGGGAAGGCTGCAACAACTTTCAGCAGAGCTAGGCAAGCAGGACGAGGCATTAGTCAATTATGAACAACGGGGAAGAAATCTGGTTAAAGAGATCATACATGCAGCAAGCAGATCATTGGAAGGAGGGGAGATCGATTTCTTTCAATATATCCTGTCGATAGACAGTGCAGTTAAAATCGAAATGAATTATTTACAAAGTCTGCGTAGATACAATGATATTATATTGAATATCAATTATATAATTAACTAATATTAATGTAATGAATGGCTTAAAATTAACCATAATTTTTGTTGGCCTTATCTCTTTTCTTTTCTCTTGCGGTGATGAGAAAAAGGGCATGTCCATTCAAGAGAATCTAAACTCTTTAGATGGTAAGATTTATGTTTCAAATGATCTCTTTGAATCATCCGGAATGAAATTGGGAATTTTAACAGAACAGCGCCTTTCAACTTCAATTTCAACCAGGGGTTTTATCGATGTTCCACCTGGAAATAAGGCATCTGTCAGCCCCTATCATGGCGGTTATGTCAATAATATCGATCTTCTTCCAGGTCAGACGGTTAAAAAGGGTCAAGTACTATTCACTTTGCAAAACCCCGACCTTATTGAAATGCAACAGCAGTATATGGAAACCAAAGAACAGTTAGCCTACTTGCAAGCCGATTACGAACGCCAAAAAATCCTTTCAGATGAAAACATTTCATCTAAGAAAAATTTTCTTAAAGCCGAATCGGATTATAAAGTAATGCTTGCAAAGCATACAGGAATGCGGGAAAAACTAAAGTTAATAAACATTTCCATAGCACGAGTAGAAGCAGGACACATAGCCAGTACAATCCCCGTTTATGCACCCATAAGTGGATTTATAACCAAGGTTGCAGTTACCACTGGGTCCTTTATTCATGCATCAGATGAGGCGGTTCTGATCACCAATACCGATCATATTCACCTTGAATTGCAAGTTTTCGAGAAAGATGCCCTTCGTATATCAGAGCACCAACCAATTAGTTTCCAAGTACCTGAATCCGGTAATGATACATTTCATGGTTCTGTTCACCTGGTAGGAAAATCTGTAGACATGGAAACCAGAACCATAAATGTTCACGGACATGTAGCAGAAGAGGATGAAAAACTATTTATCCCGGGTATGTTCGTGGAAGCGGAAATAGAACTGGAAAGTCAGTTGGTCACCTGTCTTCCTGAAAGTGCTATTGTCAATTCGGGAGGCAGGGACATGGTGCTTGTCAGAATTACTGATACTAAAGATAGTAGTGCTGATATTATATTTGAACCACAAGAAATTACACTGGGAAAAAAATCAGGTGTCTGGGTGGAAATATTAAATAAAGATGAATTTGTAGGCAAAGAAATATTGTTGGTGGGGGCATTTAGCTTAATGGGACGCTGACTTTTCCATCAATGCTAGTTTGCTACTCTCTTTTGGCCATAGATAAAACCACATACACGTTTGTTCCTGAATATCGATCAAACGGTTATGAGTTTCCACTGAGCGTAAGTCTAAATGGTATGACCCGCGACATCATCGATATCACCATTACCTAAGTAGAGAGGATATTTGGATAATTATGATAGTTCCCTAAATTAGATTTTATAAAACCAGGAGCCTCCATTTTTAGGAGCACCGCCAGATGTTTAACTAAAATGTAAAGTATACCTTCCATGACCGAAATGACAAAACAGCATGGTTTCTCCTCTAATGGCATCATTGTAATGCTTGGTTGTTTCGACACCAAGGGAGAAGATTTTATGTTTTTGCGCTCTTGCATTCTGGAACTAGGTGCAAAGGTGCTGTCTATCAACACGGGCGTACTGGGTACTACGGACCAATTTGCTGTGGATTTAGAAGCAGAAGAAGTAGCTGCCGCAACTGGAGTCAATTTATCAGAATTACGTGAATGCGGTGACAGGGGACGGGCAATCGAGAAAATGGGTCATGGTGCAGCCCTAGTTTTAAAGCGCCTCCTCTCACAAACAAAAGTAAATGGTATCATAGGAATGGGAGGAGGAGGGGGAACTTATATTGCCCTTGCGGCAATGCAAAGCATTCCTTTTGGTATTCCGAAACTCTGTCTGAGTACCTTGGCAACCAAGGACCTGTCCCGTCAAATCGGCAGCAAAGATATTACCCTGATGCCCTCTATCGTGGATGTAGCAGGACTCAACAGCATCAGTAGGACCCTCATTAGGCATGCTGCTGGAGCAATATGCGGAATGGTCAATTCCAGCATAGTCGAACAGCCACAAACTTCTGGCAGTATAGTGATTAGTATATTTGGTAATACCACCGCCTGTGTGGACAAATGTTCAGAGATATTAAGAACCAAGGGTTATGAGGTGCTTACCTTTCACGCGGTAGGAGTGGGAGGCAGAACCATGGAGTCATTGGTATTAGAAGGCTGCTTTGATGCCGTGTTAGACATTACCACTACGGAATTAGCTGATGATTTATGCGATGGCATTTGCAGTGCCGGGCCGGATCGTCTTACCGCTGCCGCTAAGATGGGAATTCCACAGTTAGTAGTGCCTGGTTGCCTCGATATGGTTAACTACGGCCATATAGATACCGTCCCGGAACCATACAAATCCAGACAATTGTACAGTTGGGCACCTGATGTTACTTTAATGCGTACTAATAAAGAAGAAAATAAAATTTTGGGAGCCAGACTGGCAAAAAAGCTGAACAAATCCAAAGGAAAAGTAACCATACTATTACCACTTAAGGGTTTGTCAACAATTGGTAGCGATGGAGGAGTATTTCATAATCCTGAAATAGATAAGGTGTTATTTGAATCTATAAAAGACAATGCCAATAGATCAATTAAAATAATTGAAGTAGATGCCCGCATCAATGATGGTTCATTTGCTGAACGTTCTGTGAAGGTACTTCTAGATATGATCCGGAAATAAACAAGAGGAAATTTAACATCATCTAAACCTAGTACAATGCCAAACCAATGGACGGGGAAAGGTAACCCCTATACCAAACAAGAAGTTAGAGACCGGTTGCAATCCACAGTAGATAGCAATAAGCCAATTATTGCGGCAGGTGCCGGTACCGGGATTAGTGCCAAATTTATTGAGAAAGGAGGAGCTGACCTCATTATCATTTATAACTCAGGCCGTTTCAGAATGTCAGGTCATGGTTCTACTGCAGGTATGATGGCCTATGGAGACGCCAACGCGGTAGCGATGGAAATAGGCGAGTTTGAAGTGCTGCCGGTGGTTGAGGAAATACCGGTAATATGTGGTGTTCACGGAACAGACCCTCGTAGAAGAATGTGGCATTTTCTGGCACAAGTAAAAGACATGGGTTTTTCGGGAGTAAATAATTTTCCTACCCATTCTATCGTTGACGGTCATTTCAGAAAAGTATTGGAGGAAACAGGCATGAGCTTCCAAAAAGAAGTGGACATGATAAACCTCGCCACCAAAATGGACTTGTTTTCTGTGGTTTACGTAGCCAAACCGGAAGAAGCTGTACAAATGGCCGAAGTAGGGGCAGATGGTATTATTGCCCATGTTGGAACTACCGTGGGTGGTTCGATCGGTGTGGATGGAGCAACCTGTTCCATGGATGAAGCGATTGAGCGAACCCAGAACATCATCGATGCGGTAAAAAATTCCAATCCCGATACATTTTTTCTTGCGCACGGAGGGCCGGTCAATACACCTGAAGATGTGCAAATTATTTTGGACAAGACCGATGCACATGGATTCGTTGGCGCTTCTTCTCTTGAAAGAATGGCCGTGGAGCAATCATTAATGGATTTGACCAGAGCGTTTAAATCATTGTCCTTATCCCAGTAGCAGCTATGAAAAATTATTGGAAATTTGTCAAAAATGAAGACACCATATTAGAAAAAATCCTTGGGAGAAATCATCACTGGCACTATAATGCCGAGGTTAACAAGCAGGCTGACATCTATATGGTAAGAGTGGTAATGCCGGAAGGTGGTATGCACAACTTTCATCGGCATCCGGAAATGAGCGAGATACTGTATATCCTAAAGGGAACAGCAGAGCAATGGGTAGAAGGGAAAAAACAGATTTTAAAATCAAATGATTCGGTCTATATAGACGCCAACCTGGTACATGCTACTTTCAACGCCGGAAATGGGGAATTGGAATTTGTGGCTATCCTGGCCCCTTCAAGTGGATGGGAGGGGGGAACCATTGATGAATACGAAAATTTACCCTACGCTCGGTATAGACAACAATAAGTGTTCAACATATACAGAATCATAAACCTGCACCAAAATTAGTGTTACATTAAATGCTTTGAAATGAAAAATTCAGTCCTCAGTCATTTGTCAATAATTATCTTCTTGACTCTTTTCATGGCATGTGTTACAGAAATGGAGCCGTTGCCAGAATTGACCTACTCTGGTGAAAAGCCAAGCATTCAAAACCCATTAAGCCCGGAAGCATCTCAAAAACATATCCAGCTGCCTGAGGGATTTAAAGCCATTTTATATGCTTCCGAGCCGGAAATTATTAACCCTATCGCTTTTACATGGGATGAAAGGGGCCGTTTATGGGTGGTACAATCCATGGATTATCCACACGATTTAGAAAATGAAGTAGGGGGTGACCGCATAACAATTTGCGAAGATACTAACGGAGATGGCAAAGCTGATAGTTTTATCGACTTCGCTACGGAACAAAGCCTGACTACCGGAATAGTAATAGTGAAAGGTGGGGTGATTGTAGCACAAGCGCCGGAAATAGTTTTTTTAGAAGATTCAGATGGTGATGATAAAATGGATGATCGCAAGCTGCTATTTGATGGATTTGGTACCTGGGATACCCATGCTGGCCCTTCAGGTCTACGCTATGGACCGGATAATTTAATTTGGGGAGCAGTGGGCTATTCTGGTTTTGAAAGCCAGTTCGAAGGTAAGCAGGTCAATTTCAAAATGGGCGTTTACCGATTTACCAAAGATGGCCAATATTTTGAGCCTATAGGACAATTCAATAACAATACTTGGGGATTGGGCATATCCGAAGAATTTGAGATATTTGGTTCAACCGCCAATAATAACCACTGCAGCTATGTGGGCATTCCATTGAAACATTACCAATACCTGAACAAACTACCTTCCTGGGCCATTAATGCAGATTTTATACAAGGACATTATGAAATTTCTCCTGTGGATACCATACCCCTGCAACAGGTAGATGTGCGTGGCGGGTTTACTGCAGCTTCCGGTTCCAATTTTTATACAGCCAGAAACTATCCTGAAAAATACTGGAACCAGATGTATGTGAATGAGCCAACTGGCCATTTGGTTCATATTGCTGAAATTGAGGAAGATGGAGCGGGCTATAGAGAAGTTGATGGAGGAAATATTTTTGCCAGCACAGATGCCTGGACCGCTCCGGTTTTTTCCGAAACTGGCCCCGATGGGAATCTGTGGGTGGCCGATTGGTATAATCCGGTTATTCAACACAACCCTGACAAGAGGGGAATGGAAAACCAGATATGGAATGCTGATAAAGGAGCGGGGAATGCGCACCTTAATCTTCATCGCGATAAACGTCATGGAAGAATCTATATTATTCAACATGAAGACAGTAAAAAACAGGATATTATCGAAATTGAATCCAATAATGCCAATGAATTAATAGAAGGTTTAAAAAGCGACAATATGTTCTGGCGCATCACTGCACAACGCCTGATCGTCGAAAATAATAGGGAAGACTTGATCCCACAACTTATTGAGCTGGCTGAAAATAAAAAAAGTGATGAAACAAGCGGACTAAATGGCCCCGCTGTACATGCACTATGGACATTAAAAGGCTTGGGGGCTTTTGATGGATTAAATACTAAAGTTTTGAAAAAGACACTCTCCAGTAACTTCAGTACCGTAAAAAGAACTGGAGTGGCGTTATTGCCTGACTCGGAGGCGGGTAGTAATTTGCTGGCAAAATCCGGATTGTTGGTTGATGCTGATTTGCATGTCCGACTGGCCGCAATATTACGAGCAAGTGAACTGCCTGAAACTGACGCTCTGTATCAGGCCATGGAAATTGCCACCACAGAATCCGTTAATACTTCGGATAAATGGTTAACAGCAGCGATAAAGTTGTACCACCGAGAGCCTAATCAACAGTTTGTAGATCCAAACAGGGTTAAGATGGTTATTCCTTCAGCCGAAGAAGAGAAAACCCAGTGGCATTATACTGAAAATTCCCCAAAGGGAAATTGGTATGCTGTGGACTTTGATTATTCAGACTGGTCGAAAGGGCCATCTCCGTTTGGTGGTGAAACTGCATCCAACGCAAAAACAACCTGGTCCAAATCCGATATCTGGATGAGAAGGACTGTAGCCCTTGACAAGGCCATAAAAGACCCTGTGTTGAAAATCACCCACAACGGTAATTATTCTGTGTATGTAAACGGTCAACTAATAATAGCTGAGAAAGGAGTGAGCAAGTCCTACAAGTATCTAAGAATAAACACCGAGTCAGCACAGTTATTTAAGCAAGGCAAGAACCTGATTGCTGTTCATTGCCATGATACCGGGGGTGATCGATATATTGATGTAGGTATTGGAAAGTTGACAAAACCCAGGGCAGACATCGTGTTTGAGTTGAAGACCGTGGACCAGAAAATGGCCTATGACAAAATAATGCTTACTGCTCAGGCAGGCCAAATGGTAGAAATTGTACTGAACAATAAAGATCAGATGCCGCACAATCTGGTGGTTATTAAGGCAGGCAGCCTGAAAGCCTTCGGTCAAATAATAGATAGCTTCCTGAAAACCCCTGATGCAGCGGAATTTGACTATGTTCCCAGATCCCGGTATGTTTTGGGCAGCACTAAAATGTTGAACCCAGGAGAGATCGGTTCGGTGATATTTAAACTTCCGGAAACACCGGGGCGTTATCCCTTCATATGTACTTTCCCTGGTCATTGGCGCCTAATGCAAGGGGTGATTATTGTCAACGCCCCTGGATCATTTATATCGGAAGATCCCAACGCAGATCAGCTGACTATAATGGCCGGCGGGGGATCACATGATTTTCTTAATTACTTCGGTTTGTTGGATGGGAAAATACTAAGTAGCGATGGCAGTGTCTCTGTTAGCTATACCGAGCAGTCACGGCAGTTAGGAGAGTGGCTTGAAGATACGAATGTGCTTTACCTTTGTAACAATAAGCCGATTGATGTCGAAACCCGTAAATCCATCATGGCTCGTACCAATCAGGGAATGGGTATGCTTATCTATCATCCCAGTACCTGGTATAATTGGAAAGACTGGCCGGAGTATAACAAGCAGCTGGTTGGTGGCGGATCTCAATCACATGAGCAGTTCCAGGAATTTGAAGTACAGGTAATAAAACCGGATCACCCGATTATGAAAGATGTGCCAAATAAATTCAGGATAACCGATGAGCTTTATCGCTGGCAACAGGATCCTGATGGCACGGATATTGAGATTCTGGCTATTGGTAAAGGCCTTGAATCAGGTGAGGAGTTTCCGGTGGTATGGACGGTGAAACACCCCAATGCTAGAATAGTTTGCAATACTCTGGGGCATGATGAAAAAGCACATAACCTGCCAGCCTATAAGACTGTACTAAGTAATAGTTTGGAGTGGGTAACGGTTGAAGGTATATAAAAGTCTTGGGCTTACGGACAAAGACAGCACAATGAACGGTGGTTGGAGTTGAAATAACACCCAAACCGCTATCGCTCTCCGGAAAAATATCCATCTTTTGAAGAGGTACTGGCAGAACAGCACCACGTGTTCCGTGAACATCCTGGCACCACCTTTATCAATGCCCACTTGGGATGGTTTGGTAATGACCTTAGTAGATTGCGCCATTCCTGCAGTTCCTGATCACTGAAAGGAGTGGCTTCTGGATAATTCCTGGCTTTGATCATATAGGGAAAGGGGTGCAGGTTCCACAAGGAAAGCGCATTGAACCTGTTCTGAAAATGATTTTTTGAGCTTATCCACTCCATAGGTAAGCAATGGAGAACTGGTATCGTACTGAATTCCAATGGACTTTTCAACCTCACAGGAAACAAAGGCATAAACCACCAGTGGGTGCACAACAGACACTAGTAACTTTGGTTTCATAGTCATTATTCATCATTTCGTTTAATCAGCACCACCCAGTCGCTAGAGGTTTTATCTGCTTTAGCCGGCGGTATGCCTAATGAAACCTTGCTGCCACCGGAGAATGTCTCAATGGACCCTGGTTGTAAGCTGCCTCCTGTTAACGGGTCGAACCAGTGTACACTAAAAGTACCCTTCACGTTTCTTAAGTCCAGAGTGGTCTGGCCATTTGAGTGGTAAATATAGGCGGCGTATATAGCGCCTTCTTTACTTAGGCAATAGGCATTCTTTGAATTTATAAGCTTGTTTGTGGGCTCCATTTCCCAATAGGGTAGATGTTCCTCGAAAAACTCTATGGCATATCTGGTCAGGAAGAATTAATTCCTGAATTAAGAAAATCTTACAATATCTCTAGCGATCCTAAGATGAGGGCAATTTGCGGACTTTCATCAGGAGGGATTTGCGCCTTTTCCGCGGCTTGGTTCAAACCGGATCATTTTCATAAGGTGCTGAGCCATTATGGTAGTTTTACGGATATCAGAGGCGGCCATAGTTATCCTCCGATAATCCGTAAAAACGATAAAAAAGACATCAAAGTATTTCTGCAAGATGGTAAAAACGACTTAGATAACCGGATTGGGAACTGGTGGCTGGCCAACCTGCAACTGGAAGCTGCCTTAAAATACAAGGGGTATGACTATCAGTTTGTAGCAGGAAAAGGAGGGCACGATGGAGAGCATGGAGGAGCCATTCTCCCCGAATCACTAACCTGGCTATGGAGTGAGGTCGTTCCAAATAAAGTGACATCGGGTGTTTACCTTGTGGCGGATGACTTCACAGAAAAAGTGTTCAGTGGTGAAACCATGTCCCTTTCAGATGTGACCTTTCAGGTAGTAAGCATTGGTGAAGAGCATGGTAAACAAAACCTCTATGATCAGTATCAAGAGCAAATTTTAATCGTTAAAGAGGGAGAAGTAGAAATTTCTTTAGAAAAAGAAACCAAAATTGTCGGACCTAGCAGTGTAGCATTTTTGCTACCTGGCGAAAAAGGTACCATCAGCTCCCGAACGCCCAACGCGAACTACTACAGAATGGTGTACACTTCTATGGGAAAGGCCGATCTAAAAAGAGGTAGGGAGGACGGCGGCTCCTTTATTACAGATTTTGAAGAATTGACCTATATAGAGCATGATAAGGGAGGTTTGCGAAATTTTTTCCGTCGATCAACGGCTATGTGCCCTTATTATGAAAAGCACGTCACCAATCTAAATCCGGGAATCAAGAGCCACGAACTCCATGTACATGCCGCTACTGAGATTATCATAATGATTGATGGAGAAACGGAAATGGAAATCGGCAACGAAGTCCATAAAGGCAAAAAGGGAGATGTTTATTTTGTAGCTTCCAATGTTCCTCACGCTATTAAAAATATTGGGGACAAACAATGCCAGTATTTTGCTTTTCAATGGCATTAATAAAAATGAAATGAATTACTAAAATTACTTTGCCCGATCATTTTTTCCTTTCTGGTATTGATTTAAATTCGTCATGGCTTCAGCTCCGCGTCTATGGCTTTCAGTTCACTCGGCCACAGTGGGTAGCCGAATCGCTGTTGGTCATTCTCAAATGGAGAAATAGTGAGAACTATATTTTTTAATTTTTTGAACAACAAACCAGAATATGAATCAATCTAGTTTAAGTAAAACCGCTATATCCCTATGGCTTTTAATTGCCATAAATACAACTGCCTGTATAAACAATCAACAGCTTGATATTTCAATTATTCTTGATAAAACCTTTGGAAGCCCGGTGGAACATGGACTTGCAGCATTGACCGCTAATTTAGATAAGAAAGGAATTTCTTATGAAAAAGTAAACACCTTAGAAAAAGCCAGCGGTAAAACGCTTTTAGCAGCGGGATTATTCAGTGGAAGTGGTGCTGCTGCAAAACTAGCTCGGAGCTCCAATCAAACTATCCTTATTAAAGCCGAGTCTTTATCCATTTGGGAAACAGCTTATCGTAAAAACCGGGTTTGGGTAATTAATGGATCTGACGACCGTGGATTAATGTATGGTTTGATGGATGTTACCGAGCGTATCAATTGGAATTCCGACACCGTGGATCCCTTAGCTGCGATCATTCCAATCACCGAATCCCCCGATGTTGTCACCCGTGCCATTTCCATTTATACCATGAATCGGGCCTATTGGGAAAGCAGGTTTTACAATGAAGACTACTGGGCGCGCTACATGGATATGCTTGTTAAAAATAGATTCAACTCCCTGGTGGTAATATTTGGTTACGAAAATGCAGGATTTCTTGCCCCTTGCTATCCTTACTTTTTTAATGTTGATGGATTTCCTGAAATAAAAATGGGCAATATAACTGCCGCTGAACAAGAGAAAAACTTAATGGCGCTTAATCAGATGATTGAAATGGCACATGAAAGAGGCTTGGATTTTAAAGTAGGGATTTGGGATCATATCTATCGCGGAGGGGTACAGGCGGGCGGCTTGACAGAAGAAGAATTAGCGACATTCGATACGAACCACATGGTAGTAGGTGTCAATGCCGAAAATTTACCAAGCTATACCAAAGCGGCTTTAACAGAGTTCATGAAAAATGTGCCCAACCTGGATGGCATTCAATTTCGAATGCACAATGAATCAGGATTGAAAAGAGGGGAAGAGATGGCATTATTTTGGAGCGAGATATTTACCATGATCAAGACCATTTCTCCTGATTTTCAAATTGATTTGCGGGCTAAGGAATTGCCCGAATCCATCATTCGAATAGCAAGTAATTTAGGGCTTAACTTTACTATTACCACAAAATACTGGATGGAACAAATGGGGCTTCCCTTCCATCCTACACATATAAACCGCGAAAATCAATTTGACAGACGACATGGTTATGCAGATATGCTTCGCTATCCAAAAAATTACAAAATTCATTGGCGCTTGTGGAATGGAGGTACACATCGTTTGTTGCTATGGGGTAGTCCGGAGTATGCGAAACGCTTTGTAGCGAGTACGCATCTTTATGATGGTGAAGGTTTTGATGTAAATGAACCCCTCGCAACAAAAATGGAAGCACAACCACACAACATGCAGCCATTCGATATTCTAAACCCTTCTTATGTTTACTATAAATATGAATTTGAGCGCTACTGGCATTTCTACCAGGTTTTTGGTCGGCTGGCTTATAATCCTAATACACCATCTGAGGTTTGGGAAAGCGAGTTTGAAAGGCGTTTTGGAAAACAAGCAGGCGAAGTTGTTCAGGAAGCATTGCACAAAGCAGCTTGGGTATTGCCAACAATTGTAGCAGCATGTTCACCTTACGGAAAATTTCCTACCACTCGCGGTTGGGCTGAAAAACAAAGATATGGCAACCTGCCAGAATATGCTAAGGCTGAGGGCAGCGACATTCAACAATTCGCCAGCTTCGATACAGAAGCCAAACTGCTTATAGAAGGAGGCGAAACCGCCAAAAGGTTGCCATCTGCTACCAGCGCATGGTTTAGACGTACCCATGACGCGCTTAATGAACTAATTACACAAACGGAAAAATTGGCTCCTGCTGACAATAAGGAATTCTTTTCGACCCTAACTGATTTAAAGATAACCGCTAATTTAGCCTTATACCATTCATATAGGATTCCTGCTGCCGTTTGCTATCGTATATTTAAACGCACAAATGATCCAAATGCCCTCGATGATGCTATAAAGTTTGAAAAACTAGCCATTGAAGCATGGCAAAAAATAGTTGAATCAGCAGGAGATGTTTATGCTCCGGATTTGATGTTCGGGGTACATGAAAGAGTATTAGGAGGAATCAATCATCACCTTTCAGGTCATTGGACTGATGAACTCAACTATCTTAAAAAAGGGCTGGCGCATTTGAAGACTGAAAGAAGTGCTTTTGGAAAAACTAATGATCCCAGAACAGCCCCATTCTATAAAGTTGCACCAAATAACCCTGCTTCTGATTGGTTTGAAATTTTGCATCAACCTATCGTGAGTGCGCTGGCTAATCAACCCATAAACATTAAAGCCAACATCAAAGCACCTGGTGGTATAAAATGGGTAAACCTCCGATATCGTTCAGTTAATCAACATTTGGATTACCAGACGTTACCTATGAAAGCTGAAGAAGGAAGTGATGGTTACCTAGTTGAAGTACCTGCAAATCAAATAGACCCAAAATACGATTTCATGTATTTTATTGAAGTGATGGATCGAAATGGTAACGGGACGATTTGGCCTGATTTGAATAGGGAGACTCCATATAAAATCGTTACTTTGAAGAGATGAACTCAAAAAAAAACAACTATGAGAGGTGCGAAAATAATGGTCATGATAATATGGTTAGCGGCATTATCAAGTATTGTTGTGGCCCAAAGGACCAGTGAAGAATTAGAACCTAAACAAAAGCCAGAGAATCCTATTTCAAATCTGCCTGATAATATCCGTAAAATTCATGATTGGGGGCAGAGAGCAGATTTCTCATATGACGGCAAACGGATTATCTTTTTGGAAAAGACTTATGGTGACGTTTATGAATTAAATTTAGAAACAGAGACACTAACACCTCTTACACATCATTATTACCATGGTGGTTATACGAGGGCCTTGTATCTCGCAAATGGAGATATTCTACTTTCGGGAACCACCCTCTTTGACTCAGAAAATCATAAAACTTCACGATTTGATCGTGCCGAACTGTGGGTGCTGGATAAGTCCCTCACAAAAGCACCTACACGCCTGAGTGTTTACTGTTTTGAAGGTCCAGCAGTGTCCAGAAAAAACATGAAAATTGCTTGGACTACAGGCTACCGACAATTTCCTGATACCTATCAAAATAAAGAGTTTCGTGTGCATACAGGTGAGATCGTATATGAGGATGATATTCCACGACTTATCAATCAAAAGCTTATTACCAGTAATGCAGAGAATCTTTTTTTTGATAAACTAAGTGCAGTAGAAACACAAAATTTCATTCCACCCAAGGAAGACAAAATCACGCTTTCACTTTATAGTTATGCAGGAGGTTCAGAAGTGTCAATTCTGGATTTGGCAACCGGAGAAATAACTAAGATTACCACCACGCCTAACCATCATTGCGAACCGGAAGGAATTTATCCTGATGGTAAATTCACCTTGGTAGAGTCCAGTCGTCAGTTTAGGGACACTGAACTTGAGCATAGCCCTGTGCAATACATTGATATATGGAAGCTTTCGCTGGACGGAAATGAAAACTGGGAACGAATGACCTATTTTACAGACAATGAGGGCTACAAGTCGTCCAACCCCGTAGTTAGTGATGATGGGCGATATATGGCATTTCAAATGGCCAAACTTGGTGATTTAGCCGGTGTAGGACGAGGATTGTTTATAATGGACCTTCATGGTACAAAATGAAATTGCTCTTATTCATAAAATAAAGTTGATACTATGAATATAAACAGACGGAACTTTATCACAACAGCTGCGATAGCTGGTGGTTCTGCAGTGATTTCGCCCTTATCGTCTTGTAGTTCAGTTGGTAAGTCAGAAAGCATTAAAACTGATTACAAGAAGGGTATTGTGACATGCTAATTCAAAAATCTCTGCAAATTCTTAATGGTCCCACTAGTCATCCAGGCACTCGAACCTTTACTTTTCAACATTTCCTGTACTGCTTCCATCTCCTCAATACGACGTTTGGCATGGAGAGGGATGTCCTTAACAAAACGATTAATCATTTCATCATCAGAGGAAAGAATGGATTTGATTTGAGAACGGATATAATCCTTCTTACCCATTTTCTCACCAGCTTCTATGGCTTCGCAAAGTACTGCTGATACTCCTTTGAAAACAATTGATCGAAGTAGCTTTCGTTCTGCCGCTTCACCGGTTACCTCACTCTGGATGTTCAGATTCAAATTGAAAGGTTTCATTATTTCTGAAAGTGCCTTTGCACCTGGGCCACTTGCCAGTAAAGGGACTTTAATTCCCTTTTCCGGTACCGGCGCCATGATAGCAAGATCCACGAATCGAACACCTGAACGCAACAGGATTTTCTCTACTTCCATTTTTACAGAAGGGGCAGAAGTATTCATTTCACAATAGACAGAAGATGCCTCCAGATAAGGTGCCAGTTCTTTCGCTATGGCCCTTGACTCGGAAGAATAATTGACACTCAAAACTATATCAGAATCCTTAATTGCTTCAGCATTGCTCAGAGCAAAAGAGACTTCTGGATGTAGCTTGTATCTAAGCTCAGGATCCCAACCGCTAACTTCAACTCCAAGTTCAGCCAGGTCATTCGCAAAATGACTTCCTGCTTCACCCAGTCCTATTACGGCAATTTTCATTAATATCCAGATTTTTTATCCCAACGGTTCCTGCCATTGTTATCAATTAAAATGGTTCTTTCTCTTTTATTGAAAACCGAACCCAGTTCAGTGGGTTCAACTTAGCTGAATCTGGTCCTATTCTGGTTAATATATTAGTTCCATCTTTATAAAACAATCTGATTATACTAAAGGAATATATTTAATATCACCGGAGTTTATCTAAAAACCCATTTTGCATGATTTTTCAACGTTATATTTGAAACATCATCCAAACGATTGGGAGGAATTTATAACATTTATGTTCCCGAAGTGTTTTCGAAACGTATAAACCAAAACAAAAGCATATGCCAACATGCACCACAACCTTAAATAGAAGGGATTTCCTGAGAACTTCCTCACTCGTTGGCGGGGGAATACTTATAACAGGAAATCTTGCCAGGTATATTATCACCGTAGCTAAAACCATATATATTTGGAGGCAACCTGGACGATGGTACTGCATTGAGGTAAGGAGTGTGGGTGCTCATTTATACGGTTCATGGTTGTTAATGGCAGAACGTGAGAGATCAGGATTAATTGAGTAATTTACACACACCACCTATGACCCGGGATATAATAGACATCAATGATTTCACCATTCTGGTAGAGGAATCTAGTGCCCAAGAAATTACTAGTGATTCCTGTACATTTGATGAAGGAGTGATTGCGGTGGCGTTTTACGGGTCTGGAAATGTTGATTTGTCCGTTAAGTATGGCAGCAAAACAAAGGACTTCAGCCACACCAAAGGAATGGCACTTTCCTTTTATGCCGATCAGCAGGTTGAATTCGTGCACACCGTCTCTGCCGCTAAACCGCTGGCATGCATCGTTATCGCTACCGCCACCAGAAATCTAGGCCAACTACCAAATCAGGAAGGAAAGATATTTTCACAATTGCTGCATCAGTTGGTGAATCCTGTAGATCACTATGTAGCCGGACCACAATTTTATATGACACCCCAAATGCAGCTGGTGGTAGACCAGGTATTCAATAACCAATACCAGGGAAAGACCAAGATGATGTTTTTCAGAAGTCAGATGACCGCCTTATTGTCTCATTTTTTTGGACACCTGTCTGAAATGAAAGAGGGAGAATTGAAACAGGAAGAGCGTGAAAAACTATTTCAGGCCAAAGAGATACTTTCCCAAAACCTGGAAACACCACCTTCGCTTACCGAGCTTTCCAGACAGATTGGACTGAACAGCTTTAAATTAAAAAAGAACTTTAAAGTGCTCTTTGGGGTACCTGTTTTCAAGTACCTCCAAAATGAACGCCTGACCAAAGCCCATGAGCTTATAAGGAACCAGGACGTATCGATTCAAGAAGCTGCCTGGCATGTAGGATATGATAGTTTGGGCTCCTTTTCCAATGCTTTTGCCAAAAAATTTGGCTTTCGACCCAGCGGAATAAAGCGATAATCCCGTTCGAACAAATTTTGATCCTTTTCGGACAAACAGCTCTATAGAATAGGCTGCAGTTTTGTCTCATCAATCATTAAATCGAAAAGAATCATGAAAAACAACATTTTAGTAATCGGAGGAACAGGAAAAACCGGCCGCAAGGTGGCTGAACGTTTGACCAAACTTGATCAGATCGTGCGTATTGGATCCCGAAGTGGAAGCCCGGCATTTAACTGGGAGGATTCATCTACCTGGTCGACGGCATTGAAAGGAATGGACAAGATCTACATCACTTTTCAACCAGACTTAGCAGTCCCTGGTGCATTAGAAGCTATTGAAGGAT
Source organism: uncultured Roseivirgaceae bacterium (assembly GCA_964488585.1). GTDB lineage: Bacteria > Bacteroidota > Bacteroidia > Cytophagales > Cyclobacteriaceae > SZUA-3. The sequence goes on from CAZAWQ010000304.1 coordinate 17,041, forward strand.
TGACTAAAGAAGCAAAAAAAAGTGGAATCAAAAAGTTGGTACTGCTTTCCGGTAAAGGAGAGCAGGAAGCTGAGTTGTGCGAACAAGTGGTCATCAATTCCGGAATTGACTATACCATTGTCAGGGCCAGCTGGTTTAATCAAAATTTTAGTGAAAGTTTTTTCCTGGATCCAATCATGTCAGGACATGTTGCCCTACCTCAGGCAAATGCCAAAGTACCGTATGTGGATACCGATGATATTGCAGATGTAGTGGTAGCAGCTCTTTTAAATGAACAGCACAATGGTCAGCTCTATGAACTGACAGGGCCCAGGCTGCTGACTTTTGAAGAGGTTATTAGTGAAATTTCCATAGCTACTGGCAGAGATATCGTGTTTACCCCAATTTCTTTAAGCGCATATACCAAGATGTTGGAACAATTTGGGGTGCCAGCAGATTATGTCTGGCTAATCAATTACTTGTTTACAGAGGTGTTGGACAATGAGCAAAATTCTGAGATTACCGACGACATCGAAAAGGTACTTGGGAGAAAGCCGAAAGATTTTTCAGAATATGTACAAGAGGTGGCAGCTGCTGGAGTATGGAATCCTGCTGTTAATATCCAGGAAGAAAGGGTGGCATTTTAAGGAGGCAGGCATTGGCCTGCCTCTTTCTAGTAAGGAGACTGTACAACGGTCATTATTTAGCAGCGACTGAAATTGGCTTCCTTCTTTTAAATCAAGTCAATTATATTGACTCAACTTATCCATATCAGCAACCGTTGAAAATTGTTGTAGCAGATATCGGAGCTTAGGGTTGATGTAGGTTTCGCAGAATTGGTTAAATGGATTTTTGTAGTAATAATCCAGATACTGTTCTTTATTAATCTTAAACTCATTGAATGGGATGACTTGGGTGATAATTGGCTTATCAAATTCTTTTTGAAGAGCATCAATAACTGCTTTCGCTTGATTAAACTGACTTCCTGAATATGTATAAACCGCAGATCGATACTTCCTTCTCATCGAGTGGTCGGCTGTACAACTATGTGTGTGCAGATGGATGGAAATTAGCGTAGGTAAGTCGATTTTGTTTGGATCAAAATTAACACAGACGCCTTCCGAAAAACCGCTATTAGAACCTAACGAAGATATCCATCCTTGATCTACTTTGATTACCCCAACTATCGATCGAAATATTGCTTCTGTGCACCAGTGACAGCTTCCTCCAAATCCTACTTTTCTCATATTTCATCCATCAAAATAAGTCATTACTGCAAAAGAGCCTAAATTGCACATCACAGCCATAGGACCAGTGTTGTATTACTGCTTCCATGCACCAGAAGCACCCGCCACCAAATGTTGCTATTTGCCTATTTTCCACTTTTTTTCAATTTAATTGATTCTGAATTAATACAATACCTTAGTTTACTTGGTTCTGGTCCATCTGGGAATACATGACCCAAATGCCCATCACATGTGTTGCACATCACTTCAACCCTTATCATCCCAAAGGATTTATCAGCTTCATATTTGATGGCATTCTCCTTTATCGGTTGGGTGAAACTAGGCCATCCTGTACCGGATTCAAATTTGATAGTTGAATCAAACAGTTTTGTGTCACAGCATACACAAGAATATATGCCCGGATCATGTATGCTGCATAGCTCGCCACTAAAACTTCTTTCAGTACCTTTCTGACGGGTTATTCGAAATTGTTCCGGGGTTAACAGTGCCTTCCATTCTTCTGTGGTCTTTTCGACACGAAGGTCCGGATTAAG
>CAZAWQ010000305.1:0-12754 GCA_964488585.1 uncultured Roseivirgaceae bacterium
GCCTTCCGGTGGATCTATATCATATACGATGTAATCAGGACAATCAAAATGTGGGTTCCTGGAATGGATCTGGTGCATCTCCAGACAGGCCAGATTGGCAAGCCAAACCACAGAGGCCACCTCCGTAGCCATCATATAATCTTTCTTTTCTTTGCCTAAACGTACGTAATCGATCCAATCAGGCGCCCATGGTGGCCGGTTTTTTTGAAAGAACATCTCGCCATCCACCCCGTCGGGAAATCTTACCAGGGAAAGCGGACGACCCTTTATATGATTTAATAGTGTAGGAGCGATATTGAGATAGTACTGAATTACCTCAGCCTTAGTGATATTATTTTCTGGATACAGAACCTTATCCAGGTTGGATAATTCCAGCTTACGCTTTCCAAGTTCTACCCATTGTGATTTACGAGCCATATTTGAATTGATAATAAATAAAATTACCCAAATCTCTTAACTTGCGGCTTTTTAATCCATTTAACCTTGAAACACCACCTGATTATTATTGGAGGAGGTATAGTGGGCCTGGCTACTGCCTATACCTTGTTACGAGCAAGGCCCGGGTTGAAACTATTGCTCTTGGAAAAGGAGTCTCAGATTGGCCTACATCAAACCGGAAATAATAGCGGGGTTATTCACAGTGGACTTTATTATAAACCCGGAAGTTTAAAAGCAAAAAATTGCATCCAGGGATATCAGCAGCTACTAGCCTTTTGTGACGAACACAACATCGAATATGAAATTTGCGGCAAGATTGTGGTAGCCACTGATCAGGAACAAGTGGCTTTACTTAGATCGTTACATGAACGAGGACAACTGAACGGGTTAACTGGCCTTAAACCAATTCCTGTGGAGGCGCTCGCAGATTACGAGCCACATGTAGCAGGGCTGGAAGGACTTTGGGTCCCACAAACCGGGATCATCAATTACCTGGAGGTGGCTAATACTCTGGCCAGGTTGATTGCAGAAATGGGGGGAGAGATTCTGTTGGAAAAGAAGGTGATGGATATAAAGGTAGGAGCAAGAGCAACAGCAAGTTCAACCAGGGTGGTTACTGAACGGGGAACCTATGAAACAGACCTGGTGGTAAGTTGCGCCGGACTGTATTCAGATCAGGTTACTAGATTCACAGAGCCTGCTTTGGATGTAAGAATTGTTCCATTCAGAGGTGAATACTATCAATTAAAACCTGAGAAAGAGTACCTGGTTAAAAATCTGATTTACCCGGTTCCCGATCCTAGTTTCCCATTCTTAGGGGTACATTTTACCAGGATGAAAAAGGGAGGGGTTGAAGCCGGGCCTAACGCAGTGCTGGCATTTGCTAAAGAAGGCTATAGGAAAACAGATATTAATCCAAGCGAATTAATCGATACTTTACGGTGGCCTGGATTTCAAAAAATTGCTTTTAAATATCTGGGGAAAGGACTGGGAGAATTATACCGATCCTATTCAAAACAGGCATTCACCAAAGCCCTTAAAAAACTAATTCCTGAAATAACCCAAAAAGACCTTGTACCAGGTGGTGCCGGCGTGCGCGCACAAGCCAGTAGTCGCGATGGAGGACTACTGGATGACTTCTACATAGTGGAGAACCAATCAGGAATACACGTTTGTAATGCCCCATCACCGGCAGCAACCAGTTCCCTGGCTATTGGGAAAACCGTGGCTGATCGAGCACTGGCACGATTAGCCAATTAGGGATTAAAGATTAAGAAAAATGCTATTATTATTAGGACTAGGCCAATCCGTCATTGGTCATTTGTCATTAATTTTTTAGAAACCAAAAAATTATAAATCCAGTTCTCCCCTTTCCTCCATCTCGCTGACTTGCGCCCTCAATGCAGCTTTTAGCTCCTGTACCTGCTTGACAATTGCCTTGAACTCAGGATCGCCCCGGAGGCTTTCAAAAAAGGGATCAATCAAAAGGAAAGCATGCAACCCATTGACAAATCCTCGTTTGGATATTCAATTAAACATGAACTTGAGAGGGATACCAATGCCCGTGATGCTTTTCTACAAGAGGTTTTTGGATTTCTTTACTGATATGCACCAGTTCCAGTGCTTCGGCAGAGTCCTTCCCCATCAAAGCAGTATACCCGACCATGTCAGTGAACCATTATGGCTGCAAGTTGACGAGAAGACATTCAATTGCGGGTTACGAAATTCGAATTACAGAAAAGTGACAAGGAATAAATTCGTAATGCGTAATTCGTCATTGATTTTTGGAACCCAATGATTGCGAATTAATCACAAATACCTTCGAAATGAGGAACAAAAATAGTTTCTTTGCGTTATTACCTTGATAGTTTAATTGTATCAATGAATAATATTATAACCAATTTATCCTTTTGTGCTTGCTGTTGCTGTTGTCTTACATCGGTTGCAGGAAGGGATTATTGAATCTGGTTAAAACAAATAACAAAGCCTTTCCTGAATTAGGAAAGGCTTTTTTTATGTCAAAATGCAAACAGTAGCAGAAACAATTGTTTATAGGGATCTTTCAGGATCGATTGGAAATACCCCCTTATTTCACATTAGTAGAATCTTTCAGGATGCTAAGGTAAATATCTATGCCAAACTTGAGTGGATGCAGATGGGTGGCAGTATTAAAAGTCGGCCTGCCTTTAACATAATTGAAAAAGCTCTGCAATCCGGGGAACTTGACTATGAAAGGGAATTATTGGATGCCAGCAGCGGAAATACTGCCATCTCTTATGCCGCTATTGGAGCTGCGCTAGGTTTAAAAGTCACTATATGTTTGCCGGAAAATGCCAGTAAAGAACGTATTACTATTTTAAAGGCTCATGGTGCAAAATTAATCTATACCTCAAAATTTGGAGGGACCGATGAAGCTCAGGCTATGGCAAAGGAGATTAAAAAACAAGATCCAGAAAGATATTATTATGCCGATCAATATAATAACCCCAATAATTGGAAAGCACATTATCACTATACAGCGGAAGAAATCATTGCTCAGACCGATGGCGCGGTTACTCATGTGGTGGTAGGGCTGGGAACTACCGGGACAGCTATGGGTTTAGGACGGAGGTTGAAAGAGTTTAACCCTGAAATTAAATTGATAACCTTACAACCAGACGTGGCCATGCATAATCTGGAAGGATGGAAACATATGGAGACCGCGTTAGTGCCAGGTATATACGATCAAAGCATAGCTGATGCAAATTTAGAGATTGATAGTGACCAGGCCTTGTTGATGGTAAAAGAAATTGCCTCAAAAGAAGGACTTATGGTAAGCCCGTCATCCGCAGCAAATCTGTTGGGAGCAATAGCTGTTGCCAACGAAATTGATTCTGGAAATGTGGTAACGGTATTTCCGGACAATGTGGAAAAATATTCTGAAATCATAAATGCTGTTTTTAGATGAAATTGGTGCTAAAAAAAGATTTACTGGATAAAATGGAAGATCATGCCTTAGAGTCATATCCCATGGAATGTTGTGGATTTGTTTTCGGCAAAGATCAACCAGACGGGCGGATAATTACTGAAGTACACACCACTCCCAATAGCAAACAAGGAGATCAACGACGGAGGTTTGAAGTTGACCCGCGTGACTATTTAAAAGCAGAGCGGTATGCATTGGAAAAAGACATCACATTGCTTGGGATCTATCACAGTCACCCCGACCACCCGGCAGTGCCCTCCAAACATGACCTGAAACAAGCGGTTCCATTCTTCTCATATCTGATATTAGCTACCGAGAAAGAACAGGTAAAAAAAACTACTTCCTGGCAATTGTACCATGAACAATTTGAGGAAGAGGAAATAGTAATTGAAAACAAATTAGAAACTTTAAAATAATAGAAATAATGGCCAGAATAATAATTCCAACACCATTGAGAAAATTTACCAACAATCAGGCAACTATTGAAGTAGAAGCCATAGACATCAGAGAGTCTATAAATGCTTTGTCTTCTTTGTACCCTGACTTGAAGAAACAACTTTTCGATGACTCCGGTGAAATCCGTCAATTCGTGAGAATCTATCTGGGAGATGAGGACATCAAAGTACTAAACAACGGGCAAACTCCGGTAACTCAGGACGCGATCATTAGTATTGTTCCTGCCATTGCTGGAGGGGTTGAAAACTAGAATGTCCATGAGCACAGTAAATTTCACAAAGGAAGAACTGGAACGGTACAGCCGGCATCTAATCATTCCTGAATTTAATATAGAAGGTCAAAGACGTCTGAAGACCGCCAAGGTATTGATTATCGGTTCAGGTGGTTTAGGCAGTCCATTATTGCTTTACCTTACTGCCGCAGGTGTGGGGACCATCGGAATAGTTGATTTCGATGTGGTGGATGAGACCAATTTACAAAGACAGGTGCTTTTTTCAGTTGAAGACGTAGGAAAACCCAAAACCTCCTGCGCCATCCAAAGGCTTCGAGGGCTCAACCCCAATGTTAATTTTATTGAACATAACATCAAACTTACCTCCGAGAATGCATTGGATATACTGGCTGACTATGACGTTATTGCTGATGGTACCGATAACTTTCCTACCAGATACCTGGTAAATGACGCATGTGTCATCCTGCAAAAAACCAATGTATACGCCTCCATCTTTCGTTTCGAGGGCCAGGTTTCTGTATTTAACTATACTGACAAAGACGGTAAAACCGGACCCAATTATCGTGATTTGTTTCCAACACCTCCACCCCCAGGCTTGGTGCCTAGTTGTGCAGAAGGTGGGGTAATTGGAGTACTCCCTGGTATAATCGGTAGTCTACAAGCCAATGAGGTAATAAAAGTGATCACCGGAATCGGCAATCCGCTAAACGGCCGATTGTTTTTGTTTGACGCCCTGACATTTGAAACCAGAACACTGAAAGTTCATAAGGACCCCAGTCAACCAAGCATTGTAAAGTTAATAGACTATGAGGTGTTTTGTGGAATAGGCCAACAACAGGAAGAGTTACCCGATGTGAAAGAAATAACCGTTCAAGAGCTGGAAAAACTCAAAGATTCCGGCAAAGCTTACCAGTTAATAGATGTACGGGAGCCCTATGAATATGAAATTGCCCATCTTAATGGTGAGTTAATCCCCTTGGCTCAGATTGAAGACAAGGTGGATCAGATTGATTCAAATAGAAAGGTAGTAGTTCACTGTAGAAGCGGCGTTAGAAGCGCACAGGCAATCGAAACCCTTGAAAAGAAGTTCGGTTTCACAAATCTGTATAATTTAAAGGGAGGCATTTTGGCTTATGCTGATGAAATTGACAGCTCACTAGCAAAATATTAATCAAATAATATCCAAGCACCAAATATCAATATTCAGACTATTCAGACTCGAGATTTAGAGTTTCATATGGATCCTGTTTGCGATTTGAAGATTTGACTTTTGAAATTTATTTGTGTTTTGGGATTTGTAATTCGTTATTTGCCAAATTTGCCAGCCGGTAGTTGGCATTTTTGGCATTGTTTGTGTGGCAAAATAAATATACCGCGGTAATCAATATTGATAGGGGCAAATGTTACAATAGTAATTGTGATTTTGTCACATTTGTGGTTTGGAATATTTATAAACCTAACCTGACGGATCTTTGCACAAATTTTACCTCTTCACTTTAATCTGTTGCATTCATTCAATCCAGGTATTACATGCCCAGGTGATTACCATTATAGATCAAAACACCCTGCATCCGGTGGAAAATGCATTGATCTATAATCAAGACCACTCTCTGTCTTTGACAAGCAACTATAACGGACAAACTGTGGCTGGCAACTTTCTAGAGGGCGATCTGATTACTATCAGCCATCCCTTCTACGAGTCCTATATTATTTCTGTTTATCAACTGGAATTAATCAACTTTAAGATTGCACTAAGACAAAGAATAATTCTGATTGATGAAGTAGTTATTTCCGCCAACCGCTGGGAACAGGACAAAAAGCAAACTCCTAATAGAATTGTCTCTATTGGATCTCAAGAGATTGAATTTGACAACCCTCAAACCACTGCAGATATGTTAGACAAAACCGGCCAGGTTTTTATCCAAAAAAGCCAATTGGGTGGCGGGAGTCCAATGATTAGGGGATTTGCCGCTAATTCTGTGCTAATCGTAGTAGATGGTGTTCGTATGAACAATGCAATATTCAGAGGTGGAAATCTGCAAAATGTAATTAGCATTGACCCTTTATCATTGGAGAATACCGAGGTGTTATTTGGCCCTGGTTCGGTTATGTATGGAAGTGACGCCTTAGGAGGGGTTATGAATTTTAGAACTATAACTCCTGGATTTATAAACGATGAAACGCCTCAGATTGGGGTCAGTTCAATGTGGCGATATTCCAGTGCCAATGCTGAAAGGACCGGACACGTTGACATTAGCATCAGAGGAAATAAAATTAGTCAATTTACCAGCTTTACTTTTAGCGACTATCAGCATTTAAAAACCGGTAATAAACGAACCAGCAAGTTTCCTGATTATGGAAAAAGACTTCAATATGTCCAAAGAATCAACAACCAGGATAGCGTGATACAAAACCCAGATGAAAACGAACAGGTATTCAGTGGGTATCATCAATTGAATCTGCTAAATAAGTTAAGATTCAGACTTGGGAACAACGCAGAGCTAAGCTATACCCTGAACTATAGTACAACATCTGATATACCCCGGTATGACAGGTTAATCGAGACTGATGAAAACGGTCAATTGAAGGCGGGTGATTGGTTTTATGGCCCACAAAAATGGCTTTCCAATAGTATTCTGGTTGGTCTTTATAGTAAAAACAAATTTTTCGATGAGGCCAGACTACAGTTTACTCTTCAAAACATCAAAGAAAGCCGTCATGATAGAGATTTCGGCAGTGACCTACTTCGAATTCGTTCCGAAAAAGTTGACGTGTTTACTTTCAATTTTGATCTTGAAAAGATCATTAATTCGAAACATACCATATTCTACGGAACAGAATGGTTCTATAACCAAGTTGATTCAAAGGCAGTTAATAAGGACCTTATCACCGGCCGCGAATATCCAGGCATCCCGCGTTATCCTGATGGAGGTTCAGAATATTCGGGGTTGGCAGTCTACTTTAGTCATAAATGGAGACCTTCAGAAAAGGTAACTGTTACTAGTGGGCTTAGATATAATCAGATTTGGCTGGAGGCACTGTACACTGATATTAAATCACCAGGAGGTTCCTTAAATAAATTTGAGGTTAACCATGGAGCCTTAAATGGCAGTCTGGGTGTGGCCTGGTTGCCTGAGCCCAGCTGGCAGCTAAATGCCCTGTTTTCAACAGGATTTAGAGCTCCGAATGTGGACGATATCGGTAAGATATTTGATGGCGCCAATGGAATTGTTAACGTTCCCAACCCCCAACTACAACCTGAATATTCTTATAATACCGAAATCGGGTTTTCAAAATCCATCAGAGACAAATTAAAAATTTCTGCAACCGGATATATTATCTTCCTGGATAATGCAATTGTTCAAGAAGATTTTACTTATCAGGGTAAGGACTACATTTATTTCGACGGTGAATTTAGTCGAGTTCAGACTTTGGTAAATACCAGTAGCGCCCACATTTATGGAGGCAATATCCAGTTAGACTTTGCACTTTCTCCAAGTTTGGGTATTAGTTCTTCCTATACTATTACCCATGGTGAGGACTCAGATGGTCATCCGTTACGGCATACTACCCCAAATTTTGGCTTCCTTTCGTTTACCCATCGTTACCAGCAGTTTCGAACCGAGCTAAATTTTCGATTTAGTAACAAACGGAAATTTGAAGATCTTGCTCCAAGCGAACAGCAAAAAACTCATTTGTATACTACCGATGGTTCCTTAGGTTGGTATACTTTAAATTTCTCAAGTTCATACCATTTTAACAAAGCCATTACCTTAACTGCTGGTGTTGAAAACATCTTCAACCTTCACTATAGACCCTATTCCTCAGGCATTAGTGCAGCTGGGCGCAACTATGTTATTGCATTAAAAACCAGTTTATAGAATGAAATGAATTGCTGAGCTGCATGAGTATAATGGCATTTGTATAATTTAGTCAATTCCGCTACCTTAGGCTTGCTTGTTCAACAACTAACTATTACAATATCATGGGATTCTTTGACGCAATAAAAAAACTTTTTTCAGGAGCTACTGAAACAACATCTGAGGTAGCTAGTAGTGCCGCTAACAAATCTAAAGAAGCCGATGAAGCAATAGATAAGGCTGGGGAAATTGCGCATGATGTTGCTGAATCTGCATCTGAGGCAGCACACAAGGCTGTGGATAAGGCAGAACACATAGCGGAAGAAGTAAGTGACGCGGTTGAAGATGCAGCTCATGAAGCGGTTGATTTGGCGGAAGAAGCCTGGGATAAAACCAAAGAGGTAGCTGGCAAGGTAGCGGATACAACTGCGGATTTGGCCGACAAAGTAGTTGAAAAGATTGAAGATGTAGTAGATTCTTCTGGAGATGAAGCTGAAGAGGCCACTCAAAGCGCAGTAGATGAAATGGTAGATGGTGCAGATAAGGTAGAAACTGACCTGGCGGATTCTGTTGATGAGGAGGAGTGAATAGATTCTAGTGAATCGCTAAAATGAAGGCCCAAAATCAGGGTCTTTTTTAATGATCGATGTATTTCTTAAAAAGCTGAAAAATGGAGGTTTTGACTAATTATTATAGATCAACCTGGATTTTGATTATTGCACTATTTTTCGCCACATGTGCTACTGATTCTAATCATCTCACACCATCGGTAACCCTGATAAGTAAAAACGTTAACGGAGTGGTTATCAATAAGAACAATAAAAAATTGGTAGTCTATGGAAACCCTGGCGAAAATCCTGTTGAGGCTGATTTGGTGCTAATGACTCATTGCCGTCGAGACCTAACAATTGCTGCCCGCAAAACGAAGGATTTAGGCGCTAAAACATATGCACCAGTCAAAGAAGTAGCGTATTTCAGTAATGCTGATACTTTCTGGAAAGATTTTACCAATCTGCGCTTCGCAGATTACCGGCAACAATCCAGTAAGTATCCTATTGAACCTTTGCAAATCGATTTCCCGATTGATGGGGGCGACACCTTGCTTTGGGAAGGGGTGAAATTCGAAGTAATTGATTCTCCCGGTTATACCAGAGGAGCTGTCTCTTATATATGCGAGATTGATAATAAGAAAATCATTTTTTCAGGTGATTTGATTTACGGCATGGGCAAAATATTTGATCTATATAGTCTTCAAGATGAAATCCCTGAATTAAATGTTAGAGGCTATCATGGCTTCGCCGGTCGAATATCCGAATTGATCGAAAGCCTACAAGCTATTAAAAGTCACAAACCGGATATTCTGGTTCCATCACGTGGTCCGGTAATTCTAAACCCTGATCGGGCAATTGACCTACTAATAAACAGACTTCAACGTCTGTACAGCAATTATTTATCTACCAGTGCTTACAAGTGGTACACCGACTTGTGGTACACTGGCGGAGTTGAAACTCAAAGTTCACTGGCTCAAAGAGTCAAGCTGGATTACGATTCTATAAGGAAAATGCCCCAGGCTCCGCTAAAAGAACAATTACCTGATTGGTTAAAAAGAGATGATAACTCGGTGTTAATAAACTCAATATCAGGGGCCTCATTTCTTATAGATTGTGGTACAAAGAAACCCTTTCAAAACCTATGGGAAAATAAGGGCAATATGACTCACAGCAAAATTGATGGTATTTTCATTACTCATTACCATAATGATCATACCGAATACATTCCCCAGATAGTGGATAAATATAATTGCCCGGTATATGTTACACAGGAATTAGAAGATATTCTCAAGTATCCTGATGCCTATAGATTGCCGGCGATGACCAGGAAACCCATTAATAATATTTCAGTAGTACCTGATGGTTATCAAATGGATTGGAATGAATTCTCATTTACTTTTTACAATTTCCCCGGCCAAACACTATACCACAATGCCCTGTTGGTTGAAACAGAATACGAAAAAATACTTTTTGTTGGTGACTCCTTTACTCCTTCGGGAATGGATGACTATTGCATACAAAACCGCAATTTCATCGAAGAAAATAACGGGTTTTTATATTGTATTGACTTACTGCGCAAAATTCCAGAAGATGTCTGGTTAGTAAACCAACATGTCTCACCATTGTTCAAATTCAACAATCAACAACTTGATTTTATGGAAGTCAAGATCAGAGAACGTGCTGAAATTCTCACTGAACTATCTCCCTGGGAGGACCCCAACTTGATTATTGACGAAAGATGGGCACGAATTTACCCCTATGGCTTTGATCTGGAATCGAATCAAACCAAAGACTTCTCAGTAATTGTAAAGAATCATCTTCATGAAGAAGTACTCTATGGTATTAGACCACATATCAGTAATTCAGAGTTTTCTATTTCTCCAGAGTATATGGAGGTTACTTTAGGCCCAAAACAGGAAGGTGAGGTAATATTTTCTTTAACAGCTCCTCAAATTTCAGCTCCTGCGATATCGTTAATTACAGCTGATATCATATATCGGGACAAAACACTCCTGCAATGGTGTGAAGGGATTGTAACTGTGCGCCAGGCAAATTAATGATCCAGAGCAGTTATGTAATATAATTACGAATTATCGCCGGTATCTTATAGAGATTCATAATATATTACTTTACTAACCAGATAACTGCCATGAAACGTTTTGCCCTAATACTGGGCCTGGCGGGTTGTTTTATCTTGCCGGCCCATGCCCAATCTGAAAAAGATAGCTTTGCTATTGAGTTCGTTACCCAGAAATATCTGCAGGCATGGTATGAAGGTGATGACCAACTAATGGCCTCCGTTGTGCATCCCCAAATGTCCAAAAAAATCGTGTTTGATACCGGGAATAAAAGTGGAGCGCTGGCGTACCTTAGTGCAGAAGATCTATTAGCTCAAACTAAAAAGAAACGGGTCCAAAATGTTAACCCCAAAGATTTGAACAGAAGTATCACCATACTTGACATTTACAACAATACCGCCATGGTTAAAGCTGAGACCCTCAATTGGATAGATTATCTGCATATGGCCAAGATCTCCGGTGAATGGAAGATTGTAAATATTCTTTGGGAACTAAAACACGAAGGGCTTTAAAGTCCTTTTCCAGGTACACAAATAATGTGTAACTTGGATTAAACTACACTGTTTCACATGCATATCGCGGTTTCCGGAAATATTGCCTCCGGGAAAACTACACTTGCCGAAAAGCTTGCAGGACATTACAAATGGACCCCACTTTTTGAAGCGGTTGACCAAAATCCTTATCTGGAAGATTTCTATAAGGACATGAAAAGGTGGGCATTTCAACTTCAAGTATATTTTCTCAATAGTCGTTTCAATCAGGTGAAAAATGTACAAGAGTTAAAAGGGACGGTAATACAAGACAGAACCATCTATGAGGATGCCTATATTTTTGCTGCAAACCTGTTCAAGTCCGGATTAATCACCGACAGGGATTACCACAACTATCTGGACCTATTCAATTCAATGCTTAAATTCGTAGAGCCTCCGGATTTATTAATTTATTTGCAGGCCGATATACCAATACTTGTGTCACAAATAAAAAAAAGAGGCCGCGATTATGAAACCCTGATTCAGCTGGATTACCTTAAAAACCTTAATGAATTATACCAGCAGTGGATCGATCAGTACACTTTAGGAAAGCTACTGATTATTAATATTAACGAACTGGATTTTGTAAGTAATGCCCAGGATTTTTCGTCAATAATTGAAAGAATTGACGGGGAAATTTACGGACCATTTAACTAACTACCAATCAGCGTTTTTTTGTTTACCAATGTTGAATACCCGTGAAATATTAAATCCTAGATGAATATCACCGTCAAAGAAATCGCTGGTGGTTTCAGTTATAAATCCCTTCTCTATCATTGCCCTGCTATTGGTAATATGTAATTGAAATACATGGCCACCGGTTTCAATATCAACTCCAATTGATAAAGAATTGTACAATCCCTGGTCTTCAGGCTTATTGAACATATAGAAATACTCAAAATTGAGAGCCAATCGTTTGGTGATCTTATGCCTGGCTCCTATTCCCAAAGCAAATATGTCATTATCATCTTGTTCAAGTTCCACCATATTTTTATGCACCAAACTCGGTGTGAGCTGTACAGAAAAATTCGAATTAAACTTTCTTGCCAGTAATAATTGATAGGTATAACTGGTACGATTAGTAAAATCCCAATCTTGGTCTGGAGGTGCCTCTGAGGAATTTATGGCCATACTAGCAAAAAAAACAGCTGTTATGGGAATTGATCTTAATCCCGTCTGTTGTCTTAAAAGTCGATATTTAATAAATCCATCATATTGTTTTTCAAATGAGCTCCTTCCGATACCCACATTGAGGTTTTTTAATACCCCAAATTCCAACCCAAATCGTATGTTCGAATCATCTAATCCAAAAAATTCTCCTATGCCATCACTTATGAGACCAAAACGGTGAGAAATTAGAAATTCTAGTACTCCTGGAGATCTAAGCTCCACAGAGTGTCCATTAATCACACGACTACTTTTGAAAGTAGCTTCCGTATAGATGATTGAACTTGAGTCTACATTCTCTTGATTAAGAAGATCCATCAAATCCTCCTGAGCAAACACAGTAGTTTTCAGGCAAAAAACAAAAAAAAACAAACAACTAATTCGAAGCATAAGGCCTATAGGTAAATTCGATACTTACTTCAATAATCTCTGCTATATTACTAAATAGTAATCGGGGGATTTTTATATTATGGTCCT
>CAZAWQ010000306.1:0-10071 GCA_964488585.1 uncultured Roseivirgaceae bacterium
GTTGTGGCGGCATCAACCGGCAACCATGCCCTGGCGGTATGCCATGCAGCTAAGGCTTATAATTGTATGCCGACTATCTTTGTTCCCGAAACCATCTCCAAATCCAAACTTTCCAAACTGGAGGCTTATAAGGCCCAGATATTTAAAGAAGGCGATCAAAGTGCTGAGACCGAGCAAATTGCCATTGCCTGGGCCAAAACTAATAATCTTCCCTTGATACACCCCTATAATGACATGGCAGTTATTGCGGGACAAGGAACCATCGGTCTGGAACTTAAACAACAGGCAAAACACCTGGACCAGGTATTTGTGCCGGTAGGAGGAGGCGGTTTAATTTCAGGGATCGCCAGCTATCTGAAAGATGCATCCCCATCCGTTTGGATTGTAGGTGTTCAACCAAAAAACGCCAGTGAAATGGCAGATTCAATTGATAAAGGAACTATAGTGCCCGCCTCTAATGTTCACACAATTTCTGATGGAACCGCCGGAGGGTTGGATCCTGCAACCATCACTTTTAAACATTGTAAGGATCTAGTGGATGAGTTTGTACTGGTTGAGGAAGAGGACATTGTGCATGCACTTCGTTTATTGGAACACCATCTGGGGATAACGGTTGAACCATCTGCGGGGTTGGCATTGGCGGGAATTGTAAAATCCCGGAATGCGGTGGCCGGCAAGACTTGTGCGGCCATTGTTTGCGGAGGAAATATTGATGAAGAAAGCTACCGCCGGATACTTGGCGAATTTCGATAATATGGCCTTGTACGTTCGACTTTGCACTGGAAGCGCTGCCTATAATAATGGGGGAATCTATTGTTCTCTATTCTTTAAGCCAGTCTGCGGCTTGCCTCCAGGCTCCACATGCTCTTTCAAGTATTTGGTTAGCAATCCATAAAGGTGCCGGCTGGTGTTCTTCCCTTCATTGATGGAATGGGTGCGGTTTGGGTAGGAGAACATCTCAAACTGCTTGTTGTGTTTGATCAACTCATTGATCAATACCTCACTGTTTTGATAATGTACATTGTCATCGCCGGTGCCGTGCACCAACAAAAGATTACCTTCCAGCTTTGCCGCATGGGTAACCGGCGAACCTAGCACAAAGTCCAACCTGGTTTCCCAGGGAACTCCCATATATCTTTCCTGATATATATTGTCGTAAAGCAATTGGTTGGCCACCGGGGCTACAGACATGCCAGTTTGGTAGATCTCAGAATGATGAAACAGCAAGTTCAATGTCATGGAGCCTCCTCCACTCCAGCCCCAAACACTAACCCGGTCTTCATCAACGAAATCCTGTTTAAGAATCTCTTTGGCGCCCATGGCTTGGTCTTCCACATTGAGTATACCAATATTCCTGAACAGCGCTTTTCGCCAATCACGGCCTTTTGGACTGGGGCTGCCACGGTTGTCCATAGTAACCACAATGTATCCATGCTGTGCCAACATCATGTGCCACAAGGTACGGGTACCTCCCCACCGGTCCCGGGCAGTTTGTGTGGCTGGCTCCCCATATACATAAAAAATAATTGGGTATTTTTTGCTTTTGTCGAAGCCTGTAGGCAGGATCATATATCCATCCATATTAACTCCAGTTTCTGTAGTAATATTGAAAAATTCCACAGGATTTTTATCCAAAGCTTTTAGGTTGTCCTTGAATTTGTTGTTGGCGGCCAGAGTGCGAACCGACTGGTGCCCGGGCAATGTGACCAATTCTATCACCGGAGGTTTATTGGCCGTTGAGTAAGTGTGAAAGGCGTATTTTCCATCCGGGGCCATCTGATAGCTGTGATCACCAGGTTGATCTGTTGGGGACAACCTTTGAGGTTTACCACTTCCGTTTAATTTCATTCGATACAGGTAACGCTGGGTAGGATTATCTGGTGAGGCGATAAAATAAACATGGCCGTTATCGTCATCTATAAGCTCGATGCTGACTACATCGAAGTCGCCACTGGTTACGGCTTTATCGCCGGTACCGTCCAATCTCACTCGATAAAAATGCTTCCACCCATTTTTTTCACCGATCCAGCTGAATTCTTTCCCTTTGCTAAGCCAAATCCAATCATCTATGGCCCGCACCCATGCGTCATCTTTATCAATAAAAATGTTCTCAATGGAGTTTTCAGTGACAGAATAAGCCCAAATCCTGTTGGTGTTTTGCTTTCTGGGGATTTGCTGAATTAGCACAGTTTTTGAGTCGGGCGACCACATCATTCTGGGAAGATAATTTTGCTTACTGTCCCCTGGCACCGGAATCCATTGTGTATCTCCTCCGCTAGCGCTGATTATCCCAATACGACAGCTACTGGGGTCCTCGCCAACTTTTGGATACTGTACAGGAACAGTGTAAGAATAAATAGAATCAGTGGTATTTATCATTAAGAAGTCCCGGATCTCTGAGGCATCTAGCTGCCAATAGGCGATCTTATTCCCATCAGGGCTCCAACGAAAACCATCCTGGATCTTAAATTCCTCTTCGTAAGCCCAATCGAAGGTTCCATTGATCAATGTTTCTGAGCCGTTTTTGGTAATGGGGACAATGTTGCCCGTCTCAATATCCTCTACATAAATGTTGTGGCCACTTACATATGCCACCCGGTTATCATCCGGAGAGAACTTGCAAAACATTAAACTGGATGCCGGAAAATCCTTTCCCAACTGCCTCAATTGGCCTGTAGATAAATTGAGAATCCAAAAGTCTCCCCTGGTATTGTCCCTCCATACCTTTTTGGAATTGGTGTAAATCATTAAATAATGCTTACCATAGGACCATTTATAATCTTGCAATGTCAAGGGTTGCTTTGAGCCTTCAGGCACCAGGTTGCTCGCGCTTACTAAAACAGAATGTTCCCCGGTTTTTGCAGCATATTCGATGATATCATACTTACCAGGGTATTGGGTAGAGCTTTCCAGCGTAGTATAAGCTTTCCCGCCCTCAGTCCATCGGGCAGGACCAAACTGTTCATTATGAAAATCCCGGGAATTAAAAATGCGGTCTAATGTGAGTTGGCTGTTCTGGGCGGTAATAGAAACGCAAGTGATGACCAGAAGGGCCTGAAAAAGCACTAATTTCATGGTGTAAGAACTAAAGTTGAATGACAAAGTGTGGGGCTGCTCTACAAATTGCTTATGTTTAAGAAAAGTAAAGGTACCATTCTTTGATTTAAACTGCGCTTTGTGAACAGAGTGTGCTGAAAATGCTTAGGCAACCTGGGGGTCGCTATTATTATCAATAGCAACCTGTATTTCTTCCATAGCCCGTCGCTTAAAGTTGATATAATCTTCTTCTTCGCGCCTGGACTTTACCACCCGGCGTATATAAACTAGCACCTTCTCTGATTGTAACTGATCCAATCTACCTACTGATTGTAAGATCTGTACTTTCAACTCGTTGATTGACATGGTTTTAAGTGTAGTGTTACTATGAAAAACGTAATTCGTTCAAAGAAAGTTTCTTGCCTAAGCAACTCACGTATAAGTGTTTATACAAGTAATTGTGGATAACTTGCTGATTGCGAAGCGAATTTGGTAGATATTAGGCCTTAAAAAAATTTCGGTTATTCGGAGACATTTACTCCGCTATTGACAGGAACTGCAGAAGTTCATTAACCACCTCTCTTTCATGTGTCAGAAAGACAAAATGATCAGCACCGTCAAACCGGACAACTCGTTTTTGTTCTACCTGATCCATGAAGTATTGAATTTGATCCAGTACATAAGGTTTTAATACCTCCATGGCCTGGTGCGCCATTAATTTGTTACTATGGTCAAAATCTTCGTAGTTAGGGAATAGCTCATAAACATGGTTGAAAACTGCAAATACCGCAAGGGCCGGGCATTGGATATCCTTATATGCCGGGGATTCAAGCCCCATAATAATCTTGATGCCAATTCTATCGGAAGTTACAGAGCCCTCTAACTTCCCTTCTTCAGTAAAAGTGCGGGTAGCCAATACCTCTGACTCAGGATATTTCATTCCAAATATATTTGATAAATAAGCGCTCACAGTAAAAACAGAAGTAGAATCAATGGCAGACATCTCTGGTTGCGCCTGTGGGGGATAAGGTGCTTTTCGCATTAGCGTTACAAAATCTGAGCGATCATAGGCGGCGTCCAGATAAACCAATTTGTTTACCCGGTCAGGGTATTTGGCAGCAAACGCTGTCATCTCGTCTCCGGCGATGCTGTGGCCAATAAGCACTATCTTCTCAATCTTCAGGCTATCTAATACACCCTTAATATCCTGTGCCAATGTAGGCATGTCATAACCATACAGGGGCTGACTTGAAGTGCCATAACCTCTACGAGTCAATCCATAGACCCGATAATCTTTAGTAAAATGATGAGCGAAATTGTCATACACATGAGCAGTATTGCCAAGTCCGGCGAGGAACATAAGTGGGGGTCCCTGACCACCCCAGTCTAGAACTTCCAATCGCACCCCTGGTTCAAGATCAACATAGTTGATTTCAGGGGGAACAATATTGTCCTGTGATTGACCGTAAATAAACCCGGAACAAACCAAAACAAATGCACAACTCACAATAGTTTTCATAGTTCTTTTATACAACGTTAACACCGTGACCGAATTTCATTTCTCATGGATAAAGGCCATTGGAATATAAAATTATTATTTTTGACTGCTGTTTGGAAACCTTACACCACCCAAACATTACAGGCATTGCATAAGTGACGATTATGATTGAAACAGTAATTTTCGATATGGACGGGGTCATTATTGATAGCGAACCCATTCACCAGGAAATACAGGCACGTCTGTTTGAATCCTTCAACATCTCACTTAGCCAGGAAGAATACCAAACATATATAGGACGTTCTTCAAAGAACATGTGGCAGGAATTAATCGAAAAATTTTCGTTGTCAGTTACAGTTGAAGAAGTATTAAGTCAGGATCGCGGTCGATATCACCAACGGCTCAAAAGTGAACCACGCCTTGGTCCCATACCGGGAGTTAGTGAGTTAATCGAATCATTGCACCATGAAGGCATAAATTTGATCCTGGCCTCTTCATCATCCTTGAAAAGTATCCACTTGGTGCTGGAACTACTGGAGCTTACTCATTTTTTTGATCATAAAGTCAGCGGGGCCAATCTGAAATTTTCAAAGCCACACCCGGAAATATTTAAAGTTGCCGCTAGTCTTACCAACAGTGACAGCAGTCAATGTCTGGTCATTGAAGACTCCTGTCACGGGGTAGCTGCTGCTAAAAAAGCTAATATGAAATGTATCGGTTTCCAAAACCCTAATTCAGGCAATCAGGATTTGTCCTTAGCGGATTTAATAATTCATGATTTCAGGAATTTAACATATCGGAGGATTATGGAACTCGGCGCAAAATAGTTAGGTTTCGGAGTAATGACTCACGCATGTCAATATCGATGAATAATGCCTTCCGTATTGGTTTGTTCTTTGTCACTCTACTGGTTTCTTGTAGCGCTCCTAAACCGTTTGATCTCCTGATCACCAATGGTGTAATTCATACCATGAATGAGGATCAGCCCCAAGCATCCTCGGTGGGAATAATTGATGGGAAGATCGTCTATGTGGGAGATGAGAGCGGAATAACCAAAAGAATCGCCGGACATACTCGTTTGCTTGACCTTAACGGACTTACCATGACACCCGGATGGATTGAAGGACATGGACATTTTATGGGCATGGGCTACAACAAATTGCAACTAGATCTTATGTACGCAAATAATTACCAGGAATTAGTGGACATGGTGGAGGCAGCGGTGAAAGATAGCCAGCCAGGGCAATGGATCATTGGGCGGGGATGGCATCAAAGTAAATGGACACCAAAACCCGATACCTTAATAAAAGGGTTCCAGACACATTATAAGCTCAGCGTGGTTTCACCCAATAACCCGGTTTATCTCAGTCATGCCAGTGGTCACGCCGGGTTTGCCAATGCTAAGGCCATGGAAATCGCTGGTATAAAGAATATTAGGCTGGAAGAGGCCCCTTTGGAACTTGCAGAAGGCGGAGAGATCATCCGTGATGAATTGGGTAATCCAACGGGCGTATTTAGTGAAATAGCCATGAAACTAATTTCCAGGCATATTCCTGAATCCACTCCGGAAATGGACCGCAAAGCCCTGAAACTGGCAGTTAAAGAATGCCTGGCTAATGGGATTACCAGTTTCCAGGACGCCGGCACCTATCAGGGAACCATAGACCTATATAAAGAATCAATAGATAATGGAACTATGTCAATTCGAATGTGGACCATGCTAAGCTGTGATGAATCTACCCTACTAAATCAATGGTTTACGTCAGGTCCGGAAATAGGCTATGGCAACCAACATCTTACCATTCGTTCCGTCAAAATGTACATGGATGGAGCTTTAGGTTCCCGTGGCGCCTGGTTGTTGGAAGCATACAGCGACCGTCCCGGACATTTTGGTCATGCAATCACTCCAATCGATTCATTGTCGGACATTTCTGAGCGCGCACTAGTCAGTGGTTTTCAGGTATGCACTCATGCCATAGGCGACCGGGCCAACCGCGAAGTGCTTGACCGGTATCAACGTGCGTTTGAATTGTATCCTGACCTTGCCAAAGACGCCAGATTTAGAATTGAGCATGCACAGCATCTTAGTACGCAGGACATACCCAGATTTGCAGAATTGGGGGTAATTGTGGCCATGCAAGCCATTCATCTTTCATCGGACCGTCCCTGGGCTATTGATCGGCTGGGGAAGGAGCGAATTGTGGAGGGCGCCTATGTATGGCAGAAGCTATTGCAAACAGGGGCCATTATTGTTAATGGCAGCGATGTTCCGGTAGAGCCCTTGGACCCATTGGCATCATTTTATGCTTCAATCACCCGGAAAACCCTTGATGGCGAGCCTGACGGCGGGTTTGAACCAGATCAAAAAATGACCCGGGAACAGGCACTGCGGTCCTACACATTGGATGCTGCATATGGCGCATTTGAAGAAGATATTAAAGGATCCATTGAAGTGGGCAAATTGGCAGATTTTACAGTATTTTCTGAAGATATTATGCAGATTCCTGAGCAGCAGATCCTGGAAACTAAGGTAGTGTACACTATTGTGGGTGGTGAGGTTTTTAGCAATTTTTAGTGTTTAGTGTTAAGTGTTTAGTAGAGGACGCAGCGCGTAGTAATTTCTGCCACAATCCTGGGTTTCTGTGGCACAGATTAAGCTGTGCATTCCATAGCCTATCTGAGATCTGAGATCTGAAATCTGAGATCTCAGATTCGCAGCAGCGCGCAGCTGCGTAGTAGTTCTCCTGCTTCCATCATGACTCCAACCCGGCGGTCCAAACAGATATCCTAAAAATTGGCGCAAACTTTGCGATTTCTTCAGGTCAGTAAATATCTCGCGCCATTCATTAAAAGCTATTTTAAAAGGATTATAGGTATCAATGTTTCTGGTCAAGCCGTAAGTAGGGGTTTTTTCTTCTTTCACGAAGGTCCCGAACGTCCTGTCCCATATGATCAATATCCCTGCGTGGTTCCTATCGAGATACTTAATGTCCGTACCGTGATGCACCCGGTGATGGCTGGGGGTATTTAAAACCAGTTCCAGCAAGTACGGCATCTTACCAATGGTTTCCGTGTGTATCCAGAACTGGTAAATCAGGCTAATGGCCTGCATACTAAGTACCATAACTGGATGGAAACCAATCAGGGGCATCCAGGCCCAAAACATAAAGGACCCGGATAGATTTCCTGTCCAGGTTTGTCTTAGGGCGGTAGACAGGTTGTATCGCTGAGAGGAATGATGCACTACGTGCGATGCCCAGAAGTACCTGCAAGAGTGGCTGGTTCGATGAAACCAGTAGTAGCTGAAATCGTCTGCCAGCAGTAATAATATCCATACCCACCAATTGGCCCCATCAAGGGTAAATACCCGATTTTGATAAATCCACAGGAATACTACCAGGATCACCCCTTTAGTGGCCAACCCCACCACTACATTCCCAATACCCATGGCCAGGCTGCTGAAGGTGTCTTTGGTTTCGAAGAGCTCCCGCTTACTGATGGTGTCAAAAACGACTTCAGCCAGCAGTAATAGTATAAATGCAGGAATCGCTAAATGAAGCAGGTCAGGCATAGTGGCAGTTTGCTTGTAACTTAAATTTAGAGTTTTTTTATCAAACAATGGCAGTATGGTAGCGGGTGCCTATTGTTCAATTACTCCCTTCATTACCCCTGTTCCCGGCGCCCCTCCTCCGGAACCCATTCCGGAAAACCAAATAACCTACGACAAAAACAACCAGTGAAACATAGTAAACTTCTTTTGGTGCCATTGAGCCGAAGTACGATGCGCTAATTACCGTTAATGCAACAATCGCCATCACCGCACCAATGATCATGTTCCGGATAGCTGCCTTTTTTTGGTCTCCTTTGTCTAAACTAGTCAACAATTTTTCATCCACAATGCCCATGATATAGCCCATTTCTTGCTGACTGTAGCCATTTTCAATCAGTTCTTCACGTATCTCAGAATAGGTTCGTGTACCATCCTTCCTGGATAGTATTCGCCTCACCTCTTCGTCCAGTTTGTCGATATCCATAACCATTAAATACTTAAAATAAATATAGTGATATCTCGACAATTTATTCGGTTCATGCCAAATCAAGCTCCTGTCTCGTATATTATCCTTATATTTTGGCCGTCTTCAGCTACGTCCACGGCGTGGTAGTGAGACGCCTTGTTGATTGGAATGCATGGAATTAACCGATGCCATAATTATAATAGCTGCTGGAATCGTTGCCGGTTTTCTCAACGTAGTTGCCGGTGGAGGATCACTGATCACCTTGCCATTGCTCATATTCCTGGGGCTGCCTTCTGCAGTGGCCAACGCAACTAATCGTATTGGAATAATTGGTCAGAACATTTTCGCGGTAGCTGGCTTCCGAAGTAAGGGTGTAAGCACCTGGCCCTATAGCTTGTACCTGGGTATATCTGCCATGCTTGGAGCCATTATTGGAGCCCGGATTGCAGTGGACATTGAGGACCAACTGTTTAACAGGATCCTGTCATTAATTATGGTAGTGGTAGCGATTATGATCATTGTCCGACCGTTGAAAAAATCCGGTGAACAGGAGGAACGCTTGGACCGGAAACATCAGATCATAGGTATTCTGTCCTTCTTTGGTGTGGGGATTTACGGAGGTTTTATACAAGCTGGTGTGGGATTTATCATGATCCCTTTGTTAACTTCGATCAACAGGTTTTCATTAGTGAAAACCAACAGTACCAAGGTTTTTGTGGCCCTTACCTATTCCCTTGCAGCACTTGCGGTTTTTATTTTGGAGGATGTTCTGAACTGGGCCATAGGACTTACATTGGCGGTTGGAAATGCCATCGGGGGTTGGATCGGCAGCAGATGGTCTGTGGCCAAAGGTGATGTTTGGATACGACGGGTATTGATTGTTACGATTGTGGTACTGTCAATTAAACTATGGTTTTTTAGCAGCTAACCATTTGTAAGTTGGTGATTATGCGCTTTTAATTCAACCTGTGGAACATGAAACCCGAAACGTTAAATACTAAGCAAGAAACTATGTCAAATCCATCCCTACAAGCCGTTATTGACCACCTCCTTAGTAACGACCGCTTCAGTGCCTGGCTGGGAATCGAGGTATTGGCACTTTCTGAGGGTTCCTGCAAAATATCCATGATTATCAGGGATGAAATGTTGAACGGCTTTGATATTGTACATGGAGGTGTCACTTTCGCCTTTGCTGACAGTGCCCTAGCCATAGCCAGCAATGGTTATAACAAATTAAGTGTGGCTCTGGAAACTTCCATGTCGTTTTCGGCCCCAGTGAAATCTGGAGATCAGCTTATTGCCGAGGCCAGCGAGATCAGCAAGACTAACAAAATCGGCATTTACAATATACTGATCACCAATCAAGACCAAATAATTGTGGGTGTCTTTAAAGGCACCGTTTACCGAACTTCCAAAACATTGCTTAATGATGACTGATACAGCATCCCATCAAGCCACTATTTTAATCAGCTGTCCTGACCAGCCTGGAATAATATCAACTGTAACTGATTTCATCAGCAG
>CAZAWQ010000307.1:0-4013 GCA_964488585.1 uncultured Roseivirgaceae bacterium
GTGCTTATGGAAGCTCCCATTCCAATACCACCATCTAAGCTGGCAATCCAGTTGAGCCCAACCGAGAGGTCTCCTTCTTCTGTGTCGATGGCGGTAGCAGCGAACATTAAATTAGTTCCTTCTTCAACTGAGGTGCCGTCATCAGGGTCTATCTCATATAGCATGGGTCCACCGGCACCGTCGTTGTGGGTGACAAGTGTACCGTTTAATAGAATGATACCAGAAGATTGATCAGTCTCCAGCGGCAGCAATGCGATTGTTGCTAAAGTAAAATTCTGTGCAAATGTCCCCACATTAAGCAGCAGAAAAGATAGTAGTGCTATGCCAGTCCTCTTTAGTTGCATTTCAATCACTGGACGTTAATTTGGGGTATTTGGTGGAGATGGTAATATTTTCGGTCCTGGCGGTTCCTCATGGGTAAGGTTGATCACTATTGGGGTAATAACAACAAAAGGTATCAGTTTAACCAACAAGGGTATTTTCCTATGTATTGAGAACTCGGTTCCCGTGTCTGTCTGACTGGAGGAGGTGCTGTTTATCTTTACCGAATATCCTTTTCCGGGTTTGGCTGAATATGGAACTTCCCATTCATATTGTCCATCATTTATGGTATTCGCTATGGTACTAAGCTTTCTGCCATCACGGTATAGCTGAATATCCACCTGTTCACCGGTATTGGTTCCCCTCCAGGTAATGATCTGCTGCTTCCCCCGGGTAATGGTATTTTTCTCCGGAAATGCCACGCTGATGGGGGTAAAAGTCAATTCAGCCCTTACTTCAAATGTCAACTCTCCCTGGTAAGCCACCAGTTCCTTGCTTATATCCCAATCGATGAACTTATTCAGGCCTGCTTCAACCCGCTCTCCCACATAGCCATCTACATACTCCAATGGCAAGCCATATTGATTGGTAGAATTAAAAAGTCTTACCGTAAAAAACTGCCCAGGCACTTCCCCCTCTAAATCATAGGCTACCCGTACGATATTTGCATCCAGTTGATTGGCGTTGATGTTGGTGACCTGCTGCCCTGAAATATGCAAACATAAAAAACAGATCAATGCTAATAAAATAGGCATTTTCCTCATTTCAGGTCTTTATTTTTCAGAAAGTGAAATGCAAGTTACTTAATTGTTACAGAGTATACAAATAATTGAATTATTTCCCTGAAAAGTACAAACTAGAGGATCTAAAATTCAATTTTTTAGGAATTAGAAAAAAGTGGGGGGGAAACACTCCGTTATTTTTCTTCTTTGGGGACTTTTTTCTTGCGCACCCTGATCTTCAATTCATTGGACTTTCCATCATAGTCAGCAATGATAACATCTCCTTCCAGGATATCTCCTTTCAGAATCTCTTCCGCAACTACATCCTCGAGGTATTTCTGAATAGCCCTGTTTAAAGGCCGGGCTCCGTATTGAGGATCATAACCTTTTTCTGCCAGGAAATCTTTGGCCTTTGCGGTTAACTCAACTTTGTAACCCAGGTCTTGAATACGAACGAATAGATTACCAAGTGCAATATCAATAATTTTATGAATATCCTGCCTTTTCAGAGAATTGAAAACAATCACATCATCAAGTCGGTTGAGGAACTCAGGGCTAAATGTTTTTTTCAGTGCTTTCTGAATAGTTGAACGCATTATATCGTCCATATTCTCTTCATTAACACCTGTAGAAAATCCAATGCCCGCCCCAAAGTCTTTTAGGTCCCGGGCCCCAATGTTGGAAGTCATGATAATAATAGTATTCCTGAAATCTACTTTGCGACCAAGACCATCGGTCAATATCCCATCATCCATTACCTGAAGTAGAATATTAAATACATCTGGATGAGCTTTTTCGATCTCATCAAGCAATACTACGCTGTAAGGCTTCCTACGTACTTTTTCAGTAAGTTGCCCACCTTCCTCATATCCTACATATCCCGGAGGGGCCCCTACTAGTCGGGAAACGCTAAACTTCTCCATGTATTCACTCATGTCTACCCGGATCAGTGCGTCATCCTTATCAAAAAGATAGGATGCCAGTACCTTAGCGAGCTCGGTTTTTCCAACACCCGTTGGTCCCAGAAAAACAAATGAACCAATTGGCTTGCGGGGATCCTTAAGACCAACACGCGTTCTTTGTATGGCTTTTACCAATTTTTCAATGGCCTCTTCCTGACCAACAACCCTATTGGTTAACTCTTTTCCCATACCCAATAGTCTTAAACTCTCATTTTGAGCTATTCTACTAGTGGGGATGCCCGTCATCATACCTACAACTTCAGCCACGCTTTCTTCACTGACTTGATAACGTTTGGTTTTGGTCTCCTCCTCCCATTTCAGTTTTGCGGTATCCAGCTGCTCGATTAATTTTTTCTCCTTATCCCGAAGTTGAGCAGCCTCTTCGTATTTTTGACTCTTTACTACCCGGTTCTTTTCCTTTTTAATGTCCTCAATGGCCTCTTCCAGCTTCACTACATCATCTGGCACATATATATTATTAATGTGGACCCTCGATCCAGTTTCATCCAATACATCTATGGCTTTGTCGGGAAGAAATCGATCGCTAATGTACCGGTCTGAGAGCTTTACGCAAGCTTGAATAGCTTCATCGGTGTAATTCACGTGATGGTGGTCTTCATACTTGTCTTTAATATTTACTAAGATCTCGATAGTCTCTTCCGGTGTAGTCGGATCTACCATTACCATTTGAAACCTTCGTGCCAATGCTCCGTCCTTTTCAATATATTGGCGGTATTCATCCAGGGTAGTAGCGCCGATACATTGTATCTCTCCCCTGGCCAATGCCGGTTTGAACATATTCGATGCATCCAATGATCCGGAAGCACCTCCTGCTCCAACGATCGTATGCAGTTCATCTATGAACAAGATAACTTCAGGAGATTTCTCCAACTCGTTCATAACAGCCTTCATGCGTTCTTCAAATTGGCCACGATACTTAGTCCCAGCTACCAGAGATGCCAGATCCAAGGTGACAACCCGCTTGCCAAATAATACTCTTGACACTTTCTTTTGAATGATCCGCAAGGCCAGTCCCTCAGCAATTGCTGTTTTACCAACACCTGGTTCTCCAATTAAAATGGGATTATTTTTTTTGCGCCTACTCAGAATTTGAGCGACACGTTCAATTTCCTTTTCTCTTCCCACTATGGGGTCAAGTTTGTCGTCTTCGGCCATTTTGGTTAAGTCCCTGCCAAAATTATCCAAGACGGGTGTACGTGATTTCTCTGAACCCTTCCCCGGGTCTTTTGAGGAGGAGGAACTTCCAAATATTCTTGATGAATCATCATCCGGATCGTCAGTCTCGGATGAGGCCATTGGGTTGTCTGTCTGGTACTCCAGCAGCTCCTTAACCACTTCATAACTCACTTCAAACTTTTCCATTATCTGGGATGCAATGTTATCTTCATCTCGAAGTATTGACAACAATAGATGTTCCGTGCCGATAAGTTGGCTTTTAAAGATCTTAGCTTCCAAATAGGTGATCTTGAGCACCTTTTCGGATTGCCTGGTTAAAGGAATATTAGATAGGTTTTTTACTTCGTTGGTTGCAGTGCCTTTAGTGGCTTGCTCAACAGCAACCCGCAAATCATCAATGGAAACACCCAGTTTTTGAAGTAAACTGATAGCAATTCCTTCTCCTTCGCGAATCATCCCCAATAGTAGATGTTCGGTACCTATGTAATCATGGCCCAAACGCAATGCCTCTTCCCGGCTAAGGGAAATTACCTCCTTTACTCTATTGGAAAATTTTGCCTCCATTTTATACCACTACAACTACGTAAATGTATATCGATTAGATTTATTATACCATGAATTAAAACAATTTTTCTGACTTTGAAAACAATTGTAAGAGCCAAAAAATTCCACTTAGGGCTTACTGTTTTGCAGAATCTGTCTTGCCAACGCCCCTTCGCAAAACAATAAATCAATTATACTTAAATTACCCACAAACTTTTTGCCAAAAATTTGATTATAGTTACATGGCTTATAAAAGGGATTATTTTTT
>CAZAWQ010000308.1:0-18661 GCA_964488585.1 uncultured Roseivirgaceae bacterium
GGCCGGTGTCATTTAAGATTAAAGAGAGGTAATTGGATTGTTCAGATATAGGTACTAATACTGCTGCTAAATAAGCTACCAGAATTTCGTATTCAGGTATTATTTCAAAATTTGAATGACTCACCTGAAAGTCATCATCCAAGATTATGGTCTCCGTTTGGTTGTCACAGCAACCAGGATCCATGTTCATATCGGGCATACAATTCTCTGCTTCGGTACCCAAGGTAGTGTGAACCACCGAGTTTCCACAGTAATGCTTGCTGATGCTTAAACCAGTGGTGGCAAGAATCAGAGTGACAGACATTAATATGTGAAAAATCCTATACATAGAGTTGTAAAGGTACAAATTTTTAGAATAATACAATTTCCAGTAGGTATAATGCCTTACCAATGTAATATGGTAACGTGAATTTCCTGTTAAAGTTGTTTACCTTTAATTCTGTTTTAAGGTTATGACCAGGATAAGAAGAAGTACGGTACTTGTAACCGGTGGCGCTAGTGGTATTGGTAAACTTATGGGGCGCCGGTTATTGGAAAAAAGGTGTTCAAAACTGGTCCTGTGGGACGTTGATGAGTCAAATTTAGAAAATCTGGCTTCAGAATGGTCTGATGAGGGCTACAATGTATATCCCTATCTGGTGGATGTGTCGCGGGTATCTCAGATAGAGGAAATGGGGCTCGATGTACTGAAGAATGTCGGGAAAGTAGATATTCTAATAAACAATGCAGGAGTGGTGGTAGGAAAAAATTTCTCCCAACATTCAGCTAAAGATATTGACACCATTATTGATGTTAACATAAGGGGTGTAATGCATGTTACCAGGGCGTTTATTCAGCCAATGATAGAATCCGGCTGGGGACATGTGGTTAATATTGCTTCAGCCGCGGCGATGATCCCAAATCCAAAAATGTCTGTCTATGCTGCCAGTAAGTGGGCGGTCTTGGGCTGGTCAGAGTCACTACGACTTGAGTTAGAGCAAGAAAGTGAAAATTTAAAAGTAACCACAGTTACTCCCAGTTATATAAATACCGGAATGTTCGAGGGGGTTAAAGCGCCGCTGCTAACCCCGCTGCTGGAGCCTGAAGAGATCGTTGAGGAAATCATTTCCGCAATTCAAGAGAATCGAATTTTGGTCAGGGCCCCCAAGATGGTAAATTTCCTGCCTTTTTTGCGGGGCGTTTTGCCTGTCAGGCTGTTCGATTTTACCGCCAGGCAGCTGGGAGTATACGGTAGCATGGAAGATTTCGAAGGCAGGAAAAATACATAGAAGATTCGAACTTATCAGCTTGGCCCAATGTTCCCCGTCAAAATATCCCAAGCAGGTATGACTCAAAATTTGTTAGGTATCGCCTTGGCTGTTCTTTTGTCGACCTGTACTGGAAGTTCGGGTCAGCCAACCTCAAAGGGAGAGCAAGGGCAAGAGCAACAGCAAGAGCAACAGCGCGAGTCCGGGTTCCTGCGCAAGCTCGAAGCTATCCAAGGGCAGCAGCTAATTGAGCCCGCTACAACATCACAATTTGCTAGAGCAAGTAATCAACCACCGACCACAGAGGAAATACCGGTGTTAACCATTCAGGATGAAGATTCTGAAGAGGTTGATAAATCAATATCGGAAAGCCCGACGGTTAGCATTCATGATCATCAGATCTGGGATCAAATACTCAAAAAATACGTTTCTGAGACAGGGCGGGTTGATTATGCCGGTATAAAGAAAGACCGCTCAACTTTGGATAAGTACCTGGAACAATTGAGGGGAAATCCGGTTCAGGAATACTGGACGAAGCCTCAGCAACTGGCCTACTGGATCAACGCCTACAATGCTTTTACCGTGGACCTGATCATAAGGAATTATCCTTTAAAAACCATAATTGACCTAGACAAACCCTGGGATCAAGAATTTATTCAACTTGGTGACAAGAGCTATTCATTAAATGAAATCGAACATGAAATTGTTCGGCCTGCGTTCAAAGACGCCAGGGTGCATTTCGCTTTTGTGTGTGCCGCTGTTTCCTGCCCAAAACTGCTGAATACTGCATATATCCCAGAAAAGTTGGACCAACAGTTGGATGCCCAGACTCGATTTTTTCTCAATACCAGTGGGAAAAACCAGTTATCAACAAACCTGGTAAAAATCTCTAAGCTGTTTGATTGGTACGGTGAAGATTTTACCTCCCAGGGAACACTGATCGAATTTTTAAACAAGTATTCCAAGCAAGAGATCTCTGCTGGCGCCAAAGTGGAGTTTTTAGAATATGATTGGACTATTAACCATTGACAATTAAAAATTATCAGTTTTTGAGTCTTAGGATATCCTAAGATTAGTACAGGGCGGTGTCCCGGGGCCTTCTCAATAAGCACAAGCGCCAGATTCCCATTATCAATCCGGAAGAGCCCATTGGGCACTATAGCATTTGGGGTCCTTTAGAGAGGGTTGACTACTGCAAATTTTTTTATAACATTCAAAATCCTGTAGGTTTATAATCCTGATTTTAATTAATTCCATCGAATTCGATGGAATTAAAAATGTGGCGGGCTAAATAGCTTCTCTTTAACTCCCAAACGATGGATCAAACGACAAATGCAAAAGACATTGTTTCAAAAACCGGCTGCTATAAATTAACTTGGATACCTATGTCTCGATTAAGATACCGGGTTTATGTTATAGAATTAGCTAAACGGGTATTTACCGAGAGTGCGAAATTTCGGGCTGCCAATCCACAATTCAACGGAGTGCTAGAGTGTCTCTATGTAGGCATGACCAGCAAGACTCCCAAGGAACGATTCCAACAGCACAAGACAGGATATAGAAATAAGAAAGGACACAAACTATCTTCAAACATTGTCCTGAAATATGGCCAGTATCTTCGTCCCAGCCTGTACAATCATTTAAATCCAATGACTAGATCAGAAGCGCTCGAGATGGAGGAAAAGCTAGCTTTGAAATTACGAAGGCAGCGGTATGCGGTATGGTTTAATTGAGTTTGACCTGTCAGCCAGTTTACTAAATACTTATTCCTATGCATTGTATTAGGCCTCCTTTTTAAACCATTTGAAGAAATCTCATTAAATTAGTCATTATGGAAAAAACAGTAATAACCACATTTTTAATAATTTCTTTTTTGGGAAATGTATTTGCACAAAGTCCACAACTTGACACGATTAGTAGCAAGGTAATTAACATAAACGGTGTTTTTCCGAACCTTACTGTATTGGGCACATCGGATAAAAACCGAAGCGAAAGTGGAATAGGTGCCTTAATTCCATGGGCAAATAAGCTCTGGATGATTGGCTATGTAGCACATATTGTGGGTTCAGGATTGGGATTGTACGAAATCAGTGATGATATGACAATGGTTAAACATCCGCAGAGCGTAACCGGAACATATGCTAACAGAATGATTCATGATGATTCCGAGCAAGCAATTATAGGTCCCCATTTTATTGATAAGGAAGGGAAAGTAAGAACTTGTGATGAATTGTCAAAACATCGGCTGGCAGCAACCATGGAACATTTAATTGATCCAAAAAACAAGGTGTATTTCCTCACAATGGAAGGTATGTTTTTTGAATGTAATGTCAGAACCTTGGAGGTCACTTTGTTATTTAACTTATATAACGAACTGGAAATTCCTGAAACAGGATATGTTCACTTCAAAGATGGTCATACAGGCAATGGAAGAGTAGTTGTTGCTAACAATTCATACGATGAAAGGGACTTTCTTGAGGAATCTTTTGCAGGAAGGTTGGCAGAATGGGATGGAAAAAGTGAGAAGTGGACAATCCTTGAAAGAACAGCTTTTATTGGTGTAGGTGGAAAAAACAGTAGTCAATTTAAGGGCAAGTCAATATACGGGAATCCAATTTTTGCGACTGGTTGGGATAAGAAGTCAGTTATTCTAAAATGCTATAATGATCGCACGCAGGAATGGAAACGATATCGACTTCCAAAAGGAAGTCATTCATTTGATCACGCATGGAATACAGAATGGATGAGAATCCGAGAAGTACAGACAGAGCGATTTATAATGGACGTTTTTGGTATTTTTTATGAATTACCTATGATGACATATGGTGGATTGGTATGGGGCATTAAACCAATTGCATACCATCTTAGAATTGTTCCGGATTTTTGTTTTTGGAGGGGTTTATTTGTAATGGGTGGAGACCAAACAGATCATGGAGTAGGGCAACCACAGTCAGGATTACTTTTTCAAAATATTGATGATCTATGGAATTACGGAAAACCTACAGGTTGGGGAGCGGTGTGGCAAGATGAAAGAGTTGATGCAAATGCAATTTCTGACCCATTTTTAATGACAGGGTTTGATAAAAAAACTGTTCATCTTATCAATAAAGGAAAGGAAGAGATTGAATTTATTTTAGAAGTTGATGTTATGGGGAATGATGAATGGCATAATTTTGATAAAATTAAAGTCAAACCAAACGGATATGTACATCATGAATTTCCAGATGGATACTCGGCCCATTGGGTAAGAGCAAAGGTAAATAAAGAGTCTATTGTCACAGTTCAATTTGTGTACAATTAAACCCAAAACTGTCATTAGAAATTACTGCGGCTCGACACATCGCGGACTTATTACTATGTCGTGAACATTATCCATTGGTTTGGGGATTGGGCCATGAGGCAGATTATGAGGTTGTGTAAACTAAACTCGACCCTAAACACTCAAAACTAAACACTAAATGAGCTAACTTCGGGCTTTGTTTTTGTGACTAATCCGAATATGAGCGAAACCCCCAAAACCCTCACCAGAGAACCACGAAAATTCTTACCGGAAGACTATGAAATTAGTGATTGGGATGCACTTGAGCCCTACTTTCAGGAATTGCTAGATCGTGAAATTAACTCTGCCGACCAATTCCGCAGTTGGTTCAGGGACCGAAGCGAACTCGAGGCAGTAGTATCAGAGGATCTTGCCTGGAGATATATAAACATGACTTGTGATACCTCTGATGAAACCTATCAACAGAGTTATCAATACTTTATCGAAGAGATTCAGCCAAAGATCTCCCCATTAAGCAATCAATTGAATAAAAAGGCCTTAGATTCTACACACTGGGAGGAGATCAATGAAGAGGGGTATGTAATACTTCATAGAACGTTGGAAACTGAATTGAAAATTTTCCGTGAAGAGAATATACCATTGTTTACTGAAATCCAAACAAAATCCAAGGATTACGGCGCTATTTCAGGGGCCATGACCGTGGAGTTGGAAGGGCAAGAGTATACGTTGCAACAAGCCGGTGTACGGCTGCAACTTCCGGACCGCTATAAAAGAGAAACAGCATATTTCAAGATAATGGAACGCCGGTTGCAAGATAAAGATAAACTGGATGACTTATTCAATCAGTTAATTGACTTGCGTCATCAAGTATCAATAAATGCCGATTTCGAAAATTTTAGAGACTATATGTTCGCCGCTATGGGCCGGTTTGATTATACTCCAGAGGATTGCTTTGATTTTCATAGCTCAGTGGCTAAAGAGGTGGTCCCATTTTTAAACTCAATGTCTGAAGAGCGCAAAAGCTTATTGAAAGTCTCACCCTTGCGACCCTGGGACAAGGCGGTAGATCCCATCGGTCGGGAGCCATTAAAACCCTTCGATGGCAGCAAGGATCTTACAGAAAAAACCATTGAGTGCTTTCACCGTTTGGATCCTTATCTTGGAGAATGCCTGACTGTAATGAAAAATATGGGCCATTTGGACCTGGAATCCAGGAAAGGCAAGGCCCCGGGGGGGTATAATTATCCTTTGGCGGAAATAGGAGTGCCCTTTATTTTCATGAATGCCACCAGTACCCTGCGTGACATGATCACCATTCTTCACGAAGGTGGTCATGCCATCCACTCTTTCGTTACCAGGGATCTGGAACTGGGGAATTTTAAAAGCACACCCTCAGAAGTAGCAGAATTGGCCTCTATGGCCATGGAGCTAATCTCAATGGACCACTGGGATGTATATTTTGACAATGCGGAAGACATGAAAAGAGCAAAGAAAGAGCACTTAGAGCAAATACTGGAAACGCTGCCTTGGGTGGCTACCATCGATAAGTTTCAACACTGGATTTATGAGAATCCTTCGCATAGCAAAACTGACCGCAATAAGGAATGGAACGGTATTTTTGATATGTTCTCCGATGATATTACCGATTGGAGTGACCTTCAGACAGCGAAAGACTATGTATGGCAAAAGCAACTGCACCTATACGAGGTCCCTTTTTACTATATAGAATACGGCATGGCTCAGCTAGGCGCTTTAGCAGTTTGGAAAAACTTCAAACAGGATCCAGATAAAGGGCTTCAAAACTATCTAAACGCTTTAAAACTGGGCTACAAGCGACCAATTCCTGAAATCTATCAAGCGGCGAATATCAAGTTTGATTTTAGCAGAGAATATATTCGTGAGCTGATGCAGTTCGTGCGGGAAGAGCTGGAGAAACTGTAGTGCCGAGCACCATACTCTATTCGCCTAGCGCTTTAATTTTGCAGTTCGAATAAGGCTTTGGGTTGAAGCACTTTTTGTTTGGCTACTAAATGCAATTCCGATTCATGCGATTCAATAAATGCATTGTATTCTTTGGCGCTTCTATCATATTCAATTCTGTATCTCAATACCCGATCATCTGATTCAAATACTTCTTGGATTAATTCTCCCATGAGTGGGTATTGGCCAAATTGACTCAGCCGGGTAGTAAATACCGTAACTTCACCCATTACCTGGGTAGTCATAGAATCGTATAGATTAATCAGATCTGAATCTGACATAGTTTGTTGATCATATCGAATAGCTGTTAACTTATCGATGTCTTTATTTAAAGAATCCAATTTTAAACGGTTGTAGTCTCCGCTGAATTCTACTTCTTGTAGTATTCGTTTCATATTATCCAGCTTGTCGTCATCATCTTGGATCATTTTATTCCAGGTTACATCAATCTGGGTATTAATGTCTTGAAATACTATTTTCAGGGAATCAATTAAAGTGGGTGTTAATGTAGTGCTGGTATTCTTGTTACAGGCTCCAAGAACGATTGAGATAATAAAAATAGAGAAAGCTGTTTTAAAAAATGTCATGTTGAAGTTGTTAATTATGAAACGCGGGGAATTTTGAAAAATTTTATTAAATATAGAAGTCACGGATATATTATCTCAAGTTAAAGCGGATTTTAAAGACTTGGGTGTTGATTTAGTTATCGTGAATTCATGACACTCATTGAAAGAGGCGAATTGGTTTAATTTCGATTTTAGTGCATTCAGCAGTTTGTCGGATGATTTTACATGAGGATCAAGAGCCAGATTTCGTATCTCTAAAACTTTGCGGTCCCGGTGGGCCTTGGGGTCCATGCGCCCAATAAATTCGGTGCCATATAATACAGGTAAGCTGAAGTACCCATATATCCTTTTGTCGATGGGGTAGTAAATCTCAGTTTGATAGTCAAAGTCAAACAGTTCCTGTGCTCTTTTTCTTTGGATCACCGCATTGTCGAAGGGAGATAAAAAGTGGAGTTGCCTAATAACTCTTGCTGGTATGTTGTCAAGATACTCAGGGAAACTAAAGTACTCTTTATTTGAATCTCCAATTTTCACCGGGATTACCAGTCCTTGCTCTATTTTGTCCGTGAGGACCGACTGAACCTCTTTTCCGGATATGAATCTTTGATATCGTATCTCGGAAACAGAAGTTACCCCATGAGCTTGTATGGCTTGCCGGCAACGATGCCAGATGTATTCGGAAATTGAGGGAGGAGTTTGAGTTTGAGTGTGTAGTGCAGGAATCACTCGCTCTGAAATATCATATAACCTATGAAAGGAGTCTCGTGACTTTACCGCTATACTTCCTTCCATAAATAATTCATGCAGCGCCTGCTTGGCCGGCTTCCAATTCCACATAGCCCCAGGTTGCGATTTCGGTGTTTCAAAATCCCGGGCATAAAGAGGTCCCTCTTTTTTTATTTTTTCAAGCACCTGTAACTTATATGAGGGGTCTACCTGATACCAATGCTTGGCTTTAGTAGACATAGAATGCATTACAGGCAGAGAGAATCGATAGTCCTTTATTGGAAGGAAGGCCGTTGCATGGCTCCAGTATTCAAATATGGAGCAGTCTTTGGCTAACATTGAATTGAGAAATCGGGGTTCATATCCCGGCACCCGGGACCACAATGTGTGATGATGGGCTCTTTGGATCACTGAAATTGCATCTATCTGGATATATCCCAAATGCTCAATGGCCCTTAGCGTGGCACTTTTGCCCCTGCCGAATTTAGGTTTGGCCGAGAGCAAGCCCTGCTGGGAAAGGGCTAGTTTACGGGCCTCGGAATTTGAGATGTGGGGCATGGAATTCTATTGAATAAACCTAAGTTATTGAATATTGTAGATTTATAAATGGAGCATAAGTGAATTGGATATTTAGCGAGTTGATGAGTCAGAGATTGGCAAGCCACTAATATCAGACATTATATAATTTGCCGTAATTCGTAATTCGTCTTTCCTAATTAATTTAAAGGGGTTTAAACTGCTCAAATGCTTGCTGACAATTATTACAGTAATGCAATGACCGGCAAAGGGTAGGCCCAAA
Source organism: uncultured Roseivirgaceae bacterium (assembly GCA_964488585.1). GTDB lineage: Bacteria > Bacteroidota > Bacteroidia > Cytophagales > Cyclobacteriaceae > SZUA-3. Next base: position 8,599 of record CAZAWQ010000308.1, read on the forward strand.
GGGAGATTTTATTTCGGTGTTGTCACTATCGCAATTGGGGCAATTCACCTGAGTCAGGATGTCAAGGTCAGGGATCACCGAGTATTTCTGGGGTGGAGCCAACCCAAATGCTTTCAAAGCTTGTCGCCCTTTTTCTGTGATTCTATTGGAGCTCCAGTGTGATTCAAAACTGATATTTACTTCAAAATCAACTCCTTTTTGCTTTAGTACTTCTTCCACTTCTTTTTTCATATAATCCATGGCTGGGCATCCAACAAAGGTAGGTGTCATCTCAACACGAACTTTACCTTTATGATTTATTTCCACCTTGGTTATTACTCCCAGGTCAATTAGCGAGATCACCGGTATTTCCGGGTCTTTTACGGTCTCCAGCCAGAGCAACACGTCTTTCTTTTGGTAGTTCATCATTACCATTCAACGGTGGGGTCGAGCCTGAAAACCTCCGCCATTTCATCCAGTAGGGGCTGCAGGTGAGGCGTGTGTAGGCCAATTCGGCCGCCGGTTTTGGCTTTAGATGGATTGAATTCGGGCAGCTTCAGGGATGTTTGCTCAATCACCCTGGTGATTTCCTGGCACCAAATTTCATATAGATCTTCTTCTCCACTGAATATTTGATCCGAGATTAGTTTTGCTTCCTGAGGGGATTTTTCAAAAATACCCAGTGCAAAAGGAAGTGCCTGTTCCAGCGCGATTTGCAATCGGTTGATGCTTTCACCAGCAGCATTTCCCAACTTTTTAATAATCATGTCTGCATGCATAACATGATAACGCAATTCACCTACCAATTTCCGGGAAATCTGTGCCAGGGGCTGATAATGGCAGTTTGACAGCTTCTGAAATCGCAGCAGAATGGAATGGTCGTACAGGAAATGCCTAATCAGGCTGAATTCATAATCACCGATGGGCAATTCTACCAGTTGGCAATTATGAAACTGCTCCGAATTTCTCATAAATGCTATATTGTCGGGGTCTGCTTCCCCTAAATAGTGGAGCATTTCATAAAGGGCCAGGCTTTGCCCGATCTTGTCCTGGGCCATTGAACTAAAAGCAATATCTTCCTCCAGTAGAGGGCCAATCCCTGTCCATTCGGAGTTCCTATGACCCAGTATTAATAGGTCATCGGCTATCTTATAAAGCAGCTCTTTCAAAGCCAGTTCATTTAATGCGTTATTCATCAGGTTGTTGTTTTTCTTTGAATTGTTTGAGCTTGTCGCCGGCGCGGTAGGAAGTCACCTCCCGGTGTGTCTTATCATTAAGGGTAGACCAAATTACTTGGTCTTCAACATTAGAGATTCGGAGATCAGCAGATTTTAGCAGCCACACATTCAAAACGGGTTTGTCTGTATCAACCTGGAGTTTGGCTTTTTGCAACGCCTGATGGTAACCAATAGCTTTCACCCGCCCCACGTGTTTATGTTGTTTGCCACGTTTGATCAGGTGAAAAACCTCATAGTCTTCTTCAGGCCCCTCTTCTTGAGTTGATATGTCCACGTTACTATAATAAATGTTTTCCTCCAGCTCGGTAAATGCGGTTGCCCAAACCCGGTCCGATGGTACTACCCACATACCGGTACAAGTGTATCTGCGGCTAAATTGCTCTTTTGCAAATATAAAAGCTATATCCGGGGTGGCGGCATGCACAATTCCTGCATGCTCAAAAGCTTTATTCTCCTTCAATTGAAGAAATACTTCATAAGTGGGCAGTTGGTCCAGCGGCTGACTGTCAAAATCTGCAGCCCGCTTTTCCTGAAGCTTCCATCGGTTGATCCTGGGATCTAATGAATCTAATGACATAATTTTAAGCTAAAGGAGTAACATACTTGGCGTCAGGAGTCAACAAGGCTTGCCGTACCCACCGGCCGCGCTCCTCTGCCATTCTTCGTACCGCCAGACGTTCTTTATTGCAAGGTCCATCACCGTTAATAACCCGTTTGAATTCTTCCCAATCGGGCTCGCTGTATTCCCATTGACGTGTTTCCTCATTCTTTCTAAGATTTGGGTCGGGTACTGACAACTTCAGTTCCCAAATCTTTGGAACATACATGTCTAGAAATTGCTGACGACACTCATCATTGGTTGCCATCTTCACCTTCCATTTCACCAGAACTTCTGTGTGTACTGATATTCTATCAGGAGGCCCAAAAAAGTGCATCATCGGAGGCCACCACCGGTTGAGTGCACCCTGGACCATTTCTCGTTGTATTTTTGAACCTGTAGCCAGATGGATCACTGAATGATGACCGTACTTCAAGTGAAATGACTCCTCGGCACAAATTCTCTCTAAGGCCCGGCAATAGGGGCCATAGCTACCCCTTGAGTTAGCCAATTGATTTACAATGGCGCCGGCATCTACCAGCCAGGAGATTATGGTACTGTCAGCCCAGGTATAAGCCGGGTAATTGAAAATGTTTGAGTACTTCGACCTGCCATTGATCAGATCCTGCATCATATCTTCCCGGGACTTACCTAGGGTTTCAGCTGCACTGTATAATAACTGGGCATGGCCAACTTCATCTTGTACCTTGGCCATTAGGGCCAATTTTCTTTTAAAACCTGGAGCCCGTGTAATCCAGGCACCTTCTGGCAGCGCCCCAATAATCTCACTATGTGCATGTTGCTCGATCATGCGGATTAGCTGTTTGCGATACAAAGCCGGCATCCAATCAGTGGGTTCGATTTTTTCACCACGGGCAATTCGAGCTTCGAACTCATCCAGTTTGACTGGGTCCTCCTTTGCCAGATTATCAAAATTTTTAGCCTCAAAGATATTTCCTCCACCGTACATAGCTATTTTATTTTAATCAATCCCTTTATAAGTAATTCGGAGAGTTGCCCCCCTATTTCCTCCACCGACATTTTGCCGGTAGGCCGGTACCATTGATGTGTCCAATTGATAGATGATAGTATGGTCATCATTGCAAATTTGCTGTCAATTGGTCTAAACAATCCACATTTTATTCCCTGATGGATAATCTCCAGGAAAAATTGTTCATACCCGGTACGCATAGCTAAAAATTCAGTCAGATGTGGTTCGCTCAGATGACGCCATTCATTAAAGAATACTGCTGAAGCATCAATATTTTCACTGATTACTTTGAAATGAGATTTGATGGCAGTCTCGAGTTGCAATTCTGGATTGGTTTCATCCGCTCGTTCGATAGCAAGAAAGAAGGCGTCAGCCATCTTAAAGCATATATTTTGAAGTATTTCTTCCTTGGATTTGATATGAGAGTACAAGCTGGCGGCTTCAATACCCAGGATTTGTGCCAAATCCCGCATACTGGTAGCTCTATAGCCCTTAGTCTTAAACAAAGCTGTGGCCTGCTCTTCTATTTGCTGTTTCCGGGTAGGTTTCTCAAGCATTTCCATAAACAAATATAGACAAACTAACGTTAGTTAGCTAAAAATTTGGCAGTGAAAATATTAAAAACTGCTAAGCCATTCTTTTAAAGCTGAATTATTTCTATATCTTCGATTTTAGTAGCATGTCATGAGCTTAACGTGTCTTATGACTAAGCAATGTTAAGCATCTGAGAGGCCTCCGAATATGTATATAAAATCAATGCTGCTGGCTTTGACTATTCAGCTATGTGCTTGTCAGAGCCGTTCACAGCCTTCAGAGATTGGACCGAACAATCCCTCTATTGAGTTTGAAGAGGTAGTAAGCGGCCTTAAGAATCCGTGGGGTATGGCATTCCTTCCCAATGGCGATATTTTAGTAACTGAGAAAAAAGGTGAGATCAGAATTGTTCGTTCAGGTAAACTGCTTAAGGAAAAAGTCGAAGGGGTACCTGATGTATACGTAAGAGGACAGGGAGGTTTGTTGGACATTGAACTACACCCTGACTTTGCTAGTAACCGCTGGCTTTACCTTTCATATTCAAGCAAAGATGGCTCTGGAAGCGGTGGCAATACTACAATTTCTAGATTTTCTTTTGATGGCACAAAACTTACAGGAAAAAAAGTCCTGTATAAAGCCAAACCCAATACAACTCATGGAAATCATTGGGGTAGCAGGCTGGCATTCGATTCCGATGGGTTTCTGTACTTTTCAGTGGGTGACAGGGGCAAGCGAAATCAAAACCCCCAGGATATTTCAAGGGACGGAGGTAAAATTTATCGTATCAAAGACGATGGAAGTATTCCGGAGAACAATCCTTTTTATGACTTAAATAATGCGAAGAAAGCAATTTATTCATTCGGCCACCGAAACCCTCAAGGTTTAGCCATTGATCAAGCCAATGGTAGGATTTGGTCTCATGAACATGGACCGCAGGGAGGGGATGAAATAAATCTGGTGAAGCCTGGAAAAAATTATGGGTGGCCCATACTAAGCTATGGAATCAATTACGACGGAACCACCTTTGCTGAGGACACGATCAGAACTGGTATGGAAAGCCCGGTAGTTTATTGGGTGCCTTCTATTGCCCCCTGTGGATTGACAATAGTAAGTGGCAACAAATATCCAGGTTGGGATGGGGACTTGATGGTTGGATCCCTTAAGTTTAGTTATCTGGTACACGCTAAGGTTGATGGCGATAAAATCGTTTCCCAGGAAAAAATTGCTGAAGGAATAGGTCGGGTAAGAAATGTAGAACAGGGCCCGGATGGATTTCTGTATGTGGGAGTGGAGGGGAAGGGCATTTATCGTTTGATTATGAAATAGTATCGTTTTCGATAATAGGTTACTAAGAAACTGAAAAAAGAATAGATGCGAATTAACACAGATATAACCGAATTTGATCTAAAGGAACAACTAGATCAGTTTTGGAAACTGTCCGGTGAAAAAATAAAAAGTATTGAGAACAATTATGATGGATCTTCCGGATCACCTGTTGTTACCATAAAAGGCACTTACCAAGCACGTAGCTGGACGGACTGGACCCAGGGATTTCAATACGGTTCCTCTATTTTGCAATTTGATGCTACTGGTGATGAGTATTTTTTGGAACTGGGTATCAAGAATACCAGGGATAAAATGGCCACTCATGTCAGCCATTTTGGGGTACACGATCATGGCTTCAATAACCAAAGTACTTATGGAAATTTGCTCAGGTTAATGAATGAAGGCCGATACCCGGAGCAGGAATGGATGCGGGAGTTTTACACGTTGGCACTTAAGCTGTCCGCATCTGTACAGGCCAGACGATGGACTTCACTGCCTGAGGGGGGGTTTATCTACTCTTTTAATGGCCCTCATTCCCTATTTGTAGATACCATAAGGACCATTCGGGTTTTGGTTGTGGGTCATTTGTTGGGACACCATGCCTCAGAAGAAAATGATATCAAAATCAATTTGTTACTAAGGGCTATGCAGCATGCACTGGCTACTGCGAAATACTCGATATTCTATGGAGCCGGTAGAGATCATTATGATGTTTTGGGAAGGACTGCCCATGAATCCGTATTTAATACAATTGACGGTAATTTTCGGTGCCCAGGGACACAACAGGGTTATAGTGGATACTCCACCTGGACTCGTGGCTTGGCTTGGGCCATGTTAGGATTTGCTGAGCAATTGGAGTTTATTCAGAGTCAAGGGGAAATCCCGGAAGTGGCAGAGTTGGGAGGAAAGGAAAAACTGGAGTCCACATTTTTGACAGCGGCCAAGGCCACTTGTGATTTCTACCTTCAGAATACCGCCAAGGATGGCATTCCGTACTGGGACACCGGAGCTCCAGGTCTTGCGCAAATCCCGGACTGGCGTGAGGTTGATTCAAATCCTTATAATGACTATGAACCGGTAGATAGTTCTGCAGCAGCAATTGGGGCACAGGGTCTGCTTAGATTGGGAAGTTATTTACGAAAAAGAGGAGATAGTGACCATCAAAAATACTGGTCAGCAGGCCTGACTGTGTGTAAAAACTTGCTAGATGAACCTTATTTAAGTTATGAAAAGGACCATCAGGGATTAATACTACATTCGATTTATCACCGGCCCAATGGTTGGGATCACATACCTGATGGTAGCGATATTCCCTATGGTGAATCTTGTATGTGGGGGGATTATCATGCCCGGGAGCTGGCGCTATATCTAAACAGAATTATAAAAGGGGAAACTTATTTTACTTTTTTTGACGCAATAGGACAATCGAATGGCTAAATCAAAACCCAGATATAAGCGAATTGCCCAACTTAAAACCAGTGAAGATTTTAAAAGTCATATCAATGAGTTGAATTTGGAGCTGCCTTTTAAAGACGAATTGAGTGAGCCAGCAAGCTCTGCACTGGCCAGGCCCCTGTCTTTGAAATCAGGCAAACAAATAGGAAATAGATTTTGTATACTTCCCATGGAAGGATGGGATGGCACCGCCGACGGACTCCCCACGGATTTAACTAAAAGACGTTGGCATAATTTTGCAATTAGTGGAGCTAAACTGCTATGGGGTTGCGAGGCGGTTGCCGTTCGTCCAGAGGGACGAGCGAACCCCAACCAGTTAATGATAAATCCAAAAAACCTGGATATTTATAAGGGAATGTATCAGGAAATCAGTGACCAACATCAGCAACGATTTGGTAATTCTTCTGATCTGGAAGTTGGACTACAACTTACTCATTCAGGACGATTTGCACGTCCCACCAAAGGAAAGCCAGGTCAGCCAATTATTCTGTATCGACATTCCGTATTGGACGAAAAACTAGGACTTGCTACAAATTATCCACTAATGACCGATTCCGACATTGACCGGTTGGTGGATGATTTTGTAGCTGCTGCACAATTGGCCTCGGATGCAGGATTTCATTTTGTTGACATCAAACATTGTCATGGATATTTGGGACATGAGTTTCTAAGCGCCTTCAACAGACCAGGAAAATATGGTGGAAGCCTGGAGCACCGTACGCAGTTTCTGAGATCAATTGTAGCGGGCATACGAGCCACCAGCAACATACCTGTAGCAGTAAGACTTAGCGCCTTCGATTGGATTCCATTCAAACAGGGAGAAGATGGTGTAGGGCAGCCCTGGAATACTAAAAGGTCATATGCGGAAGGATTTGGTGGTAATGAATCCGGACAGGGTGAGGACCTTAACGAAGTGTTTCAACTATTTGAGATATTCAAGAATCTGGGAATTGAATTGGTCTGTATCACAGCCGGAAGCCCCTATTACGTGCCACATATTCAAAGACCAGCATTGTTTCCTCCCTCCGACGGCTATTTGCCCCCTGAAGACCCGTTAGTCGGCGTAGCCCGACAAATTCAAATTACCGGGGAGATCAAGAAACAATTCCCTGAAATGAAGATTGTTGGTTCGGCATACTCCTATCTTCAAGAATGGCTGCCACAGGTTGCAGAAGCTGTGGTGGAACAAGAACGGGCAGATTTTGTAGGCCTGGGTCGGATGGTTCTAAGCTATCCCGATATGCCTGCGGATATACTGGAGGGCAACGGCCTGAAAAGGTCAAAAATATGCAGGACATTTTCAGATTGTACTACAGGACCCAGACAAGGGATGATTTCTGGATGTTTTCCCTTGGATCCGTTTTATAAGGAAATGCCTGAGGCTGCACAGTTAAAGGAGATAAAGCAAAAGCTGGAGTCATGAAGAAGAATGCGTTGATCACCGGTGGAACCAGGGGTATAGGATTAGGAATTGCCAAAGAAATGGCCAAAAAGGGTTTCAATCTTGCGTTAAACGGAGTAAGAGATGAAAGTCATGTTACCGAGACAGTATCCGAGCTAAAGGAATTGGGGGTAGAGGTGATCTATTGTCAGGCCGATATTTCTCAACCGGGAGACCGAACAAATTTAGTGACTGCAGTACTTGACTCTTTTGGGCAACTCAATGTGCTCATCAATAACGCCGGTGTGGCACCGGTAGATCGTAACGATTTACTGGTCTTATCAGAAGAGAGTTATGACCGGGTGATGGACATTAATCTAAAGGGTCCATTCTTTCTGACCCAGCAGCTGGCCAATCACATGGTTGATTGCAAGAAATCGGATGCTGAGTATTCAGGATGTATAATCAATATTGGCTCTGTATCAGCTTCACTGGTTTCAATCCAAAGAGGTGAATACTGTATTTCAAAGGCTGGCATGGGTATGATGACACAGCTGTTCGCAGTTCGTATGGGCGAAGTTGGGATTCCGGTATACGAAGTACGCCCTGGAGTTATAGAAACAGATATGACAGCTGGTGTGATGGACAAGTATCAAAAGCTCAGAGATCAGGGATTGTTTGTTGAATCCCGGTTGGGGGTTCCCAGTGATGTTGGAAAGGTGGTGGCAAGCTTGGCCGTAGGAACTTTCCCCTACAGCACTGGTAATGTAATAGCGGTCGATGGCGGCCTTACCATATCTAGATTATAAATAAATAACCATGAAGAAGAAATTTAAATCAATATGGTTGACTGATGTCATTTTCATAACAATGGCAATTGCCAGTTTCAGTAGTCTGCTAATTCCTGCAGGTCAGATCAATCCTAAATTTATGGGTATTCCCTATACAGTGTGGGTTGGAGTGCTGTTTTGCATATTATATGTGTTATTGGCCTACATAGCATCAAAACTACAGGAGGAGGGTCCCGATGATAACTAGTTTTATAATTGCCGGTACAATTTACCTGGCCATACTGATCTATTTGGGTCGAAGAACCCGAGTAAAAGAAAAAACCACTTCTAATTATTTGTTGGCCGGTGGAAACCTTGGTATGCTTCTGGGCCTGTTTACCACGGCTGCTACCATATTTAGTGCTTTTACGGTAATCGGGATGCCTGATTTTTTCCGGACCCATGGCATAGGAGCATGGATATTTCTTGGAGTCGCCGATGCCATGATGGTTTATGTACTGATTCGGGTGGGGGTGGCCATACGATCAAAGGCCCGATCTAAAGACTATAAAGGAATGGCCGGCTTACTTACGCGTGCCTATGGCTATAAATTCGCAGGTTATGTGGCCTTTACGGGCGTAGTAATCTTTCTGATCCCATATATTTCTGTTCAAATTCGGGGTGTATCCATATTTTTGAACGCGGCCTTTCCCAATGCAATGCCTGTTTGGGCTTGGAGTTCCTTGATCGTAGCCATCATGATCATTTATAGCGAAATTGGGGGCTTACGAGCAATTATGTATAACGATACACTACAAGGTATTATCCTCTTTGTGGTCATATGGATAATAGGCTTGAACTGTTTAAGTGAATTTGGAAGTATTGCTAATATGTTCGCCAAGGTCGAATCTGTCAATGCTGCCTTATTGTCGGTTCCTGGACCCAAGGGATTGTTCACCACCCAGTTTTATATTATTTCTGCAATCTCGATAGTGATTCTTCCTTTTACGCAGCCTCAGATATCCACCAGGGTAATCATTATGAAAAGTAATTCCGCTCTGCGTAGAATGGCCATAGGATTGGGCATTTTTGCAACCCTGGTAATTCTTCCAACTATGTTTATGGGGATGTATGGCGCAGTTCTTTATCCGGATAGTTCCGTTCAGGAATTCATTGGACATGTACTGCTTTATGATCAGGCGCCAGCTATCGCCGCCCTGGGATTAATCGGTTTGATTGCAGCTGCTATTTCAACCTCTGATTCTCAAATTTTTGCTTTGGGTACAGAGCTTCGGTCATTACTAACCATCGATGACAAAAAGGCCTTGGCCATTACCAGGGTATTCATTTTGGTGTTTGGAGTAATAGCATTGATATTTTCCATTCTCAGTTCCGAACATTTGGTTTTGTTGGCTCGAACCAGTTTCGCCGGAACTGCCATGTTGGGTCCCTTGATCCTGGTAGGGGTTCTAAGTAATAAAAGCCCAGGACTACTAATTCCCGTCTGTACCTTGATCGCCCTACTGGTATTTGTTCTTTCCAGTGCGGGAATTCTTCCTGGCAGGTTCGGACCTGTGGAAATCGAAATATTGTTATTTGCTTTCCTGCTGGTGGCAACAGGTATAGAACTCCTCAGACTTAGATCACTTCCTACTTAACTCAGTCTATTTCGAAAGTTATGGAGTGATCTCCCCTTGAAGCGGTTGCTTTGTTATCGCATGCTCCGTCACCATAGTCAACGGTGACAGAAGGACGTCCATTGAAAGTAGCTTCAAATGAACCTGATACTAC